>DAOPWT010000062.1:0-3529 GCA_035351775.1 Bacillota bacterium | reverse complement strand
ATAGCACTGATGGAGGTCTGGAAATGGTGCGACTCGAGCGTCTCTCTGGCCGGCCTATTCTGCGCCCCCTGCCCGAGCACGGATGGGAGCGGTCTGCCGTGTTCAACTGCGGCGCCATAGGCAAAGACGGGGTCTTCCATCTGATCTACCGCGCCTGCGATCTGCCGAGTCACGACAGGTTCGGCGACTATGTATCCCGCATGGGCCACGCGATCAGCCTTGATGGCGTGGACTTCGTGCGGCATGATGGGCCGGTGTTCGAAGGCGAGGGCGCGCAGGAGCGGCGCGGTGTGGAAGATCCGCGGATCGTGCAGGTAGAGAACGAGAATACGTTCTACATGATGTACACGGCCTATGGCGCCCGTTTCGATGGGGATTTCCGAATATCCATGGCAAGCTCCGAGGACCTTGTGAATTGGTCGCGCTTGGGCGTGGTGCTCGATGAGCCCAACAAGGACGCTTCGCTGTTTCCTGCCAAGGTGAATGGAAGGTACGCCATGCTACATCGCAGGTGGCCAGATGTCTGGATGGCGTTCTCCGACGACCTCGTGACCTGGACAGATCATACGGTCGTGATGAAAACGGTGCCGAATTCATGGGAATCTGAGCGCATCGGCATTGCAGGGCCGCCATTTAGGACAGCGCATGGATGGGCACTGGTCTATCACGGCGTAGATCCGTCCAACACATACAGGCTGGGCTGGGCGCTCCTTGACTCGGCGGATCCCACGCGAGTGATCTGTCGACAGAGCGAACCCATACTTGAGCCGGAGCTTGAGTGGGAGCGGGTGGGTTGGGTACCTAACGTGGTGTTCAGCTGTGGGCAAGTGGTGGCCGGAGGCGTGGTTTACGTCTATTACGGCGCGGCCGACACCTCGATCGGGGTAGCCGCAGCGGATCTTGCGGATTTTGCCCCAGGGAACATGGAATAGTGCAAAACAATGCGCAAAAGTATGAGCAAATTACGATACCATAGAACTCGGGGTGACGTTTCAAAATGGGCGTAACGATTGAAGATGTAGCGAGAAGGGCCGGCGTGTCGGTGTCGACTGTGTCGAGGGCCCTCAACATGAAGGGACGTATCAGCCAGCAGACGAGGCAGCGGGTTTTCGACATTGCCAGGGAGCTTGATTATCAGGCGGGCTCAGTCCAGGCGACTTCCAGGCGGCGGACGAACACCATCGGCATTATGTTCAACAGGCGCCTGCGATCCCTGGTGTCGGATCCGTTCTACGGCCTCGTGATGGTGGGTGTCGAGGAAGGCCTGCGGCAAGAGGGATACCAGGTATTCTTCTCGACCCTGGGTGAGCGGGATGAGGATATGGCCGCGATACAGGGGTTTGCTTCGGGTCGGCGTGCAGATGGCCTCATACTCGCCGGGTGCGATGTTGGCCGTGAGTACATCGACCGCATCGTGTCGCTGGAGATTCCTCTCGTGCTCGTAGACAATAACATCGTCTCTCCCAAGGTGCCGTGTGTGATGACTGACAACACGGCAGGAGCGAGGGACGCGGTAGAGCACCTGATAGACCTGGGCCACACAGACATCGCGTTCGTGTCGGGCCCGCTGACCCACAGCTCTCTTTTCGAAAGGTATCAAGGCTACAGGCAGGCCATGGAGGCGCATGAGCTGCCGGTACGGCAGGAGCTATCGGTCATCTATGAGGATGTATCCAGTTTCAGCGTGGAAGGCGGGTTCGAAGCTGCTACACGCCTCATGAGCAGGTCCAGAAAGCCGACAGCGATCTTCGCCGCCAACGATCCGTTGGCCCTCGGAGTGATGAAAGCCGCCCTCACCCTCGGGCTCGCTATCCCACGGGATCTGTCGGTTGTGGGCTTCGATGACGTAGAGGCGGCCGCTCATACGAGTCCTCCGTTGACCACCGTTCGGGTCGACAAGACGGATCTTGGCCGTCACGCGGCAAGGCTGCTTTCAGAGCTGATAGACGGCGGTTCTGACTACGCTCCTTACAAGATAACGGTCTGCACCGAGCTGATCGTGCGCGGGTCCACTGGGCCGACACAGCAAGAGTAATCCTGCGCCGGAGGTGATACGTATGCTCGGGAGGCTCAGGGAGCAATACCGAACGAGCGATAAGGCGGGGTACGTGATGGTGCTGCCCTACATCCTCCACTTCTTGCTTTTCACGGCATACCCCCTGGTGTTCGCGTTTGTTCTGGTGTTTAACAGATGGGACATCGTGACCCCGATGGAGTTCATCGGAATCAGGAACATACAGAGGCTGTTTCGAGACGCGACCTTCTGGACCGCAGTTGTCAACACCCTCAGATTTCTAGCCCTCCATATTCCACTGCAGATCGTCCTATCGCTCCTGATCGCGGTAATCCTGAATGGTCCCATCAAGTTCAGGTCGTTCTTCAGGGGAGCCTTCTTCCTGCCATTCGTCGTATCCGGAGCAGTTGTCACGATTCTGTGGCAGCAACTATACTCCACTGACGCCGGGATACTCAACCTAGTGCTCACTCGCATTGGAATGCAGCCGGTGCCGTGGCTTACCGATCCGGCTTGGGCCATATACTCGATTGCCATAATGGCCACGTGGAAGAACATGGGCTTCTACATCGTCCTGTTTCTGGCCGGCCTGCAGAACGTGGCGGCGGAGTTGTACGAGGCGGCAAGCATCGACGGAGCCAACCGGTATCAGCAGTTCTGGCGAATAACCCTTCCTCTGCTACAGCCGGTCATGCTGCTGGTAGTGATCCTCTCTACCATCGGCGGATTCAGCCTCTTTATCGAGCCCTTCGTCATGACCGGGGGCGGCCCGGCCGAGAGCACTCTGTCAGTGGTGCTTTACCTGTACAAGCAGGCATTCCAGTTTCTCAGGATGGGTTATGCTGCTACCATCGGATTTGCGCTGGCCATCATGATATTTGTGGTCACGTTCATCCAACGCAAGTTGCTCGACACTGATCAGCCGGCGTAGCGAGGCGGGGGTGTGATTAATGCGTAATCTCACAAGGGCGCTGGGCTACATATTGCTGACCGTTGCCGCTCTCACCTTCATCTATCCGTTTCTGTGGATGGCCTCGGCGTCGCTCAAGCCTGAGAATGAAATCGGAACCTTGGCGCTCATATCCAAGAACTTCTCAGTTCGGGGGTACAGGGCAGTCTTCAGGCAGATACCCATCGCGAGGGCTCTGTTTAACTCGGGGCTAGTGTCCATTACGGCGACCGCTTCAGTGCTCGTGCTCAGCTCCATGGTTGGCTATGCCCTGGCGAGGCTGAGATTTTTGGGGCGGGACTCCATCCTCAACTTGGTGCTGCTCACAATGATGATCCCGGGGCAACTGCTTCTGATACCAATGTACATCCTGGTGGTCAGGCTTGGATGGACCGACAGCTACCGTGCCCTTATCATCCCGGCGATGATAAGCAACATGGGGATCATCGTGTTCAGGCAGTTCTTCAGGTCGCTTCCTCAAGACCTGATCGACGCGGCAAGAATCGACGGCTGCTCCGACTATCGGATTCTGTTCCAGATATTCTGGCCGCTTTCAAAGCCGGTGT
>DAOPWT010000061.1:7441-9304 GCA_035351775.1 Bacillota bacterium | reverse complement strand
CGACAGGCGCGCGTTGGCCCGTCGGTCGCATACCATGTCGCGCTCGCCGTCGGCTGCCACAATCACTCCCACCCGACCCGTGCCGTGCTCCGGATCGGGATCGAAAGCGAGGTACGGGCACACACCTTCACGTTTCAGGTCGGCGACCAGCGCCCGCCCCAGGAAGTCGTCGCCTACGCGGCCTATCAAGCCCGACCTACGCCCATGGCGCGCGATCCATACAGCGAAATTGGCAGCCGACCCACCTGCAGCCAACTCCACTCGCCCCCGGGTATCAGTGCGCGGGTTTCGTCTGTCGGGTATTTGGAAGTACGCGTCGACCATCAAGTCTCCAAGGCTTACAATCACAGAAGCTCATTCCTTTGCCAGACACACAGGATTCTCGGCCTGTGCGAAGAACGTCATTCCCCGGAGGTGATCGGTATTGGATAGTGTCACAGTGTTCGAGTCTTTGAGGAGCATCGCAACCCCCGGGCTTGACAGGGTGATCAAAGTCGTGACGGATCTGGGCTCGACAACATTCTACATGATTGTGATACCAGTACTCTACTGGTGCGTCAGCAAATCGCTCGGCTTCAGCCTGGCTATAGTGCTGTCGGTCTCCAACTACATAAACGTGGGGATAAAGTTCATCGTGTGCCGAATCCGTCCCTACGTCGCCTTCCCTCACCTCAACGCGCCGGAGTACCTGAAACTGACGGGGACGGGATACTCATTCCCCAGCGGGCATGCTCAAGGCACATCCGTCTTCTGGACATATCTTGCGCGCAGTGTGCGGCTGAAGTGGATCGCGGCGACCGGGATAGCGGTGGTCGTGGTCGTAGCCTTCACGCGAGTGTACGCCACTTGCCATTATCCCACCGACGTGCTGGCGGGTGCTGCACTGGGCGTTGCCATCGCCCTTGCGTACGCAGAAATCGAGCGACGCTTGCAGAAATTGAGCGCGCAAGGCAGGAGCCGAATAGGCCTCCAGCTGGCCGTGTCCATCGCGCTTCCCGGCCTCGCGTTCGCTCTATCCGCGCCCCGAAACCCCGCGTTCACTCAGGAGGTCGCCCAAGTACTCGGCTTCCTGGCGGGAGCGGGAATTGGCTACACCCTCGAGGCGGCGTATGTGAAGTACGACGTTCGCGCGAGCCTACCGATTCAGGTCGTCAAGGTCGCGCTGGGCATGGCCGGGTTGATGGGGGTCAGGTACGGTCTCAAGGCGGTCTTCCCCGACACCGCGTTCTGGAACATGCTTCGCTACTTGGCCGTAGCCGTCTGGGCCACACTGGGAGCGCCGTTCGTCTTCAAGCAGCTGTTCGGACGGCGGGCAGCAGCGCGGGCCGAGAAGCGCTGACCCGGGCATCGGAGGTTGGCCAGGATGGGGTGCCCCGGAGGTCGAAGCAAGCACGTGTGCTTGGGCCCGGCGGTCACAATCAGTCAAGTCAGTCGTTGGGGTCGTGGGGTCATGCGGCAGTCGCGCCGTGGGGCGTTGGTGCGGTGGGGCCGTGGTGGTTCTGGGATACCCCTGGGGGTATCCGTGCAGGGATATCAGCAGATTTTGACGATAGTTTGGGCCGATGTACTCAGTTTTTGAGTACATCCAGTTGGTCGATGAACAAATGGGGTTGCCCGGGGCTCATTCGAAGGCCAGGTATGTCCTATTATATGGCGAATAGCTGACAACCAGCGCCACATTCCGCACGCCGCTTCCAAGTCCCGCCATATCATGGGTGATAATGCCTTTCGCTCTACAGGTCGCGATGTCCGCTCGGGCCGGATACCCCCGATTTTCGCGATCCGAAGGCGGTCCGGTGGCCATCCGAAATCGATGTACTCAATTTTTGAGGATATCTCGGAAACTAACGTCAAAAATCGAGT
>DAOPWT010000061.1:1547-7341 GCA_035351775.1 Bacillota bacterium | reverse complement strand
TGGGCAAGGCTGGCGCCCGATGCGGTGCTGAAGAACGTGATCACCACTACATCGCCTGCGCAATCCTCTAGGCGCAGGCGATCGCCGCTGATAGTCCTGCCGTCAATTCCAGGCGCCGGGTATCCCGGCGACGGTCGCTCCGGCAATGGCCCAGGTTTGGCAGGAGTGCGCCCCTCAGGCGACCCGCCGGGCGATTCCGCCCGCGACCCTCCAAAGGGAGGCGCCGATCGCTTCACGAGGCCAAACAGCCTGGCCGGACCGGGAATCACGCCGCCTGCCCAGGCTGCAATCAGGGTTCCGAGCACAAGTCCCGCCACCGCGATGGCTATCGCGATCCAAAGCGCCCTCCGAAACTCTGCCCCAGACCATTCTGGAGACCGTTCCGGGGCGCCGGCCCCGTCCGTTCCTCCGCGACCTACAGGGCCCATGGCGCCCTCGGTCCCGAACGGTCCAGGCCACAGCCACACCCCTGGCCAAGGGCAGGTCGGCGGCCAGACCACCGCTCGCATCACTCCCGAGCTGCGCGCGCCGCCCGCAACACGCACCCTTGCCTTCCGCTTCGACGCATTTGTGGCCATAAAAGACATCCCTCCGTTCGTATTCCTACGACGGAGGGCTCGCCCACTATTCGCGCACTCGCCGCGCTACAATACCTTGCTCAAAAACGCTTGTGTCCTGGGGTTTTGAGGCTTGCCCAGCACCTGCTCGGGCGTGCCCTCTTCGACAATCACGCCTTCATCCATGAAAAGGACCCTGTCGCCCACCTCGCGCGCGAAACCCATCTCATGGGTGACAACCACCATTGTCATGCCCTCTTCTGCAAGCTTGCGGATGACGTCCAGCACCTCGCCGATCATCTCCGGGTCAAGCGCCGATGTGGCTTCATCGAACAACATAGCCATAGGCTTCATCGCGAGCGCACGGGCGATAGCCACGCGCTGCTGCTGCCCGCCCGACAGCTCAGACGGGTAATCATTCTCCTTTTCCGCAATTCCCACTTTCCTCAAAAGATCCCTGGCAGTCTGCCTGGCCTCTTCCAAAGATGCGCCGCGCACTTTCATCGGCCCCAGCGTGATATTGTCTATCACGCTCATGTGAGGAAACAGGTTGAATCTTTGGAACACCATGCCCATCTCGCGCCGCACTTCGTTCACGTTGACATGCGGATCAGTTATGCAGTGACCGCGGAAGAAGACCTGGCCGGCGGTGGGTCTCTCCAGAAGGTTGAGGCAGCGCAGGAATGTGCTCTTTCCGGAGCCGGACGGACCTATGACCACGACCACCTCATGCGGCTCGATGGCCACATCGATCCCCCGCAGCACGTGGTTGCTGCCGAAAGACTTTTGGAGCCCAACGGTCCTAATCAACCACCCTCAACCTCCTCTCAGACCAGGCCACAAGCCTGGAAATTGCAAGCGTCATCGCCAAGTAGATCAGCGCTACGACCATGTACACCTCAAAGGGCCTGAACGTTCGGGTGATCACTACCTGCCCTTTGCGGAGCAGTTCTTCCAGTGCTATCACTGACACTAAGGACGAATCCTTCAGCATCGCAATGAACTCGTTCCCCAGAGGGGGTATTATCCGCCTCAAGGCCTGTGGAAAGATGATGTACCGCATGGACTGGGAGTAGGTCAGACCCAGCGACCGTGCCGCCTCCATCTGCCCCCGGTCCACCGACTGTATGCCGGCCCGCACGATCTCTGCGATGTACGCACCGCTATTCACGCCCATCGCGGTGATCGCGGCAATGAAAGGAGGCACAGGGCGGCGTATCAATGTAGGCAGACCGAAGTATACAAGGAACAACTGCACCAAGAGCGGAGTGCCTCTGATGAAGTCGACGTAGACGCTGGTGACGATGCGCGCCACGCGATTGCCGCCTACCCGGGCGATTCCGGCGAACGATCCGATGATAAGGCCGATCGCGACCGCGATAACCGCAAGTTCAACAGTGAGACGCGTGCCCAGAAGCAGTGCGGGCATAATGCCCGGGATTATCGAAAAGTCGAGCGCCACATCGATTCCTCCATCGTGTCGCATCTCATGAAGACTGGCCACCGGCGGTTCCTACACCGCCGTGGCCAGCCCATGGTGGATCAACCTCGATACCTCATCGATACCTCAATGGCCCGCGTCAGTTCGCCCCGAACCAATCGGCGTATATCTTGTCATACTCACCGGAAGCCTTAATAGACGCCAGCGCGCGGTTGATCTTCTTGATTAGGTCGGCGTTGTTCTTGCGGATGGCAATACCGTAATACTCCATTGTAAAAGGCTCGCCGAACTTGATGTCCTTATACTCTTTAGCGATCTCAGCCGCAACCGCCAAGTCGATTATGCAGGCCGCGACACCGCCGTTTCTAACTTCCTGAATGGCATCAGGCGCCATGTTGAAGCGTTTGACCGTCGCGCCCTTTATGTCCGAGGCTGCAAGGTCGCCGGTAGTGCCGATCTGCACCGATATCTTCTTGCCCTCAAGATCCTCCACAGTCTGGACCGCAGAGTCCTTGGCACGGGTCACTATGACCTGCCCGGCCGAAAAATACGGATCCGAAAAAGCCACAGCCTTCAGGCGTTCGTCGGTGATGGTCATCGCCGACATGATGCAATCGTAGTTGCCGGTGAGCAGGCCCGGAATTAGGCCGTCCCAGGCGGTGTTCACGATCTGGACTTCCATGCCTGCAGCAGCGCCCACGGCACGGATGAGGTCAATGTCGAACCCAAGGTAAGCCCCGGTCTTCTCATCCTGGTACTCAAAGGGCGGAAAATCGGCGCTCGTGCCAACTTTCAGAACGGGTTTCGCCCCAATGGCAGCAGTAGTCCCGATAACAAGAGTAAGTGCCATGCACAAAAGGAACACGGAGGATAGTCTTCTCACTAGACACAGCTCCTTTCAAATCTTGTTACGCTGTTACTGCATGAGTATACGCTCGACGCGCGCCACTGTCAACGATCACATTTCACAGACATTCTACACGATAAAGGGCTTGCAGGCAAATTCATCTAGCCTTATGCTGGGAGGCGGCACGTTCCATCATCTTCCGGATGCGCCGTTCCACTCCCTCAGGCAGCGGCTTCACCACCACCTGAACCGTACGGTCATCATGGTCGGGCAGGCCTGGTGCACGCTGATCCACTCCACGTACCCCCATGCCGGTCGCACCGCCGTCAGCAGCATCACCCGCAGCAGCGGCAGCGTCCATGCCGGCGCCAACCCCCGCGCCGCCCCAGTCGGCCCACACCGGCGGTCTAGTCGGCACGTATGGTTCCTTCTCAAGCAGCTCATGCAGGATTACCAGGGCGGTCTCCTTGTCGGGAATTCGGCCGCGCGGAGTCGCGTCCGGGTCATGCTGAGCGTAAGGCGGAATGGGCGAGCCGACGCATGATGGGCACCCATCCTCGCACGTGCAGTTCTCAATGAGATTGAGGCAGGCCTCCATGACCTCCTCTATCATGTTGTACGATTTCTGGGCGAATCCCACGCCCCCGGGATGCCGGTCGTATATGAACAATGTCGGCACGCCGGTGTTGGCCGAATCCACTGCAGTGCCGATATCCATCGGGTCGCACATGGCAAACAGGGGAATCACGGCCGATGCCGCGTTTCCGATGCCTATGAGCCCCTCTGTGGCGATGCGTCCGAACCCTGCGACAAGCCGCGCTGCACTTTCAGGCAGTTCTAACCACGCAGCGGCCGTGGCCAGTTCGTGCTGGGGCAGGCTCACCTTGCCGAAGCCTATGCTGTCGCGCTCGTAGAACTTGATCTTGCGAAACATGTAAGTGAGGCTCATGACCGTTACATCGCCGAAATTGACCTGACTCCGACGCCAGGCCTTGACCTGCTCTCCCGCGTCTACCTGGACTTTCGTCTCGGTCACCGACTGGGTGAAATAGTCCACATCCGCTTTGTGTATATAGGCAGTCTTCTCAGTGAGATTGAGGTCCGACACTAGAAAAGTCTCGCCCTCATGCATGTATACAGCTTCCGGGTGTACCTGCTCAAATGCGGAAAGCTCATCTATGGTGCCTATGACTCGATTCCCGGCCTCCGATGATGTATCGATTATCGTATATGTGTTCTCAGCCATGTTCCGAAGCTTCACATCACTCGCGGGAAACCCCCGCCCCGCCCATCGCCAACCCCGTTTAGTGCGGATCACATCGCCCCGATCCTCCAAGATGGCAATGAGCGCAGGTGCATACTCTCCAAACGCCTCAAGCTCAGCCGCGGTTACCGGTAGTTCGACTGCGGCGGCGCGCAGGTGGCCGGCGAGGATATACGGGTTTGCCGCATTGACGACTGCGTTCTCAGGCGACCGCTCGAAGAAGTACTCCGGGTGCCTCATCAGGTACTGGTCGATAGGGAGGTCGTGCGCAATGAAGACCGCAAGTGATTCCTCTCCCTTGCGCCCCGCACGTCCTGCCTGCTGCCAGGTTGACGCTATGGTGCCCGGATAGCCCACAATCAAGCTTGCGTCCAGGGAGCCTATGTCGATTCCCAGCTCCAAAGCGTTGGTGCTCACCACACCGAGTAGTTCGCCTGCAAACAACTGCCGCTCGATCTCCCGTCGCTCGCTCGGCAGATAGCCGCCGCGGTAGGGCTTGATCTTGCCCGCCAGCGACGGGGCCTGCCTCCGTAAGCTCTCCACTGCGTACTTGTAGATCAGCTCAGCCACGACCCGAGCTCGCACAAAGGTGATAGTCGGTATGCCCAACATGATGAGCTGCACCAGAAGACGCTCGGCCTCGCTGTTCGAGCTACGCCGCTCCATGCTCCCGTCAAGGCGCGGAGGGTTCCAGAACATGAATTTTCGGGCCCCGCGCGGTGCGCCGTCGTTATCGACAACTTGAACAGGTTTTCCGCATATACCCGCCGCTAGCTCCTGCGGGTTGGCGATAGTCGCAGAGCAGCAGATGAACGTGGGATCCGACCCGTAGTGAGCGCATATGCGCCTCAGACGCCGGATCACGTTGGCGACGTTGGAGCCGAAAACGCCTCTGTAGGCGTGTATTTCGTCGATCACTACGTACCGCAGGCCGGCAAAGAACCGCCGCCAGCTCGGATGGGACGGGAGTATCCCCTGGTGGAGCATGTCGGGGTTGGTGAGGATGATGTTGGCCTCCTCCCGCAGTTTCCGGCGAGTCGAGTCGGGAGTGTCGCCGTCGTAAGTGCCTGACCTCACCGGCAGGCGTGGTTCCAGTTCCCGAAGTCGCGCCAACCCTCTTTGCTGGTCCTGAGCCAGAGCCTTGGTGGGAAAGATGTACAGTGCCGCGGCTTTAGGATCCCGCAGAAGCTCTTCGATGACCGGGATGTTGTAGCAGAGCGTCTTGCCGCTGGCTGTGGAGGTGACAACGACGATGTCACGCCCCTTTCTGGCGCTTTGCACCGCCTCGGCCTGGTGAGTATATAGAGACGATATCCCCATGCGCGCCAGCGCGTCCCAGAGTGCCGGAGCTATGGGCGGATCCACATGGCCGTAGCTGGCATCCCTGGCGGGAATGGTCTCCAAGTGCACAGCTTGGCCACGATATTCGTAGCCAGACATGAGTGAGTTGACGAACCTAGAGACATCCAACCGCCCATTCCCCGCTTTCCTAGCTTTCCCGGTAGTCGACGAGCGCCCGGCCCCGGCCCCAGCACGCAGCACGGCACAGCACAGCACAGCACAGCGTAGCACAGCGTAGCGAGGCGAGGCGGCACTCTCGGCAGTGGTCTGTTCCGCACTATTGTTCTCCTGCACAGTGCGGAATTCCTCCACCAACGAAACCGTCCCCGCTCGCGCCGCCGCAG
>DAOPWT010000061.1:0-1447 GCA_035351775.1 Bacillota bacterium | reverse complement strand
CTCCGCGCAGGGATGTAGAGCTTCTGGCCCGGCTCAGGTACATCCGTCTGAGCCATCCCGTTGGCCAGCGCGATCTTGTCGGGAGGAACGCCATACCTGCGCGCGATCCGCGGGAGTGTGTCACCCGCGCCCACAACGTAGAAGGTCATCGCGAACGGGTCAAGCGATACGGGCGTCATCGTCTCGGCTGCCGTCACTACCGATACCCGGGTTTGACGATATGCGGCAACGCCGATACGGATGGACCCCTGAACATCGAGCTTTGCCGGACCGGCCCTCTCCACGAAGACCGACTCGCTCACAGACGTGATTTCTATCCTGTCGCCCTCGATCACGTCAGGAATTTCGACGGAGTCCGAAAACTCCACAGGCATCTCCAGCGCAAAAGCAACCGGGAATGTGCCCGCGTCGTCTTCCTCGACGTCGCTCAGGAATACCCTGGATCTGAGCAGTCCTCTCACGGTTGCCTCTCCGTCGGATGCTTCCGCCTCTGAAAGGCCCACCTGCCGCAGGCTTCCCTTGATCTCCTCCATGCCCGTGAGCGAGCGGCGCTGCGCCAGCGCCGATATGGGGACTGTGTCTTCCACATCGATGTCCACGGCGCCCTCGCCCACCATCTCCTCGACGATGATGGACTTGGTCTCAGTGTCCACTATCTCCTGTGTTTCCGAAGTTATCTCCACAACCGCCGGCACGCGCTCCCTGGCCGCGAGTTCGATGCTCACATCCACTGCTGCTTCCACCCGAAAAGCGCCGTCCGACACGGGTATCGCCACAACTTCCGCAAGCTCAACCCGGGCCTTTGCGCCCATAGACTTGCGGGCATCCGGGATGTCAAATGACTTGTGGAATGGCACTCGTTCGAACCTGACAATGTTCACCGCCACTGCCGCTCTTGCCGGGGCGTAGGCTATCTCGAGCACCAGCTCGCCTTCGACCGACACCTTGCCGTCGGATGTCTGAACACCTGCGACCCGAGCCCAGCCCGCAACCCCACAGGACCTGGCATCCAGAATGCACGGCGGATTGCCCTCTGGGATACCGAGCGTCTCCCCGACCTGGACGCGTTCTGACGGCGACGCAATAGGCCGACTCAAAGTCACGCTCTCGGTATGGACTGTAATGCGCGATCCGCCCGTGGCCTGGGCTGCAACAGCGACGTCCACAGCCACCTCCCGGAAAGCTTGGGCTGAGACTGCCAGAGCGGCGGTGAGCTGCAACGTGCGGGCGCCGGTGCTCTCTGCCTCAAAATGGGCTATCGTAACCTCGGCAGTGGCAGCGTCGTCAGGACTGACTCCCGGGGCCGCAATAACAACCTCGAATCTGGGATCGTCGATGGAGACCCTCTCCGCAGAATCGGGTTCACCCCGGGCTACGTACAGCACCTGTGACCTGACGTACCCGGATACCTTGACCTGTCCTTCCCCGGGCTCCACAGACTTCACTA
>DAOPWT010000060.1:0-9352 GCA_035351775.1 Bacillota bacterium | reverse complement strand
CGTTATGTCATCCGGATCTAGCTGCGGATTTGGCGGAGGCGCTTGTGACCCATTGTCGTGCAGTGGCCGTGTTCCTCTCCGGCCCATCGGTTCCGTGCAGAACCTGTCGCCAGCCCGACAGGTCGGGCGCGGAACCTGTCGGCTACACGACAAGTCGGCACATGAGCCACGGGTCGTCGTCGGCTGATTGGCCATGTCAAGCAATTGAGCCGATAGACGCTACGCTACTGCGAATGTGGGAGTACCCGCCATGAGTTGCGTTGGTTTGACCGAACCGGTCCCGGCAGAGAACGATGCAGGTGTTCTTGTTAGTTGGCCCACTCTCATTCCTACTTCCGTTCTTGAGACTTGCGCTTACAGTAGGCGATGAAGCCATAACCCGTCTGATTAAGCTGCCGGATGAACTTGCATCCTCTATCAATTCGAACAAGCGGCATACCGTCTGGTATTTTGGCCAGAATCCCGTCAATCGTCAGGTCGGTTGCAACAATTTCTACGACCTGAATTCCAGACTTCGACGCCAGAGCGGCTTTGACTAAGTCCCGCTCCTGCGCGTCCATGAACTCCTTCTCACTCTGGTGCAGTGAGGTACGTTGTCGGTGTTGAGGCCCCTGGAACTCGAACGCCACATCCGGGTAATACAGGCGATCGAACTCCAATCGATGCCCGGTCTTCGGATTGGCAATGTCGCTCGGGCGACAGTTATCGAAGTATTCGTAGGAGGCAACAGTGTTGTCAAGCAGCACTTTCATGAGTGATTCGCCTACGCGAAACCAAAGATGCCTCCACTTAGTCAGCGCATTGGCGAGCTTCTTCTGCAGCTTATCCGGAGCAGTGGGGACAATAATCGTGCGTCTGGCCTTGACAACCTCGAGCTTGAGCCAACCCTTGTCTTTCAGGACCATGCATTCGCGCCGGACGGTCTCTCGACTGAGACCCGATGCAAGCGCAAGCTGAGCAATGGAGTTGGGCCGATGATGACAGACCAGCTGGTAAAGACCTTTGGCACTTAGCGATACATCGTCAGTATCCAGCAGGTAGGGAAGGGCAAGATCCGTAAGACGGTAGGATGCTGGCACGAGCACACCTTCTTTGACGTCTACTGACCGCCGTCGATTCCCTGCGCGGACTGCTCCAGGTGGTGTGGCGGTAGCAGGGAATCATGGATCGATCTCAGACCGGGCTTGGACTACGCATAGCCATCCGCACCAATGATAACATAGATAGGATAGTAAGGCAATAAGCGGTGATAAATGGGATATCCTGCCTCATCTTGAGGCTGAGCGTAGCGACCAGACGGCGACGGTGAGAAGGCCGGAATGACACTGGACGCAACCTGTCGTGTGTGCGACAAGCTATCGGGCACACCTGTCGGCTAAGCGACAAGTTTGGCAGGAACGCGACGAGACCGGTGAAAATCGGATGACTCAAACGGGACATGACGGGACCCCTGGGCTTCCTCCGGCGGTGTACGCCAGAACTGCGCGTTATGTCATCCGGATCTAGCTGCGGATTTGGCGGAGGCGCTTGTGACCCATTGCCGCGCAGTGGCCGTGTTCCTCTCCGGCCCACCGGTTCCGTGCAGAACCTGTCGCGAACCCGACAGGTCGGGCGCGGAACCTGTCGGGCTCGCGACAGGCTGGAGCCAGGGCCCAGGGCCCTGGACCCGCGACCCTGGACCCTCGACCCAGGACCCTCGATCCTCGACCCCGGGCCCTGAAAACCCGATCATCTGCAGAGAAGAATCAGCCTATGGTCCCGGTTTCGAAAAGCTCCATGAAGAGCCGGGCCCACTCGGGATCGAATTGCTTTCCCGCGTTGGCGCTGATCTCCTTTGCTGCTCGCGCCGGATCGATCGCTTTACGGTATGGGCGGTTCGAGGTCATTGCATCGTAGGCGTCGGCTATGGCGAGTACCCTGGCCCACTCCGGTATGCTGTCTCCTGTCAGGCTGTCGGGGTAGCCTTTCCCATCGAACCTTTCGTGATGATGCCGTATGGCGTCGATCACGTTGGATAGCCTCACGATGGGGGATAGTATCCGCTCTCCGACTATCGGATGTGTTTGGACGTGGGCCCATTCATCGTCTTCGAGGGCCCCCGGTTTGTTCAGCACTTCCGTTCTGATTGCGACCTTTCCGATATCGTGGAGTCTGCCTGCAAGGGCCAGCGCGGATGTCTCCGGGACGGCGCCCCACTTATGCTGCGCCATTATCTGGGCCATCTCCGAGACTCGTTCTGAATGCCCTTTTGTGTACGGGTCCTTGGCCTCAAGGACACGGACGAGGGTGACCATGGAGGCCATAAAGAGCTCATGCAGCTCTTGATACACCTCCACACGTTCGTGATTTGCACTCGCTCATCGCGCATACACCTGGTCTGCCTTCATGTCCGTCTGTTTGCGGCAAATACTAGGAACCCGCCTGCCATGGCCACGATCAGCTGCCCGATGCCGGGCGAGGCATGCGATTCTAGTGCGCTGAAATACGGGAAGAACGCGAAGTATCTCACGGGAGCGGTGGAAGCCCCTGTTGCCTTCACATAAACCGAATTACCAATCCTGGTGGTGGAGCCGTCAATAGTCCTGCCATCGGGCAGTTCGAATCGGTAGCCAATGCTGTAGGTGTATCTTCCGGGCACTGCTTCATTGCGCTCCCCGCCCTGCCGCCGAATGCTGGTAATCATGGCTGTTGAGCGGGTTCCCACTAACCCCAGCATGGCCATGCCTACGCCGTAGATGATGAGCGCGATGCCCAGCAGTGTTATGAAGATCCTCTTGAGCAATACAGCTCACCTTCCCAATTCGCGCAGCTTGGACTGGATAAGGGGATGTCTATGGCAATGGCCATTTGCCTCAGAATCATCGCATTCCGGAAGATCGGAACGGACGTCTCCCATTGCAGTCTGTCGGCTTCAGCCATGGTCGTGTCGCCCCTACTTCAGCAGTGGGCACTTGCAGCGAGCACAGACTTCGTCTGAGATATCGTTGACTGTGCCGCAGGCAATGCAGAAGACGATATTGTCCTGCGACTTATCGTACTTCTCGTACGGGTCAAATCCCTTGTGGTGACGCACTTTGTCGCCGACGTCAAGGTAGTTGAACACAGTGTCGCAGTCTTGGTGTTGGTGCTTGTAGACCTTGCCGTTACTCCGCTTTACTTTGTACTCATACACTGTATGGCGCGTATGCGTATCGTTTGTCTTGTCATAAGTCTTGCGTTCAAAGACTTGCTTTCCGACTACAACGCCGTCCCAGGTAGTGTCGCGACCTTTCCGGGCGATCTGTACCAGGGCGATTGCGATGAACATCCCGCCTATGGCCAGCCCGTAATAGAGTGACTCGGGCATTTCGAGCTCCCCGCTCCTATGCCCGTAGATCGGGAAACCCACAACTGCGATTACAGCCAGTATGCCCGCGAAGATGATCGCCCACTTGTTGGATGCCTTTTGATACTTGGCGAACGCAGGGTCATTGATCTTGGGCGAGAATCCTACTGAGCCATGCATGGACGTTTTCCCCCTTTGTCGTTACATGGATATGCCTGCCGCCGATTTGCGCTCGAGGGTCCCCAATCATTCAGAATTTCTATGCAAAGTGTCGAGTATCCTGCTGGCTCCTGCCTGCGGTTCCCCTTCGACAATTCGCGGGATTCTGGGGCTCGCCGAACCGATGGGATAGAGCAGTGAAATCGAGGTGTCTCCTTGACGGCATAATGGCTATATTCTAATATAGCCATGGAATCAACTCGAGGGTGGTCGGTGTGGGTGGTTGAGATAAGAACAAGGAAGATGCGCAGGCGCACTGCCGTGTTCAAGGCACTTGCCAATGAGAGCAGATGCAGAATTGTGGAGATCCTTGCCGAAGAGGGCGAGAAATGCGTGTGTGAGCTCGTAAACAGGCTCGGCTTGGATCAGTCCACGGTTTCGAAGCACCTTGGTGTGCTTCGAAACGCCGATATCGTCTCCTTCCGAAAGGAAGGGCTTAACGTATGGTACAGCCTTCATGCAATCTGCACATATCAGTTCATGAAGTGCATCGACCACATGTGCGAGTCCGGCACGGGAGCAGTGCCCGAGCTCGGCGGCTGTGAGCACCCGCCGGGTCCGAAGGGGGAGGCGTAGTTCATAGATGGAAGAACTGAGGACATTTCTGATTGTACTGGCGGTCTTCTCGGTTGCCTATTTCGCACCTGTCGGCGACCCGCGGGTGCAGTCGGCGGTGCTCGAGTCGCTGTACATGGTGCAGGAATATGCGCGGCAACATGTGCTGTTCTGCTTAGTGCCTGCGTTCTTCATCGCCGGCGCGATGCAGAACTTCATCTCGACCCGATCAGTCATGCGGTATCTGGGCAGGGGCGCTAAGCAATGGTTGGCGTACGCGGTGGCGTCTGTGTCTGGTGCGATACTCGCCGTCTGTTCGTGCACTGTCCTGCCGCTCTTCATGGGCATATACAAGAAGGGAGCAGGTCTGGGCCCTGCAGCGGCGTTTTTGTACTCGGGGCCTGCCATCAATGTTCTTGCGATCATAATGACCGCCCGCGTGTTGGGCTGGAAGATCGGACTTGCCAGGGCAATCGGAGCGATCGTGTTCTCGATTCTCATCGGGTTGCTGATGGCGCTCATCTTCAGAGGCGAGGAGGCCGAAAGACAGAAGGGCCTGGCGTCAGCTCCGGATGACGGTGACGCCGACCGCACTCTGGGGCAGACGGCTGCATACTTTGCGGTCCTTGTGGGACTCCTGGTCTTCGCAGCCTGGGGCAAGCCCCCTGAGCCGATTGGGTTCTTCTATGCGGTCTTCAACGTCAAGTGGCTGATTGTGCTGGGGCTCTTGGCGCTGCTCGCTTACCAGTTGTATGCGTGGTTCAGGCACGACGAATTGGGAGACTGGGCGGGCTCTACGTGGGACTTTGCCAAAAAGACGTTGCCGTTGCTGCTGGCTGGGGTTGCTGTGGCCGGGCTGCTGATGGGGCGGCCGGGAGTGGACACGGGCCTCATCCCTTCCGCCTATGTCGGCCGGCTAGTCGGAGGGAATTCTCCGAGAGCCAACTTCTTCGCAGCCGTCGTGGGAGCGTTCATGTACTTCGCAACCCTGACCGAAGTGCCGATTATCCAGGGCCTCTTGGGGTCGGGCATGGGGCAGGGCCCGGCGCTTGCCCTGCTTCTTGCCGGCCCGGCGCTGAGCCTGCCGAGCATGATCGTAATCAGTCGCACGCTGGGGCTAAAGAAGACGATAGTGTTTGTGTCGCTAGTGGTAGTCATGGCGACCATAAGCGGCATGATATTCGGTGCCATTGCCGTGTAGTGTCAGTATCGTTTTGCACAAGGAGGAGATCGCCAGATGAAGATCGAGGTTCTTGGATCGGGTTGCGCAAAGTGTCGCAAGACCGAAGAGATCATATCCGAGATCATCAAAAGACTCGGGATAGAGGCGGAGGTTATTCACATCACCGACATCAGCGAGATCGTGGAGAGGGGTATCATGATGACGCCTGCTGTTATGATTGACGGGAAGACCATGATCGAGGGGAAGATCCCTTCCGAGGCGCAGATACGTGCTTGGTTTGGTCGCTAGAGACGGCCAATCTCGGGCTGAGAGCGGCGCAGGAGAGTGTCACATTCCTGGAGAAGGAGTAGGACTGACGCGACTGGGCCATTTCGGTGCTCTACTGTGTCAGGAGGACTAGCAGGGAGACTGATCATGGGAACGGCTAGGGGGAGAGGTATGGATCTGCTGGTTGACGCGGACATTCTGGCTTGCCAGTTTGCATATGCGTATGAAGCCAGACGGGGCGGGGGCGGCACGCGCGCGATTGTCGACGCGGACATGATGGACCCGGAAGCGCAGGACGATTGGTTGCGCACTGACGGAAGGTGGGCGATTGCCGGATTCGATTCGGCGGTAGAGCGGATGCTGAGGGAGACGCGGACCGACAAGGCGATTCTCTGCTTCACCGGTTCTGAGAATTTTCGGTACGCCATACTGCCGACGTACAAGGCAAACCGCCGAGGCCAGCCCAGGCCAGTGCTGCTGGATGCGCTCATTGACCACGCGCAGCAGGCATGGGAGTGCCGATCAGAGGATAGCCTGGAGGCGGACGATGTCATGGGCATCATGGCCACCAAGTCGCCGAGACGCTATGTCATGGCCAGCACCGATAAGGACCTTAAGCAGGTGCCGGGTGTCCACTACAATTGGCGGACCGGCTGCATGGAGCGCGTGACGACGCCGGACGCGGACTACTGGTTCTACTTTCAGGTGTTGACCGGCGATTCGACTGATAACTACTCGGGATGTCCGGGTGTGGGCCCGCGCCGGGCGAAGACGGTACTGGACTCGACCGACGCTGATCCTTGGGCCTTGATTGTCGCGGCTTTCGAGTCGAAAGGGCTGTCGGAGGAAGACGCGCTCACCCAGGCCAGGATGGCTCGGATATTGCGATGCATCGATTACGATTTCGAGCAGCGCAGGCCGATACTGTGGCGCCCATCTTGTGCGCGAGAGCGCCTACTTGAGGACTCGATCCAGTCAGCGCGATCCATCATGCCAGGCCAATGAGGCGTCCGACCTGATAGACGATGACTGCAAGCACCCACCCGAGCACGAGCGGATACGCCATCGCGAAGGCAGTCCATGCCCGCGAACCGGTCTCGCGCCGAATCGCCGCCAGCGTGGCGACGCACGGCATATACACAAGCGACATGACCATGAATGCGTAGGCCGACAGGGGCGTCCAGTTGGCCTGTATTGCGTTGATCAAGCCGGATCCGCCGGATGCTGACCCTACACCTGACCCATACAGCACCCCAAGAGTGCCTACAATCAGTTCCTTGGCGATGGCCCCGAACACCAGGGCGGAGGCAGCCTGCCATGTTCCGAAGCCGGCGGGCTTCAGCAAAGGCGCTATTGCACTGCCTATCCTGCCGATCAGCGATTCCGGGCTGCCCGGGTCGACGCCCGGGGGCAGATTGGACAATACCCACACTACGACTACCGCCAGCAAGATGACTGTGCCGGCTTTATGGAGGAACTCGCGGCCCCGCTCCCATGTCTGCAGCAAAACCCCTGATATCCTTGGCATGCGATATGGCGGAAGCTCCATCACGAATGTGGATGAGACATCGGGCTTGATGAAGACGCTCAGCACTTTGGCTGCCAGCGCTGCCAGCACAACACCCAAAGCGTAGAGCGAGAACACCACGAGCCCGCGGCGCTCGGCGAAGAAGGCGCCGGCGAACAAGACGTAGACCGGCAACCGCGCGGAACACGAAATCAGCGGGTTGACTAGAATAGACACCAGCCTGTCGCGGCGGCTATCGAGGCTGCGTGCAGCCAGGATCCCAGTGACGTTGCACCCGAAGCCCAGGATCATAGGGATGAACGCTTTGCCGTGCAGTCCGACCGCGCCCATGAGTCTGTCGGAGATAAGGGCAGCTCGTGCCATGTATCCTATGTCCTCAAGAAATGATATGGCGAAGAAGAGCAGGAATATAGGGGGCGCGAATTCTAGCAGGGCGCCGAGGCCGGCAAAGACCCCGTCTGCAAGGAAAGCAACTACCATTTCCGGCGCGCCCGTGGCCCCAAGCATGCGCGATACCCAGCTCCCGAAGGTTCCGATTGCACCCCCTAGCCAGAGGGCAATGGGTTCGCTCAGGGTGAACGTGAACTGAAACATGGCCCACACTACGCCGAAGAAGATGGGGTAGGCTAGCCACTTGTTGAGTGCAATGCGGTCAATTCGTTGCGATGGTGATTCCGCAGGAACATCAGTAGTAGTTCTGATAACCGATTGGGTGATCTCAGCCGCGAGCTTGTAACGATGCTCTGCGGCTAGGTCGCACGTCTCGATGTTTCCCGTATCCGGCACCGCAGCCGTAATCAGCGTGACCGGGGTGGTGGGGCGAGTGTGAGCATCAATGGCTGCGAAGGCCGCATCGAGCAGCTCGTCGATTCCGCGACTGCGAACTGCCACTGTGGGCACGACGTTTACTCTCAGTGCCCGAGATAGCGCCTCCACGTCGATGTCGATGCCGAGCGCCTTCACCTCGTCGAACATGTTGAGTGCCAACACAAGTGGGACGCCCAGGTCGAGCAGCTGGGTTGTGAGGTAAAGATTCCTTTCGAGATTTGTGGAATCCACCACGTTGATCACGACGTCGGGCCGTTCGTGCGTGATGAAGTCGCGAGCAATAGTCTCGTCCAGCGCCTGTGAACCCAGGCTGTAAGTGCCGGGTAGGTCAACTACGAGAGCGGATTTCCCGCCTCGCGTTACGCGTCCTTCCTTCTTTTCGACTGTCACTCCTGGCCAGTTGCCCACGTGCTGTCGGGCGCCGGTCATGGCGTTGAACAAGGCGGTCTTGCCCGAGTTGGGGTTGCCGGCTATGGCGATTACGGGGATTGCGCGAGCGAAAGAATGGTTCATGATGTACTAGTCCTCCGAAGCAATACTCCTCCTAGAGCCACGAGCGTAATGCCGCGAACAGTGCGTGCGGATAGTTAGTGTCAACTAACTTCCGTCCGAAAAAGCAGTCTCCTGCGCGATGCGGCGCTTTGCCTGCCATGCCTGCGGCGACCCCGGCGGCAGCCTGCACACAGTGAATCGGGGCACGGGACGACAGTGATACCCGCAGCTTCTGCCCGCCTTAGCCCAAGCCGGCATCCTCTGGCCGATACGATAACGGGATCGCCCAGGGGGGCGACACCTTCGAGGCGAACTTCAGTGCCTGGCGTCAAACCCATGTCCAAAAGCCTCCGCCTTAGCGGTCCCGGGCAGCCAATACGAACAATCGTGCCGTGCGCCCCCGGGTCGAGTTCGTCCAGGGAAGTTGCTCTGTCGTTGCTGATCATCTTCCGGTTCCTCTTTCCATGAAGTCTATCAAGCTTGCCATAGTCTCCTTGCTGACAACGTGTTCGATCTGACACGCGTCTTCCTCGGCCACCGACTCATCTATCCCCAGCACAGAGACGAGAAAAGACTTGAGTGCCCGGTGCCTCCTGCAGACAGCTTGGGCCGCGTTTCGGCCCTCTTGTGTAAGGTAGACCGGTCCGTATTTCTCCCGGCTTATCAGGCCGCGATCGACCAGGAGCCCCATAGCCTGATTGACGCTGGCCTTGGACACTCCTAGCCTGATAGCCACATCGGTAGTGCGCGCGCCTTCGTCGGCGCCGGCCAGTTCCATCACTGCCTCAAGGTAATCTTCGAGAGATGGGGATATCTTGGCCCCGGACCTGCCTGTAACCAACTTCCTGCCTCCATATACGCAGTTTGCGACCGCCGCCTGATCAAAAAGTAAGGCTTGCCTAACATCTGCACCTATAGTCTACGGCGGGACGAGGATTGTGTCAAGTAGATCGGT
>DAOPWT010000059.1:1635-10018 GCA_035351775.1 Bacillota bacterium | reverse complement strand
CTTCACCCCGCATAGAGTGTTCGATACGGGACAGCGCTCCTCTATAAGGCTCCGCAGCTTGTTGATATTGGCCTGCGGCGACGGAGAGTCGATGAGCATCCTGTACCTGATTTCCTG
This sequence comes from Bacillota bacterium, assembly GCA_035351775.1. Lineage (GTDB taxonomy): Bacteria > Bacillota > DTU025 > DTU025 > DTU025 > UBA5389. The sequence continues at coordinate 9,901 of DAOPWT010000059.1, read as the reverse complement.
GTAGCCGGTACGCACGTTCCTGTTCTTGCCCAGGAAGCCATCGGGATCAAGATCGCCTTCCAGCTCAACGCGAAACCCTTTCAGCTCAACACCGCATCCGCGCGCAAAGGCGGCAGCGCATATGCTCATGCAACCGCCCAAAGAGCATAGAAGCAGCTCGACCGGGTTCATTGCCCTGTCGGCGCCGCCCAGTTCCTTTGGCTCGTCCACCGCGACTTTGAACCCTCTCGCATTACCTTCGCAGTATAGGCCGCTGCCCGACCAGGCCACGTCTGCACTGAACGTCACGTTCGCCATCTGGGTCCACTCCTTGTTCAGATCAAAGTGAGGTGATGGTAGTGTGTCCATTGCGGATAAGGGGAGACGGCGGGCCATACAACAGGTCGCCCCAGCGGCTCTCAACTCCGGAGCCGCGAGGAACAAAAAACGCCCCTAACTGGGCGTTCACCTTGGCCCGTGCATACTGCGTGCACGTGACTGCGAGTCTTAAGTTGCGGCCTCTGCCGTTATTGGCAGCGTCTAGCTGGGAAATAGATGGAGCCGGCGAAGGGAATCGAACCCGCGACCTGCGCATTACGAGTGCGCCGCTCTACCAACTGAGCTACGCCGGCCCACAAAGCTTGCGCAAGTGCTATGTTATCAGCTCCGGCTGTGCGTGTCAATCCACTACCCGCCGCTGTCGCGGGGCCCACAGGCATTACCCGCACTCATGCGAGAGGCTGCGGGCATTCGCCCTTGGGAGCAAGGCGAGCCTGCTGCTAGGTGCGGCGGTACATAAAAATGGAGCGGATGACGGGATTCGAACCCGCGACTCACGGCTTGGGAAGCCGTTGCCCTACCACTGGGCTACATCCGCTCGCAAGGCTTCGCGATTACACTCCTAGTATACGCAAGTGCGGCGCATCGCGCAAGGGGGGCGCGGAACTCGACGGGCCCAGGATCCGGTCGGTTTGCAGGATCTGCGCATTGAAGGATTTTCGAACTCGGTGTCAAACTGCCAGGCTATTGCCGCAGAGCACAGTGAAACCATGTGAATCGTACTGAGGCCAGTACGGCGAAATCGAGGTAGAGACATGAACGCGAGACTACTTGCCGAGCGATATGAGCGGTACGTTATCGACCTTCGGAGGGAGTTTCATAGACATCCTGAACCGAGTGGAGAAGAAAAGCGCACGTCATCCCGGGTGATAGCTGAGTTGGAATCCATTGGCATTCCATACGAAGTTGTGGGTGAATACGGAATCATCGCCACACTGCGTGGCTCTGAGCCGACAGGCAACGCCGTCATGCTCAGGGCCGACATGGATGCTCTTCCGATTATGGAGTCGGCCTGCAATGCGGCTGGCCCGAAAGCGGTCATATCGGACGTGCCCGGATGTGCCCACCTGTGCGGGCACGATGCGCATACGGCGATGCTACTGGGCGCAGCCCGGGGTCTTGCCGAGATCAGAGACGAACTCCCTGGCAATGTCTTGCTCTGCTTCGAGCAAGCCGAGGAGACGACGGGAGGAATCGCCCCCATGATGCTGGCTCTCGGGAGACGAAACCCCAAGGCAGTATGGGGCATTCACGTTTACTCGGAGCTGCCGTCTGGGGCGGTATCGGTAGAGCCGGGCGCACGCATGTCGGGCATGACTGCATTCAGTGTAGCCCTGAGGGGAAGCGGAGGCCACGGTTCCCGTCCCGATCAGACCATCGATCCCCTCCTCTGCGCTGCACAGGCAGTGACTGATCTGTGTTCGATACCCGCAAGGGAAGTGAAGCCCACAGACTTAGGCGTTGTGACCGTCGGAATGATCAGGGCCGGCGAAGTGGGAAACGTGATCCCAGACTCTGCCTCATTCGCCGGGACGGCGCGATTCTTCGACCCTAACCTAGGGGCGCGAATTGTCAGGTCCGTCGAGCGGATCGTGACACACACTGCTGCAGCTCACCGCTGCCAGGCCAGCGTCACCATAGACGGGCCTCACCCAGCCGTAATCAATGACAGCGCGCTGTCAGCTCTGGCAGCCAGGTCAGTGCAGGCTGCACTCGGCCATGGGCACCTGGCCACTTGTGAGCCTTGGATGGCCTCGGAGACCATGGGTTGCTATCTCTCGAAGTACCCGGGCGTGTTGGCGCTCTTGGGAATAGCCTGCGACAAGGTGGGCGCTGGAGCGCCCCACCACAGCCCCAGTTTCGACATAGACGAGTCGGCGCTGAAGTATGGTGTGGCGGTTACGCTCCAGTTCGCCCGCGATGCCCTGCTGCAATCGCCCTAGTGCATGTGCGCCGGCGCGGTTGCGTTCTCTGGCGAAGTCCCCTTGATCAACCTGGACAGAGGCTTGTATATGGCCGCAGTGATAGCCGCGTTAATCCCCGCCTTCACGGCGTTGAACGCAATGATCCATCCGAGAAGGCTGACCACAGCGCTGGTGGGAATATGGTAGAACCGGGGCGTCAGAATAAGGTTTGCGGGAATCATCACTCCGACCATGGCAGCTGTGCCCGCCAGCAAGGCCCAGTAGGCTCCGGCTCTGGACTTGAACCTGCTGTAGATGATGGACGACACTCCTATTAAGGCGCCCGAGGATATGAAATGCATCACTGCGCCGAACCATCCGCCCTCAGGGTGCAGAGGCGCCTGCAGCACGCAGACCACTGCAGTGCAGGCTAGCCCGGCCCATGGCCCCAGAGAGAATCCGGCGACCAGGAGTCCCACGTCTGCTGCTTCGTACACGAGAAACGGAACCGCCGGAAAGATCGGCGTGCGGAAAACCAGGAACAACACGATGGAAGTGGCTGTCAAGACGGCCATGGTGGCCAGACGCCTAAGCTGCGTCCTGCCGTTCTGTTTCATGGGAAGACCTCCTCACGCTCGACTAAATCGAAAAGCCCCCAGACCGCGGCCTGGGAGCTAATAGTCGAAGCGCTACGACGCAGCGCCTAACCTTCTCGTATCCGGACTTTACCGTCGGTTCTGGATTTTCACCAGATCGGCCGCATCGCTGCGGTTCGTGGACTTCCCCCGCGCTGCCCTATGTGCGCGGGGTTTCACCACCGGTCGGGAATCGCACCCTGCCCCGAAGGCCGCTATATAAGCTTTTCATTGAACATGATAACATGAGCGATTCGCAGGATCAAGTGCAACCCGGCGCTGGCTGCCGCACTGTGGCCGCCGATCGCGCAACATCGCCCGATTGGGCGATGCCCCTGTGCCGGGCGATACTGGTATAATGAGTTAGCGACTCTGGGAGGTGTAGTGATTGTCCGATGCTGGCAAAAACCGCCGCAGGCGTGCAGCCTGGGTGTTTGTAGCCATAGCGGTGCTCGTGGTGATCTTATGGGGCGCTGCCAAGGGCAGGAACAGGTCACTTGTCGAAGCTCGCCTGCCCGCCGCCACGGCCGGGCTGGCCACCACGTCCGTAGGCCAAGGGGACGTCCATGAGTACGTATCCTGTACAGGAAGCCTGATGCCCATCCGTATGCAGGTTCTGGCGTCCGATGCGTCCGGAAAGGTCACCAGGGTATATGTGGAGGAAGGCGCCCGCGTCGCCCTAGGGGCCACGCTGTGTGAAGTCCAGAGCTCTTCGGCTTTCGATTTCTCAGCTCAGAGCGACAAAACCGTGCTTACGGCGCCTTTTGACGGCGTGGTCTCATCAGTCGCGGTCCAGGCAGGTGGTTATGTAGGCGCCGGCCAGCCAGCCGTCACCGTGATGGACATGTCTTCATATGTCGTGAACGTAGAGATCGACGAAATCGACCTGGCCAGAGTAGAGCCGGGAATGGCGGCAGACGTGTCATTCGATGCCATCCCCGATGTTGAGCTGCCCGGCAAGGTGGAATCGATGGGCGTTGCCGCCATGCCACGGGCCGGGATGGTCGTCATCCCCATCCGAGTGTCAATACGTGGGTCACATGACATGCTGAAACCGGGGCTGACGACAAACGTGAGGATCCTCTCTCGCAGCATACCGAATGTGGTCAGAATCCCCGTACGCTCCTGGATCGATATGGATGGGCAGCCATCGGCGATCAGGATTGCGGGCGGAGCGCCAGAGCTGGTCCCCGTCGAATTGGGGCTGTCTGACGGCAACTACACTCATGTGCTGTCCGGGCTTTCGCCGGGCGACGAGATCGTGGAGGACGCTGTAGCCGCCCAGGAGAGGCTGCGTCGGTTGACTGGGCAGGACCGCGACATGCAGTTCAGGATCAGGCACGCCGACTAGTCGTACGGAGGAGCATCGCAGTGATCAATATCGAGAGCATCACGAAAGTGTACTCAATGGGTTCAGTCGAAGTACGTGCGCTCGACGGGGTGTCGTTTGACATCTCAGATGGCGACTACGTGTCCATAATGGGGCCGTCGGGCTCCGGCAAATCGACGCTGATGCACATAGTTGGCTGCCTCGACCGTCCGAGTTCAGGGACATATCGCCTTCACGGCGAGGATGTGTCGAAACTTGACGATACTGAACTCGCCCGCATACGCAACAGACGAATAGGCTTCGTGTTTCAGCAGTTCAACCTGCTTCCTCGTGAAACCGTGCTCGGCAATGTGGAGTTACCTCTGATGTACGCAGGCGTAAGCGGCAAGGAGAGGCGACGGATTGCCGAGGAGGCCCTCGCCCGAGTGGGCCTAGCCGACAGGATGCGCCATCGTCCCGCTGAGATATCGGGCGGGCAGAAGCAGCGGGTGGCCATTGCCAGGGCCCTTGTCAACAGCCCGTCGCTCATCCTGGCAGACGAACCCACCGGCAATCTCGACTCGACAACGGGCGGCGAGATACTGGCGATCCTCGATAGTCTGAACGCCGAAGGGTGCACTATAGTGCTTGTTACACACGACCGATCAGTGGCCGAACGCGCCAGCCGGATAGTGCATTTGCGCGACGGTTCGGTTGAGCGCATTGAGCAGCTGGGCGCGGAACTGTCGACCGAAAGGGGACCGCAACTCGATGGGCATAGTTGAAACGATCGGGGTGGCCCTGAGGAACCTATGGGCCAACAAGCTCCGCACAGCGCTATCGATTCTGGGGATCGTGATAGGCGTAGCGTCAGTGATAACCATGATCTCGGCGGGTTCTAGCGCCCAAAAGCAGATCACGTCAGACATATCCGCGCTTGGTTCCAACATGATCATGGTGACCCCAAATCTGAAACCCTTAGGGCAGGCGCGAAGCTACCAGCATCTGCTGACCATATCGCTGGCAGATCAGATACAGGCCGCGGCGCCCGCGGTATCCGCCGTCTCTCCCGTGGCGCAAATGGAGGGGCGCATCATCGCAGGCAGCTCCAGCGCTTCCGCTGTAATAACCGGTATCACACCTGCGTACACCAGGATCGTCAGCACTCGAGTTGCGCTGGGCCGCGGCCTCGCGGAATCGGAAGTAGATGCGGCCGCCCACTCCATGGTGCTCGGCTCAGAGGTAGCTTCCGACCTGTTCGGCTCGGATGACCCGATAGGGCGACAGGTGGCCCTGGCCGTTGGCGATCGCAGGGCGATCTTCACCGTAGTGGGCGTAACTGAGAGCAAAGCCGCGTTATTCTGGGCTAATGCCGACGCGCAGGCTTTCATACCTGTGACCACCCTGCTTTACAGGATGTCGCCCATCAAGCGTGTGAGCACCTATTTCTGCCAGGCCGCATCTGCGCAGGCGACGGATGTGGCGGTAGCGCAGGTTGAGCGATTCCTGGTTTCTGTTGCGGGAGCATCCGACGCCTTCAGCGTGGCCTCTCAGGCAGGTCTGATCGACGCGATAAAGCAAGTGACAGCCACAATGACGCTGCTTCTGGGCACAATCGCCGGGATCAGCCTGGTCGTGGGCGGAATCGGGATCATGAACACCCTGCTCACCTCGGTCGCGGAGCGTACCCGCGAGATCGGTGTCAGGAAGTCGCTTGGAGCCTGCAATCGCGATATACTGCAGCAGTTTCTGACGGAGGCCTTGGTTCTGAGCATGCTGGGCGGCACTTTCGGCATGCTCCTCGGATGGCTGGGCGGAGCGGGGATAGCCCGAATCGCTGGCTGGCCAGTGTCAGTAGACCTGAGTTCAGTCATTGCCGCTGTGTCCTTCTCCACGGCAGTGGGGCTCATATTCGGCACATACCCTGCGCTGCAGGCATCCCGGATGGATCCTGTTCAGGCGCTGCGATACGAGTAGTCAACCAAACGGAGGCGGTGCAGCATGGCATCAGCGATTTACGGCAGAGTGGGCGGAGTGATCGGTGGGTACAGCGTGTCGTGCATAACCACGCCTACCAGCGTTTCGGGCCGAGTGGGCGGCGCCGTTATCGGAGGCGACCTGAACCTCGATATCCAACCTCCTCCCGGGCGCATATCCGGGCGCGTGGGCGGCGCTATCATCGGGAGAACCGTGGAGGCGCGGTTCACGGATTCTTCTGGAAACGGCGTACACGGTCGCATGGGCGGCATCATTGACGGAGTGGATGTAACACTGCGTGGGACTGATCGCGTCACTGGAAGGTGCGGCGGCCCCGTCATTGGATTCGATGTAGACCTTGAGGTGACTGATGGTCAGATGACCGGGCGCCTAGGAGGAGCAGTGGCAGGTCATTCGGTTTCGTTCAGCGTTGCCGAAGACCTTCCCCGCGTAGTGACCGCGCTCGTGGCGGTCATAACGTACCAGTACTACCTGATAGCGCAGCGCAACAGCTCGTCATCATCGTCCAGCGGTCGCGGGGACTAGCGGCGCTGTACCCGGATCAGCCCCTCGTTCGCGAGACTCCCACTGTAAAGGGACCAAAAGGGGCAGTGGCCGGATCGCGCCTCGTCGTCCGGCCACTGCCCTGGTGCCAAATCAAGTTCTGTCGCCTTGCTAGTAGGTGAACAGATACCACCATTCGGATCTACTTTCGCCTCTATAGATCTGTGGGTTCTGTTCTGGGAAGTGCTTGGTAGTATAGAATGATGCATAGTAGAACGCCTCATTCGTATCGACCGCGTGGTTCTTCTGCGGGACGTCAGCGTCAGCCGGGTAAGGGTATCTCATCCCCTCGGTGAGAGCCCACGTGAACACTCCATGGCCGTTGGCGGGGTAACCACTTGTCTCCCATGACACTTCACCCTTGTCGCACGCCGTCATAACGATCTTGCACGGTCCGGCGATGTTCCTGGCCATGACGTCGAAGCCTGTGGACCACGTGAACCCCTTCGGCAAGGCGGCCAGGCTCTTGAACATGCCACCTGAATTGCATGAGTCAAAGATGAATATCTTCTTGGCGTATGAGGGCATGTACTGGTTGATCCAGTTGTTCAGCTCCTCATCGGATATCATGGTGCCGAGGTTGGCCGGGTTCGCGTCGCTCGGAACGATGTACTCAGTCGTATTTGTGCCATCGTGCGTTCCATGCCCCGAGTAAAACATGATGAACGTATCGCCATCTGTGATATTGTAGCCGATGTTCCGGATTGCATCTCTTATTGAGCTCTTCTCTGTATCCAGCCCTGAAGTCAGTAGCGTGTACTGCTTTGCCAGCTTGTTCTCCACGCCCAGGCGCGTAACGATCAGCCCCGCATCGGCAACAGCATAGGATAGATCGGGAATACCGGCGCTCTGATAGTCGTTGATACCTATTGCCAGTATATGAATCGACCCAAGCATCGGCGTTCCGCCCAAGTGCGTGGTGCCTCCAGCTTCGACATAGCAGGACTTCTCGTATACATCGAGGTACTTCTCGTGTGTGATAGTAACGTTGTAGTAGCCGGGCGCGAGCCTGCCAATTCTGAAGTACCCGTTAGCGTCCGACCGCGCGATCGCGCTCCCGCCGGGCCCGGCCGCCACCACGCATGCGCCGACGAGAGGAGCCAGCGAGCCCTTTGGAGCCTCGGCCATGACGCCAAATCCTGGTTCGTCTTCGGTGGAAGCAGACTGGGCGCCTAGATGCTTGAATATGTAGCCGTCAATAGCACCCCTATTGGAGTCGGGCGTGCAGCCACACCCCAGTGCTAAGGCGCCGATCACCAGTAGCAGTAGTATTACTGTGAATCTTCGTACCTTCATCAATAAACCCCCTAGGCACATTACACTCCAATGTCAACCGCAGATCCGTCCTGTTCCATGCCTTACTCCGTTCTCATCTGCACCTGATTAGACGCCTCGTGGCGCCTGATGTTCCCACAACCCTCACTATGCTCCATGAACGCCGTGCCGTGCATACTTCTGAAACAGCAGGAAAACACTGAACCTCTGAGGAATAGTCATTTGAATGCGCATCATAAGCTGCCTGTCGCTTGGGGGGATACCACTGTGCTTCGATCTCGATT
>DAOPWT010000059.1:0-1535 GCA_035351775.1 Bacillota bacterium | reverse complement strand
TCTCGCGGTCCCAGCTTGCTAGATCGAGTGACTGAGGCTGGTTCAGCAATCGATCTCATACCGGAAGCCAAGAGCCTTCAGACGCCGTCATGGGTTCGCGAAGGACTGAGGGTGTATTATCGCACCTCCTCGGCTACCGTAGAGAATCCTTTTGCCGCCGCAGGCGATGCCTCCAAGCCCCCAGTGGTCCGGGTGGACCAAGCGGGCACATCTGCTCCTTCCATAGTGCGGACCGATGTCATTGCACTGGCGCCGCGGTTCTCGGCAACGCACTCCACCTTGTTCATTGGCGATCTGTTGATCCCATGGGATGACAGCTCGTCCAGCGGGTTTGCCGGCATAGGCGAGTTCTGGATCAACCCGGCTGCGCTACGTGACGTGGCGAAGCAGTCCTCCCACGGTCTGTCGGTCGAACCCATCCGCTTTGAAGTCGGAGAGAAGGTCTACTCCGCCATGCGGCTCGATACTGCACAGGCGAACCCCGCGCGCCGCCTCACCTGGGTCTTCGATACGTCCACAGGCCTACTTCTGTATCAAGCCCAATGGTTGGTGCTGGCAGATCGTCGCCTCGCTCACTTATCAGTCGCCGAGTTCATGTCGATGCGCAACATGACGCTCCCTTGGGAAGGCGGAGTAACGCCGTCGTGGGTCAAACAAGGCGTCAAGCTGACGTACCAGGGGAGTATTCAGACATGGACTCCGGCCGGCGGACGCAACATGCCGATCCCGGCTATGCTTGAGGTGGAGATGACTTCGGTCGGGCGCAACTGGTCAGCTGCTAGGGTGAAGCGCGTATTCAGCGGCAATGAGGAGGATCAGGCCATTACGGTGTATTCGGGCACCGGGCTTCTGGCCGGCGGCTTCTGGGTTCCACGCGCCAACCTTGCCCGGCTGCGTAGCGGCGAGAGGCTCGACCGGTACGATCCTGTGGTAGGCAGCAGTAGCGAGGTGGGCTTCGTAGGGGCGACCCCCGAAGGAGTCCCCGTTGTCGCCATATTCGAATGGGGTGCCAAGTACAAGCGTGTCTGGATATACAGATCCACCGACGGGATGTTGCTCTACTGGATGGACGAGAAATTGGTTGACCCGTCCACGGGCATGGTTCAGCAGGCAGAATGGCAGTTGAGCGGCATATAGGCCGCACCGGCTGCGGCCTAGCCTTCTGGCAACGCGAAGGCGAGTTTACGGATGATCACACTGGCCATCGCAAGGCCTGCCGCGCCTGGAACCATGGATATGCTGCCCACCGGGCCGGGCCGCTGGACCACTGGGGGTTCGTCTGAGAATACCACGGTCAACCCGCTCGGTATTCCACGTCTGCGTAGTCCCTGCCTTACCGCGCGCGCCATGGGGCAGGTGTGAGTCTGCGAGATGTCGGCCACCCTGAACCTGGTGGGGTCGAGCCTGTTGCCTGCTCCCATTGACGACACCGCGCCAACTCCCGATCTCAGGCATGCTTCTATCAGATCGAGCTTGGCGGGTATCGTGTCGATGGCGTCCGCCACGTATTGTGCGGAGTTGGGCCCCGACGCGAT
>DAOPWT010000058.1:0-10285 GCA_035351775.1 Bacillota bacterium | reverse complement strand
ATGCATACAAAAACCTGTAATTGGCAGCGGACCCACCCTCCGACGCCACATGCCAGACGCCACATGCCAGAGGCCAGATCGGGTGCCGCGCCTCACTCCAGGCAGAACAGGCACGCCGAATTAGACCACGTCACGGCCTCATACTCCAGCGTGCCGGCATGTTTCCTGAGATACGCCAGCGCCCGGTCACGCTGATAGTGCCCTATGCCTCCCAGCGGCGCATCAGTGCCCCACAGCACCTTGTCGGCCCCAACCCTCCGCACAGCCTCCAAAACCCGCTCAGGCCGCACCCAGCTGGTGTCGAGGTACACGTTAGCATGACGTTCGGCCACCGCTATGGCGTCTTGGGCACGGCCGAACATGTTCATATGGGCCAGTATGATGGGCACCTCAGGATAGTCGGCAGCGACCTGCCCAAAAAGTGCCGGCGCCGAGAACTCGTCAGCGGCGCAGTGAAACAGCGCCGGAACATGAGCTTCTCTGCACACATCCAGCAGCGGACGGACTGCAGCGCAATCAGCGCGATACTTTCCGGCCGTCGGGTGTAGTTTCACGCCGCGAAAGCCAATACCTAAGTACTCAAACACCTTCTCCGGCCGGCTGATTTCGGGCGTCACCCACATAAGCGGGATCAGCCGCGGATAGCGGCGGGCCCAAGCTGCCATTTCGTCGTTGGCGCCTCCGGGGTCGTCTATCGCCGATATGTTGGATACAACCGCCAGGTCGACCCCTGCCGAGTCCATCTCAGACAGCAGTGCCTGCGGGGAGTACGCCGCCCGATGCCCCGACATGTGATCATCGAACTGCCCAACATGGGCGTGGCAATCACAGATCCTCAATGTAGTCGCCCCCGTATTCCATGAACTGCGGCGTGCCGCATTGCTGTATTGACATAGGACTGTTCTCATTCTAATATAGTAGTTGATAGGTTGACTACTATACATACATGAGCGTCTGGTTAAGGCAAACGAGGTGGTCGAGTGTTTCGCGACATTTCGTATTACAAGTCCGACCTGGACGCCTGTATGGCCCGGGTTCGGGCCTTTTTCGGCTGTAAAACCGATGCGCCGGGCGCCTTGATCATCACGTTCCCTTCGGTTCTCGCACTCCACGGGCCCGCCCTAAACCAGTATGACTTCGAGACCGACCTCTGTACCTATCTCGATGACTACCTCAAGTATCAAGCTCAGCTCATGGAAATCCGGCGCGGGATCGAGGATGATTGGATCCCTTCAGTGGTTCCGTATATGGGAATCGGCGAATTCAGCGCGTTTGTGGCTGGAGAAATCGAGTTTGGGGAGGACACAAGCTGGACTAAGCCCGTCCTTCAGGAGAAATCCGACCTCGACTCTCTCCGCCTCGACCCGGGCAACAAGTGGTTTACCAGACTGAACTTCGCTACAAGGTACATGGTACAACACATCGCGCCGTATCGCATCCCGTTTGGGCGAGGCTATTACTCACCGCTCGATCTCGCCTGGGCTCTCCGCGGAGAGGCGATCTATGTGGACTTCTACGAAGATCCCGACTTCGTGCGCCGGCTGCTGGAGTTCTCTCGGGAAGCCACAATCTGGTTCGCGCGGGCGCAGGCTGCTGAGATATTCGCGCCCGAGTTCGTGCACGAGCTATCCGCCTGGCACTGCGGTCCTAACCGAATCGCGCTCGGCGAGGATATATCCAGCCTATGCTCACCATCGCACTACCGCGAATTCGGCGCTCCCTACACACAGCAAGTCTTCGATGCCTTTGGAATAGGCGAAATACACTGTCATTCCGCCGGGCCTCATGTTGTGCCCGAGTTTCTCAAGCTGAAGGGCGTGCGGCAGATCCAGATCGTCGCAGACCCCAACACAGCCCGGCCTGTTGACATCCTAGAAGACGCGATGGACGAAAACCCCGAACTATTCGGTCGATCACCGGGTTTCCCTGTGATGTCGGTAGACGCCACCGCCGACGAAATCGTTGAGCACTACGATCTGTGTCGGCGTGCGCGCGTGGTATTCTCAGTCGTAACCGATGAGGCATCAGAATCCCAAGACGCAGTCCGCATGTTTCGAAGTAGGCAATTGCTCTAGCATATGAACGTGGTGACAAGTGAACTAAGTCACAAGGGAGAGAGCCGTCATGGCCGACGCAGGCTCCGTTCACCCAGTCCCCGTCGTGGCCGGCGCACTGTCAGCGCTTCTTGCCGGAACAGGTCAACTGTACGCCGGCCAGAGGAAGCGGGGCATCGCCTATCTCGCCACGGAGGCGGCGTTCGTGTTGGCCCTGTTCACCGTGCTCCGCGGCCCTCTGCGCGGGCTGATCACGCTGATGCCCACCGGGCGGTTCGTCGACTCGCGCCACATCCTCATAGTCGGTATTCTGGCCGGCTTCGTCGTGCTGGCATATGCATGCTTCCACGTGGCAAACATCGCAGACGCTGTACGCACCGCTTCTCGGGTGCAGGCCGTCCGACGTCCTGGTGCGATCGTTCAATCCGCATCCACCATCAGGCGACAGGCAGGAGTCTTAGGAGGCGCGAATCTCGCGCCCTACCTCTACATCGCGCCGTCACTCGTATCCGCGTTCTTCATCATCATCGTTCCTCTCGTCTTCGGCATCTCTCTAGCCTTCACTAACTACAACCTGTATCACTGCCCTCCGGCGGGCAGGTTTGACTGGGTAGGCCTCGCCAACTTCGTCAAGTTGCTAAAGCCGGGCTCGACATGGAGAGGCCAGCTCGACATGGTACTGGCCTGGAACGTGACGTACGCGGCACTCGGCACTGTTCTGGCGTTCGCTGCAGGAATGGGCCTGGCGCTCGCGCTGCAGACTCACGGCCTCAGATTCCGAAGGGTCTTTCGGATGATACTGATGCTGCCGTGGGCCGTTCCGGCCACCGTGTCGATTATGGTGTTCCTCGGGCTGTTTAACACGAGTTTTGGGCCCATCAATGTGCTGCTGCGATCATTGGGGCACAGAGGCGTGCCGTGGTTTCAGGACCGGTTCTGGGCTCGCGCCAGTGTTCTGATGACGCATGTGTGGATTTCCACACCCTTCAACATGTCCATAGTCTCCGCTGCACTGCAGAGCATCCCCGAGGAAGTCTACGAAGCGGCCCGAGTCGACGGAGCATCGCGCTGGCAGGTGTTCTCCAAGATGACGTTCCCGCTCCTGATGTCAGTGGTATCTCCGATAGCCCTGTTGACGCTTGCCGGGAATTTCAACAACTTCGGCATTATCTACTTACTTACCGGCGGCGGCCCGGCGGTGGCGGGGAGTAAGGGCGCAGGCGCTACCGACATCCTGATGACATGGGTCTACAACCTGGGATTCCAGCAGCTCCAGTGGTCTACAGCATCGGCGCTGGCAGTCTTGGTATTCATCTTCGTGGTGGTATTCAGCATGATCAACTTCCGTCTCTCAGGAGTCCTCAGCCAGCTGAAGCAGGAAGAGTAGAAGGAGAGGGTGAGCATAGTGGCCACACAGCGCAGACGCCGGGGCACACGTGGCAGGGCAGTGGAGATGATCTTTGTCTACCTCGTGCTCGCGCTTGCATGCGCCATCGTCCTCTATCCCCTGCTCTGGGTGATAGCCTGTTCGTTCCGGGTTTCATCGGGCCTCATCAGTTCCAGCTTGATACCGTCTAGACCTACGATAGCCAACTACCGACGGATTCTCACGGATCCCAACGTCAATTTCGCGCGGTGGTTCTTCAACACGATCAAGGTTTCTGCACTGAGCTCAGCGGGCGCTCTGGCAATTACCACTCCATCTGCCTATGCCTTCTCGCGGATGCGGTTCGCGGGAAGGCGCCTAGTGCTTATCTCCTTCATGATCTCGCAGATGTTTCCGAGTTTCATGGCTATCGTCGCCCTCTATACCTTGCTGGGCTGGATAGGGCTGATTGACTCGCACCTTGGGCTCATCCTCCTATATACAGGGGGAGCGATACCATTCTCGATCTGGCTGCTCAAAGGATACTTCGATTCCGTTCCCAGGTCCATGGAAGAATCGGCTATGATCGACGGGGCCACTAAGTTCCAAGCGTTCACAAAAGTGCTCCTCCCCCTTGCCCGTCCCATACTCTACGTAGTTGGCCTGATCAACTTCATCGGACCGTACGCAGAGTATGTCCTCGCCCAGTCAGTGATAACATCGGGCAGCAGATGGACAGTGGCGATGGGCATGAGGAGTCTCACCATGTCGTCGCAGTTCGCCACCGACTGGCCTGTGTTCTCGGCGACATCGGTGTTGACAGCCATACCGATAGTGATCGTCTTTCTGTCCGCCGAGAAGTACATCGTGTCCGGTTTGACTCAGGGGGCTGTCAAATAAGCCCTCGAACCTAAGCGAAGCCAAGTGTAAAGGAGGAACGCTATCATGAACGCCATGAACGGACGTCTGGCCCGAACCCTGGCCGCGGCAACTGCGGCCATCATGCTCCTTTTGGCCGGTGGAGCAATCTCGCTCGCCGCAGACCCTATCGTAGTGTGGTGCGAACCGCAGAAGCAGGCAACAATCCAGGCCGTCGCCGCTGAGTGGACCAAGCAGTCAGGCATACCGGTGCAAGTGGAAGCCGTATCAGTTCTGGAGACTGCGAACAAGATCCAGCTTGCGGGCCCCGTGGGCAAGGGCCCGGACGTTTTCTGCTGCCTGTCGGGCCAGCTGGGCATGCTGGTTACCACGGGCATCGCTGCTCCTATCGATGCTTCGCTGCTCGATCTGTCGCAGTTCATGAAGGTCGGGCTGGAGGGAGCCACACAAAACGGAAAGCTCTACGGTGTGCCCTATGACATCTCTTCAGTGGGCCTCATATACAACAAGAAGATGTGGCCGAAGCCCCCAGCGACTATGGACGAGCTGATCGCAAAGTCGCGCGAGCTCAAGGCCCAGGGCAAGTTCGGCCTGCTCTGGCCGCTCGAGAATTTCTACTTCACGTATGCTATCATGGCCGGCTACGGCGGCTATGTGTTTGCCCCCACGGCCAACGGTTGGGACGTTAACGATATCGGGCTTGCCAACCAAGGCTCAGTGAAAGCCATCAAGTTGGTGAAGACCTTGCGCGACTCAGGGCTGATCCCAGTGGGCACAGACCACGTAGTCGCCCCCGGAATGCTCTGTGAAAGCAAGGCAGCTGCCATCATCGATGGATCCTGGGCGCTCGGATCAGTGCAGCAGGCGGGCATCGAGTACGGCGTCGCCGCCATTCCGAAACTCGACAACGGCAAGTATCCGGCCCCGTTCGTCAGTCTCAAATGGTGGCATGTCAGTTCATACAGCAAGCGCCGGGCCGAGGCGGTCAAGCTCATCGCGGCCCTGACCACCAAGGACGCGATGTACAGGTCCTTTAAGAACGCCGAAGGCATACCCCCGCGCCTTGACGTGCTCGACATGCCCGACGTCAAGAACAAGCCTGAAGTGGCCGGCTACGGCGCCCAGGCCAACTACGGATCGATTCTCCCGGATATCCCGGAAATGAATGTCGTATGGGTGCCCATGAACAGCGCCATCGAGATCGCCCTCCGCGGCGACAGGACAGTCGAAGACGCGCTGGCTGATGCGGTGAAGGTCATCAAGCAGAGCATCGCAGAGCTGAAGTAGACTTAGCGCCCGGTATACGCCGGTGCAGGTAAGTTGGCCCGCTCCAAGTGGGGCGGGCCTTTTCCAAGTGGCATGGAGCAATGTCGCCCCGAGCCGTTATCGAATTTTCACGTTCTTGTTATTGCAGGTCGAGCCGGGCTATGCTAGATTGAGAACAGTACATCCTACCAAATAAACGAGTCCCGTGAGACTCGATTTGAGGAGGCGCATCAATTGAATACCGGCAGGAAAGTGCTGCTTTCGATGCAGCACACTATCGCGATGTTCGGCGCAACAGTCCTAGTTCCCTACCTCACCGGCCTCAACCCCAGCACTGCACTGCTCACTGCAGGACTTGGAACTCTCCTCTTCCACCTGATCACCGGCGGCACAGTCCCCATCTTTCTCGGATCATCCTTCGCGTTCATCGGGGTGATCCAAATCGTATCGAAGGAGTTCGGAATGCAATACGCGCTGGGCGGAATCGTGGCCGCAGGCTTGGTATACGTAGCCGTGGCCTTGATAGTCCGGCTCGTAGGGCACGGTTTCTTCCAATCCCTTTTCCCGCCCGTTGTCACGGGCAGTGTGATTATGGTTATCGGCCTGACCCTATCGCCTGTCGCCATCGACATGGCCAGCAGCAACTGGCCCATCGCCCTGGCGGTGTTCTTCATAGCAGCCATGTCGTCCCTGGCATTCACGGGTTTCCTGCAGATGCTTCCCATACTGATCGCAGTCACAGCCGGCTACCTGATCTCGATCGCCGCAGGCATCGTCGACTTCACTGCCGTGTCTGAAGCGGCCTGGATCGGCCTTCCCCAGCTCACCTTCCCCGCTTTCCGCTGGGAGGCGATTGCCGTCATCGCGCCCGTGGCCGTCGTCACCCTCATCGAGCACTGGGGCGACATCAACGCCAACGGAGCGGTCGTGGGCCGCGACTTCGTCCAGAGCCCCGGCCTGTGGCGCACGATCCTCGGAGACGGCTTGGCCACCACGCTCGCCGGCTTCCTTGGCGGGCCTGCCAACACGACTTACAGCGAGAACACAGCCACCCTCAGCTTGACCGGAGTGTATGACCCGGCCATTCTGCGCGGGGCAGCATTCTTCGCTCTTGGCTTGGCCTTCTTCGGAAAAGTCGGCGGCGTGATCAGGAGCATCCCCACGCCCGTCATGGGCGGCATCAGCATCCTGCTGTTCGGGATGATTGCCTCAGTGGGCATCTCCACACTCTTCTCCGGCGCCGACATGAGCTCCACACGCAACCGGATCATCTCAGCCGCAGTGCTGGTGTTCGGCCTGTCCACAGTAGTAGTTCCGCTTGGGCCCTTCAAGTTCGCCGGCATGAGCCTGGCGACGATGATCGGAGCTGTGCTCAATCAGGTGCTGCCCAAAGACAGGCCCGAGGTCAAACAGGCATAGCAGCGTCGCGAAAGGCTGAGCGCATCGGGCTGGATGCGTGAGATTGTGAAACAGACATACAACATATGAGCATGGGGCCGGCGCGCCGAGAGGCATGCCAGGCCCCATGCTGCGCTCTATGCACCTGCAGGACTCCTCGGCGTTCCGTAGAACATTGCTGCATATGGAGGCATTGTATGCCGAAGGGGAGGGAAGATCCGTGAAATCGCGATACCTCCTTTTCCAGAAGGCCGAAGCAGCATTGATCGAGGAAAAGAGCAGCAAGCTGTTTGGGCTCACCAGGTTGCTCGACCTGCACCTCAGTGGCGATTACGATGATGCATTACTATCGGCAGCTGGGCCACATGCAATGCTCGCGCCCGAGGCCGACAGGATACACATCCTCAATGAGCATCTGGCGCCCTTCACCGACCAGCTCGCCGCCGCCTTCCCCGGCGTTGGCGCGGGCTATTACTCGCGCGATCTTCGAGCCATTATTACCTACGGCCCAAGCCGCGATTTCGGCTCGAAAGTCGGCACGGATCTGGGCCTCGATCACCTCGGATGGCAGGCAATGTCCACAGGCAAAGAGACGGTCGCGGTCGGATCCATGGTACGGGGCGAGATAATGAACTGCATGCGCCCGCTGATCCGGAACGGCAGGGCAATAGGATTCGTATGGGCAAACGAGGCGCTGGAAGACATCTATGCCCAGATCCAGGTGGGCGCGGGTAGGCTGTTCTTCTCTCCGGAGATTGAGCCGCTCTTGGGCCTTACGGGGATACTCCTGTTTGCATCCAAAGTCCTTCTGCTCGGAAAGTCCACATCATATAGCAGTTCGCCAGCAACGGGCTCACAGCCCGTAGGCTCACAGATGGTGCACAGGCTGGAACAGCTCAAGTGCTACCTCGAGCTGTTTCTCAACACACTCAGCCTCGCAGTCATATTGTCCGACGCCGATGGCCGCATAACATTCGTATCCAAAGGAATACAGGACATCCAGGGCGAGACGCCCGCCTCCTTGGTATCGCGCGACATCCGGAGCGTTCTGCAGCGTATGGGCATTGATCCCCACACTGCGCTGGATGAGTTCGCCGATGGGTCTCTCAATCGGTTCGTAGACGTCACGATCAAGACCCATGAAGGAGAACGGCCCATAACAATGGTGTCGACGCGAGCTGAGTGGCCTGCTAATGATAATGAGTCAGGTCACATCGTGATACTGGAAGATCTCAAGGAAGCTCAGGCCAATGAGGAAAGGCTGGAGCGGGCTGAGCGCCTCGCGGCAGTGGGCGAACTGGCCGCGGCCGTGGCCCACGAAATCAGGAACCCGCTGGCCGTGCTGAAGGGCGCCGTCAGCCTGGTACCGCGGCGACTGGATGACCGCGAGTTCCTCGAGCAGTTCTCGCAAGTCGCCGCAGCGGAGATGGACCGGATCAACGGCACGGTCGAGTCTCTGCTGAGGTTCTCTCGGTACTCACAGCCGCATATGGTCTCCACCGACATCCGGCGCATAGCCGAGAAGGCCTGCAGCCTCATCTCGGAGTATGGCAGGGAAATGGGCGTGGATGTTGAGTTCACATGCCCGGCCCATGTGCCCGCGCTCTGCGGCGACGGCGACCACCTCACACAGGCCATACTCAACCTGCTGCTCAACGGAATTCAGGCCATGCCGGCCGGCGGCACGCTCCGAGTAGAGGTGAACTGGAGGCCCGGCACTCGCTACGTAGAGATCGCCGTCGCCGACACAGGCCCTGGGATCGCCCCCGAGCTGCGCGACCACGTGTTCGAGATGTTCTTCACCACAAAAGAGAGCGGCACAGGGCTCGGATTGCCGCTTGTCCAGCGTATAGTCTACAGTCACCAAGGATTCGTGGAGTTCGAGTCGGAGACGGGAAAGGGCACTACGTTTATCGTCAGGCTTCCAGTGATTGCCCAGAGTTGAGCTGAGGTGAGCAGCGTTGGATCCTGAGAGAATACTGGTCGTAGACGATGAGCCGAACATGGCATGGCTCTTCCGCCAGGCATTCGCAGGCGACTACGAAATCGTGGCGGCCTCCTCCGGAGAGCAGGCCCTCGAGCTTCTCCGCTGCCTAGACATTGACCTGATCATGCTGGACCTGCGCCTGCCCGGCGCAGACGGCATCGATACTCTCAGGGCTGCCCGAAAGCACGGCTTCAGCGGACCTGTTATCGTCATGACCGCCTTTGGCGAGATCAAGACGGCAGTCGCGGCCATGAAACTCGGAGCGCACGACTACATCACCAAGCCCTTCGACATGGACGAGCTCAGGCTGACTATCGAATCCTCGCTTCGGCTGTGTAGAGAGACTAATCGGGTGCGTCATTTGCATCGAGTCCCCGAAGACGCAACCCATCTTCGCGACATGATCACGGTTTCGCCGAAGATGCACAAGATATTTGAGACTGTAGAGAGGGTATCTTCAAGTGATGCTTCCGTGTTAGTGCAGGGCGAAAGCGGCACCGGGAAAGAGCTCATGGCCAGAGCCATACATCATACCTCTCCACGGAAGAACAAGCCTTTCGTGCCCGTGAACTGCGCCGCACTTCCCGACACACTTCTGGAAAGCGAGCTGTTCGGGTATGACGAAGGAGCCTTCTCCGGAGCCCGGAGGCGCAAGCCCGGAAGGTTCGAAATCGCGGATGGAGGAACGATTTTCCTAGACGAAGTGGGCGATCTTCCTCTGGCGATGCAGCCCAAGATCCTCCGAGCAGCGGAGGAGAAAATCATTGAACGGCTGGGCGGCACACGCAGGATCCCTGTGGATGTCCGGATAGTGGCGGCCAGCAACAGAGATCTCCGTCAGGAGGTCAAGGAAGGCAGGTTCCGACAGGATCTCTACTTCCGGCTCGCTGTGATCACTGTGTCAATTCCACCACTTCGCGACAGGAAGGAAGACATCCTGGTGCTTGCCGACCACTTCCTTCGGGAGTTCTGCACCGATCTGGGCAGGCCGTCGCCGTCGCTCAGCGATGCCGCCGCCTCTGCTCTTCTCGCCCATGACTGGCCGGGGAACGTACGCGAGCTGAAGAACGCCATGCAGCACCTGGCACTGCTGTGCGATGACAGCGTTATCGAACCCCAGAGCCTGCCTGGTTGGCTTCTTATGGAAGGGCCCCCAGGGATCGCAGTGCGCGCCGACAGTGATCCACTTGATACTCCGTTGTCTCTGAAGGAATCGAAGCGTCGAACCTTCGTCGAGACCGAGAAAAGGCAGATAGCCGAGGCCCTCAGAATCTTCGACGGAAACCGCACCCGAGCCGCCGAATACCTTGGCATTTCCCGACGGTCACTGCAACT
>DAOPWT010000057.1:0-10653 GCA_035351775.1 Bacillota bacterium | reverse complement strand
GCCACGCGGTCCGCCTCCTTCATACTCGCTCAAAGTAAGTGTATGACGGAGGCGCCCCCCTCAGTCGATTTGCGCGGCGAGTTCTCGCCGGGCTTCCGCAAGTATCTTCTCCGCGTCGAGCCTCGTCGGTCCTTCAGCGTAGATAGTGAACGACGGGTGCTTTGCATCAGGCAGAACCATGTACCACCCATCGCCCGCCGCCTTCCGGTAACCGTCGAATGTATCTACTCCGGGCTGATCCAGCTTGCCCAGGAGCTCTCGCATGGCCTGGCCCTTGAGCTCCCAGGGGCACGGCATCGTGTCTCGAAGCAGGTGATGCTCCGGCACTAGCTGCCCAAGCTGGGAGAGCGGCGCCGAGTCGGCCGATACCCATTCCACCAATTTGGCGGCAGCGAATATCGCGTCCATGCCGTTGTGTAGCTCGGGGAAGACAAAGCCGCCGGCAAGGTCACAGGCTATCCCCGACTTGCTGGTTCGCGCGAGGTCCGAAAGCTCGCGCGCGTGCGACTTGGCCCTATAGACTGTGGCTCCATTGCTCGTTAGAGCCTCGGTGAGCACGGTCGGGATGTAGCTGGGCGCCGTGACGCCGCGAGACGACTTCGAGCGCACGCTGAACAGCGCCATCATGTATGCAAGCTCTATGTCGGTAAGCACTCGGCCGGAATCGTCGGCCACCCACATCCGCGCTCCTTGCGGATCGACGAGGATTCCCATGTTCGCTCCGATGGTCTTGACTATCAGTCCCAGATCTTCGCGGGCGCGCTCCGACTCGCGGCGCGTCTTGGGCATCTTCGTCTCCTGCTCAATGGCGTTGAGCGAGGTCACCTCGGCGCCCATCTTTGCCAGCAGCGGGGGGAGCACGCTCCCTGTAAAGCCATGCCCGCAGTCGACTACCAGCCTGATACGGTTGGCCTTCGTCGTTTCCACGTTGATGTGAGAAAGGCATTCATCTGTGTAGATTTCCACTGCTCTCGGATAGTAGCTGATGCTTCCGACCTCGCGGGCGCTGGTGCGCCGCGGTTCCTCGCGGGCGAGCAAGGTCTCGACTTTCCGCTCGTCACCGCGTGATAGAGCGAGCCCGTCGCGGTCGAACACCTTTATATCCGCCATCTCAAAATTGTCTTCGGAAGTCTGCGTATGCACGGCATATGCATAGCCGTTGCGACATGTCATGTACGAAAGCAACGGCAGAGGCTGCCCCTGCAGATCGCAAACGGATACCCCGGCGCTGGATAGCCCTGCGACGAGCGCCCTCTTCATCATGCGCGCCGTGCGACTGGGGTCGCGGCTCACGATCACGCTGGCGCCCTTCTTCATGCTGCTGCCGATCGCGCTGCCCAGGCGTACTGCGAACTCCGGAGTGAACTCGAAGTTGACCAGGCCGGATATGGCGCCGGCATGGAACAGCTCGCGCTGCAGGCGCTGCCCCCACACTACGCTCGATGAGAGCACAACGGCCTCGTCGATGATCTTGCCCGGCCAAACGCGCACTCCGGGCTTGACCGTGACTGTGGTGTTCAGAATGGAGTCATCTGACACCACGGCCCCCTCGCTCACTCGCACACTCTCTTTGAGCACCACATTCTTGCAGATGATGGAGCCCGATACTACCGATCCTTCGCCTATGTAGGAGTTGCTGAAGATGGTGGACCTTACGACAAAGGAGTTCGCGGCGACTATGACGTTGTCGCCCACCACGCAGTACTCGCGAAGGCGGGCTCCCGGGGCGATCTCGCAGTTCTCGCCCAGCACCATGGGGCCTTTGAGGTCGGCTCGTGAACTGATCTTGGCCGATTTGGCCACCCATACACCGGGCATTACCTGCTCGCCGGGTACACTCAGTCGGACCTTGCCCGAGAGCGCGTCCACTTGAGCCCGTATGTACATTTCGATATTGCCTACATCGCACCAGTAGCCGTCAGCCACGTACCCGAACAGGGGTTGCCCCTCCCGGAGCAAGAGAGGGAAGAGGTCGCGCGAAAAATCGAAGTCCTGCCCCGGCGGTATGAACTTAAGCACTTCTGGCTCGAGGATGTAGATCCCGGTGTTTATGGTGTCGGAGAACACCTCCGACCAGCCCGGCTTTTCCAGGAAACGCTGAATGCGACCGCTCTTGTCGGTGATGACCACACCATATTCCAGGGGATTATCTATCTTGGTGAGCAGGATGGTGGCGATGGCGCCTTGCCGTCGGTGGAATTCCAGCGCCTTTGTGAGGTCGAAATCGGTCAAGAGGTCGCCGGAGATCACTATGAAAGTCTCGTCGAAGTGCTGCTCTAGGTTCTTCACTCCGCCCGCGGTGCCGGGCAACTTCTCCTCCACTTTGAACTTGACAGAAAGACCTTGCGCCGAGCCGTCGCCGAAGTACGACTCAATCTGGTCAGCTAGGTAGTACAGGTTAGAGTAGACATCGCGCACCCCGTGCTCCTTGAGCAGGAGAAGTATGTGCTCCATGATGGGTCGGTTGGCTATGGAGATCATGGGCTTGGGCCGCGTGGCGGTGATCGGTCGAAGGCGGGTTCCTTCGCCCGCCCCGAGAAGCATTGCTTTCATGGCTTCAGATCCTCCCTTGCTCTGCTCCACTTGTCTGTGCATTTCGACGGGAACCGGTGGTTGTCCTCTGCCCCGAGTGCGCTCAGTGTGCTGCGCGAGGCGAGGGTGTGCAGGCCGACCGGGCGGATGCAGGGATATTCGTCGCATGCGTAGAAGAGAAATGGGTCAGTCCGTGGCCCGAGTAGCAGGGGGAGGAGCTTTCTATGCAGGATGTGCAGAGCCGTCCGGACTCCAGAGGCATCGACATACAGAAGGTCGGCGTGAAGAACGTACATCTTCCGCTGCAGATTGCCACCAAGGAAGGCGGCTGGCAGTCTGTGCTGGGGAACGCCTCACTTTCAGTGGAGCTTCCCATGCAGTTTAAGGGCACTCACATGAGCAGGTTCATAGAAGTGCTGCTGTCGTGGAGCCAGAAGCCGATATCGAATGTGTCTATAACGTCTATACTGAAGGAGACATGCGAGGCTCTATCGGCCACCAAGGCGCACATCTCCATACGGTTCAAGTATTTCGTGCCTAAGAGTGCGCCGGTGAGCGGCAAGGAGAGCATCCTCGACTACAACTGCGAGTTCAGCGGGGCGGTGGACGGCTCGCGCCATACCTTCATCATGGGGGTTGAGGTGCCGGTCACCTCGTGCTGCCCGTGCAGCAAGGAGATCTCGTCTTTTGGGGCCCACAACCAGCGCACAATGATCCGGGCGCGCGTTCGCTTCAGCGCCGCAGGGTTTCTGTGGCTCGAGGATCTCATAGCGCTTCTGGAGGGCCAAGGCAGCTGCGAGATATATCCGCTGCTCAAGCGGGAGGACGAGAAGTTCGTCACCGAAGCGGCCTACGCCAACCCCAAGTTCGTCGAAGACATATTGCGAGACGTGGTCATATCGCTCAGGGCCGAACCGCGTGTGCGCTGGTTTGAGGTGGAGTGCGAGAGCCATGAGTCGATCCACAACCATTCGGCCTTTGCCTGCCACGTCGAAGAGAAGAGGACGGTGTAGCCGCCGGTGCCGGTGCTGGAATTAGGTTCAGTCACTAAGTACTTTGGGTCTGACCTGGTGCTCAGCGGGATCAACGTCTCGGTAGAAGAGCGTGACCACATAGGCCTGGTGGGGCGGAATGGCACAGGCAAGACCACTCTGCTTCGGATCATGGCCCAAGCCCTAGACTACGATTCCGGTTCTGTGACGTGGGCACCGGGCCGAACAGTGGGGTATCTCGCCCAGGGAATCGGGTACAACTCCGGCAACACATTGTACGAAGAGATGAGAGGCGCTTTCGCCCGCGCGTTCGCTGTCGCCGATGAAATGCGCGAGTTGGAGCGCCAGATGGCCGACCCCAAGATGGCTGACCCCGGGGTCGCCGGATCCGAGCGACTTCTGGACAGGGTCATGCAGCGGTACTCCAGGCTCTCCACTGAGTTCGAGATGTGCGGGGGCTACGACTACGACGTGCGCATCAGAACAACCCTTTTTGGGCTGGGCTTTCGCGAAGACGATCTGGGCCGCGTAATCGATACTCTGAGCGGGGGCCAGAAGGTCCGCGTTGCGCTGGCGCGCATGCTCTGTTTGGCCCCGGATATCCTCCTGCTCGATGAGCCCACTAACCATCTGGACGTGGATGCGTGCGAGTGGCTCGAGGGCTATCTTCGTTCATTTGCCGGTGCGTTCGTTGTCGTGTCGCACGACCGCTATTTCCTGGATGCCACTACCAACAGGACATGGGATCTTGACGGTCGGACGGTGACCGAATACCCCGGCAACTACACGTTCTTCGTTGCACAGAAGGAACTGGCTCGTGAGCGCCAGGCGGAGGAGTACGAGCGCCAGCAGGAGCTGATTCACAGGCTCGAAGAGTATGTGCGCCGCTATAAGGCGGGCAACCGTACGACAATGGCTCAGAGCAGGGAGAAGATGCTTGCGCGAATACAGCGCATCGAGAAACCCACGCAGAGTGCGTCTATGAAGCTCGGCTTCGGCCGATCAGCGCGCACCGGTCGGCTCGCCGTGGTGGTCGACAGGGTATCCAAAGCTTTTGGTGAGCGCCGCCTGTTCGATCGACTGGAACTGGCTGTGGAACGAGGCGAGCGCCTGGGGATAGTAGGCCCCAATGGCTCGGGCAAGACCACTCTGCTCAGGATCATCGCCGGCGACATTTTGCCTGATGAAGGCCACGTAGCTCTGGGAGAGAACGTGTCGGTGGGGGTGTTCTGGCAGGACCTTAGGGGACTGAACGAGGAGTCGACGGTGCTCGACGAAGTATACATGATGCGCGACTGGACCTTGGGCGAGGCGCGCAGTTGCCTCGCGCGTTTTCTGTTCCGAGGCGACGACGTGTTCAAGCGTGTGAGCGTGCTGTCGGGCGGAGAGCGCAACCGACTGGCGCTCGCCAAACTGATCCTGTCGGCGCCCAATGTGTTGCTGCTGGACGAACCCACGAATCACCTCGACATAGAATCACGGCATGCTCTGGACCAAGCGGTATCAGAGTTCGATGGGACTGTCATATGCGCAAGCCATGACCGGTATTTCCTCGACCAGGTGGCTACTGCGATCCTGGAGATCGCAGAGGGCCGGTGGCGGCTGTATGACGGCAACTACAGCTACTACCGTGAGAAGAAGGCTGCCGAGATGGCCGAGGATGCCGCGTCGGAGGCTGCTCCGGTAGCGGCAGCGACGCGTGCCACCGCGCCCAGAGGAGGGGCGTCCAGGGCGCGGAGCAGGACGCGGGATGCCTCACGCGAGGCCGTGCGTCAGGCAGGCCTGATAGAGGCGGAGATCGAACAGGCCGAGGCCCGCCTGGCCGCAGTAGAAGAGCTTCTGGCGTCAGAGGGTCTTTACTCCGATGGCGAGCGGGCTCGAGAAGTCGTAACTCGGCATCGTGCGATCATGGAGGAACTTGAGAAGCTATATGATGCTTGGGAAGCAGCCCTTTGCGAGGCAGACACGACGGGGGGATGTGAGGATTGAGTCTGAGAGTCAGCGCCTGTACCGAAGCGTGCCGGGCAGCTGTCGATCGCGCTGAGGCGCTCGGGGTGTACGCTGTGATCAGGTTACAGGACAAGGTTGAGCGGGCGATAGGCGTTGTGAACGGCCGCATTGACCTAAAGAGCGTGGAAGAGGTGTCTGGCGTCGGAATCCAGGTTTTCACCGAGGATTGGCTGTCTGGCTTCGCGTCGAGCGACATTGTCACCCCAGGCTCGCTGGTGGACCTGGTGGAGTCGGCGGCCCGGCTGGCTCGCGAATCCAGGGCGTACGGGCCCGAACCCGCCGAGGGCATTGCGCGGGTTCGTCCGCTCGTCGCTCACGTGGAGCGTGCAGTCTCCATGGGTATGGACGCAATCGGCCATGACGAAGAAAGCGGGCTTGTAGCGGGCATCTGCAGGATGACGATGGAGATTGACTCGCGCTTGGCGGTTCGCACCTTCTATCGGATAGTCGATGAAGAGTGGCGAATAGTGCGTAGCGACGGCGGCGACGTCATGTTCTCGATGCCGCGCGCTGCGGTGATGAACATGATCACGGCCAGAAGCGATGGTCAGGCAGCGAGCGTCAATGCTTCGCTGTCAGGAGAGGACGCCTCGGTGATCGCATCGCCTGAGGGCCGCCTGCGCCTGCACAAGCGGACCGCCAAGGCAGCCCGCACAGCCCTAGCCCTGCTCGGCGCTCCAAGGGCGCGGGCCGGTTCCTACCGGATAGTGATAGACTACGCTCTGGCGAAGGGCCTCGCCCATGAGGCTTTCGGACACGCTGCCGAGTCCGACTGTATGGAGACTTCGATTCTGGCCCGTGAAGGCAGGCTCCGCGCCGGCGAGCGGGTTGCAGCAGATATTGTCACCATAGTCGATGGACCGCTTGAGGGAGACTACGCGTACCAGCCCATATCGGCCAATGGGGTTATGCGCGAAACGGTCGAGATCGTCAAAGGCGGCGTTCTCATGCGTGCGCTTGCAGACGTATTTTCCGCCCAGCAAGCTGGAGTGCCCGTGACCGGCGCGGGAAGGGCCGAGAGCTTCCGCCATGTTCCGGTTCCCAGGATGTCCAACATACGGATCACTGTCGACGACCCTCTCCCGATGGATCTGGCATTCGAAGATGTCACGCCGCAAGATGTGCGCGACTGCTTGGCGCGTGCAGGATTGCTGTTGGAGGGTGCACCTGTCCTATACCTGTCAGGCTACAAGGGCGGCCAAGTCAACCCCGCCAAGGGCGATTTCGTGTTCAACTGCTCCGCCATATACGAGCTTACGCCCAACGATATTCGTCTGTGCCAGCCTGCCATATTCAGCGGTAAGGTTCTGTCGGCTCTCGGCTCGATTATCGCCGGCATAGGTCGACCAATACTCGACGCCATGGGCACGTGCGGCAAGGCGGGGCAGAGCGTGCCGTCGAGCGGAGGCGGGAACATGTTCCTGGTCATCGACGCGAACGAAGAGATAACGATCGGGGGAGTATGACATGTCCGCTGCAGTCGAAACCGCCGAAGCTCTGGCGAGGAGGCTCGGCGAGGCCCGCGGGTGGAGGCTCGTCGTGAATTCAGTCTGTTCAGTCGATGTGGGGATGGACGACAGCAAGCTGTGCGGCCACTATCGTCCGGCCCGCATGGCCCGCGAGATTGCAGGAAGTGTCTTCATCATATGGGAAGACGGCATGGTCAGTCGCGGCAGGATCGACAGCAAGACCTTAAGCAGGCTGCCGCGCGACATCGAACTCTGGCGATCGCTGGCCTACGGCGATGACGATGCTGCCCACATTGCTCAACTGATGCCTCCCACACAAGTCGAGCTGTTCGACCCGAGGGTGGCCGACATCGTCAGGGACGATGCGGGCCCTGTGTTCGACGCTGTGTCGGAGATAGCCGCGACAGCCCGCGAAGGCGGCGCTGACATGGTCGATGCAGGAGTGGGCTGCTCCACAGTTGAAACCGTCATCGCCACCTCTAGTGGACTGTGGGTGAAATACCCGGAGACTAACGCATGGTGCTCGTGGAGCATCGACAAGACTATGAGCGGAATCAGGCTGGGAAGGTACAGAGAGACACTGTCTGGGCTCGCCCGTGCCGTCTCTGTGACCGGCCGATTCGCCTTGGCGGCGAAAGCGCGCGTGAAGGTAGATGCACGCGGCATGCGTGTTCTACTGACGCCCAGAGTAGTTGAGTCTTTCATCGGCCACTATGTCCTGCACAACATGGCCGGCGAGAATGTCGCGGAAGGTCGATCTAGGTATTCACTGGAGCAGTTCCGCGAGGGCGCGCACGTTTTCCGCGATGACTTGAGCCTGACGATCGACACGGCAGTGCCCATGGGCCCGGGCTCCTATCTGTGCACATCTGAGGGTGTCCCGTCGGGTCGGCTGGCGCTGATCGAAGATGGTCAACTGGCCTCGCCCATTCTCAACACGAAGTACGCAAGACGCTGCAAGATGGCCGCCACGCCGATCCCGGCGAGCGGAATGCCTCCGGGCCATGCAGGGTTGACGCTGAGGGCCCACAACATGGAGAACTGGGCTGAGCTTCTTTCCGGCGCCGACGACGTGATACTAGTCGATAGCGTGCTGGGCATGCATACTCAGGATCCAACCGCGGGCAACTTCTCGCTGGCTGTTCCGGACGGGATTGTAGTGCGTGCGGGGCAGTTCGCGGGGGCTGCCAAGGTGGTCATATCGGGGAATTTCTTCAGTGTCATCAATGAGGCCGATACAAGGTTCGCGCTGAGCGAGGCTGATCCCAACCCCGGAATCGAGCTCGCCTGTCATGTGGAGAGCTGACGCCTAATGTCGGCGAAGGGTAAGTGCATGCAGCTTGAAGCGGATAGTGGAGGTGTAAGTGTATGAGGCTTGCGATAATCGGCGGGACGGGGGTATATGACCCGGCCATTCTGGGTAGCGTCAGGGAGGCGGTTGTGCAGACTCCTTACGGGCCGGCGGGCATGAAGATCGGAAAGTACCACGGGCAGGAGATAGCATTCGTGGCCAGGCACGGATTCGGGCATACAGTGCCCCCGCACATGATCAACCACAAGGCCAACATTGCGGCCCTGAAGATCTTGGGTGTGGAGCGCGTGATAGCGACATCCGCTGTGGGCTCGCTCAATCCCGAGATGAAGCCGGGCATGTTCGTGTTTGTAGACCAGTTCATCGATTTCGCCAAGTCACAGGTGCGCACGTTCTTCGACGGTGGGGAACACGGAGTGGTACACCTCGACTACACGGAGCCGTACTGCCCTGAGATCCGCGCCAAGATGGAACAGGGCGCGCGCGCCCTCGGGATCGAAGCGATCAACGGAGGGTGTTATGTGTGCCTAGATGGGCCGCGATTCGAAACCCCGGCGGAGATACGCATGTTCGCCAAGCTCGGAGGGGACCTTGCAGGCATGACGGGCGTTCCCGAAGCGGTTCTTGCGCGAGAGGCGCAGCTGTGCTATGCCTCGATAGCGATGGTCACCAACTGGGCTGCCGGCATTTCGAAAACGACGCTGACGCACCAGGAAGTGGTGGACATAATGCAGGCCAATGGCGAGCGACTGCGCGCTGTGATAATGGCGGCCATCGATAGCCTGCCGGCTGAGCGCGGATGCGCCTGCGCCGACGCAGGCGTGGATATGCCGTGGCTTGCGGAGTACAAGGAAGGGGGACCTCGATGGCACTCCTCGGCGACCTGGTCATAGATGATGTCACTGTGATCACGATGGACTCCGGGCGGCGCATAATGCACGATGCAGCCATCGTCATCGAGTCAGGCGCCATTGTATACGCCGGGCCTCGGGTGGCGCTATGTGCGGGTCTCGCGAAGCGGCTTGAGCGGATGCCGCGCCTTCCGGGCCGGGGCCGTATCGCCATTCCAGGGCTGGTGAACGCGCACACGCATGCCGCCATGGTGCTGTTTAGGGGATATGCCGACGACCTAATGCTCCAGGAGTGGCTTACTACCAAGATATTCCCCATAGAGGCCAGGTTGACTTCTGAGGACGTGTACTGGGGGACTCTGCTTGCGTGCGCTGAGATGATCAAGTCAGGTACTACGGCCTTTGCGGACATGTACTTCTTCATGGACGAAGCCGCCCGGGCCGTTCGGGAATCGGGGCTCAGGGCGAGCCTGTCGGTGGGAATGGGATCGTCTGCGAACGGTGCGGACGGCCCGGATGGGTTCGGCACGGTGCTTGAGCGCGGCGCGGCTTTGTGCGAGACATGGAATGGCGCGGCGGGGGGCAGGATCACCACGATGCTCGGCCCACATGCGCCGTACACTTGCTCAGCGCCGTTTCTCTCCGCGGTGAGCAGGCGCGCTGGGGAACTGGGCGTCGGAGTACATACCCATGTTTCCGAAACGTTTCGCGAAGTAGACGAGATCCGGTCGACTTACGGCATGAGTCCTGTGGAATACATAAAGTCAAGCGGCCTTTTCGATGTGCCGACGCTGGCTGCCCATTGTGTTGCGGTGTCGGACGATGACATAGACATCTTGGCAAAGCACGGGGTGCGGGTAGCGCACAACCCCGGGTCAAACATGAAACTGGCGTCCGGCGTTGCGCCTGTGGAGAAGATGCTGGAGGCGGGGATTGCGGTTGGACTGGGCACAGACGGCGCGGCCAGCAACAACAACCTTGACATCGTGGAGGAGATGCGCCTCGCAGGCCTGCTGCATAAGGTGACTCGGCTGGATCCGACGGCAGTGCCTGCACATGTTTGCCTGGAGATGGCCACCGTAGGCGGAGCCGCATGCCTCGGGCTTGCTGATTGCATCGGATCCATAGAGATCGGCAAGAGAGCAGATATCGTGCTTCTTGACTTCAAAGCCCCGCACCTGTCGCCCGCCGGCATCGCCGATCCAGTGTCGCACCTGGTTTACACCGCCTCCGGCGCCGACGTCAGCGCAGTTGTGGTCGACGGCTGCGTGCTGATGGACGACAGGAAGCTGACCACACTGGACGAGTGCGAGATCATGTCAGAGGTGGAACGCCGGGCGGCGAGGCTTGCCGAAGGGGCTAATGTTAAATAAAGGCAATACGTGATGCGCAATCATTGTAAGGTCGTATTTGCCCTAATAACCGCAGCGCTGCGGCGAGAGAATATGCCTGAAAGGAGGTCTCGCCGGGTGTTGTGGCAACGGAAA
>DAOPWT010000056.1:0-10737 GCA_035351775.1 Bacillota bacterium | reverse complement strand
TCTTGCTGTACTCCGCTTTTCCCTACCCAGCAGCCTACACTAAGATTACGCTATCTGGGGGGCGTGCTTGCAGGACGGTGCGTGTGGGCAGACGGATGGTGGCACGGTGGCACTAGCGGGTATGGGGAGACGAGAGGTATGATGGTACCGGAGGGCGAATCGACCGGGGCATCAGGAG
Source organism: Bacillota bacterium (assembly GCA_035351775.1). GTDB lineage: Bacteria > Bacillota > DTU025 > DTU025 > DTU025 > UBA5389. The sequence continues at coordinate 10,559 of DAOPWT010000056.1, read as the reverse complement.
GCAGACGATGTACTGGGGATTGGACGCGTTCAGGCTCAAGCTGTTGGCCATGGGGCTGATGCTGCTAGACCACATCTACTACTTTGTTCCCGGCACTCCTATCTGGTTCACATGGCTCGGACGCATCGTTGCGCCGATCTTCTTCTTCTTCGCGGTGGAGGGGTTCTACCACACCCGAAGCAGGTTGCACTACATAACCAGGATGTTCATATGGGCCGGCATCATGTTCGCCGGCACGCGTCTCATCATGCACCGGTTCCCGCCTGTGCGCACGCCGATCGTAAACAACATCTTCCTCTCGCTGGCTCTTGCGCTCTGCCTGATGGATGCGATTGAATGGACGCGCGCCACAGGCAACCGAGCCTGGGGTGTGCCTGCGGTGATGGCCGTGGGCGTTCTCTCTTTGTTCACCGAAGCAAGCCTGTACGGTGTTGCGATGACTCTGGTGTTCTACTTGTTCCGTGATGATCGGCGCAGGATGGCGATGGCCTATGTCGTCGTGTCGCTGGCGATATCTCTGCTGCTCTCGCCCGCGGCACCGGCGATCAGCCTGGAGCGATTGCTCTACTATGACTACCAATGGATGATGGTGTTCTCGATCCTGTTAATCCTCATGTACAATGGCCGGCGAGGGCCGAAGAACAACTTCACCAAGTATCTGTTCTACGTGTTCTATCCGGCGCACGTGTGGGCGCTGTACCTCATCGGCCGCGCGATGGCCCTTGGCGCATGGTGATAAGCGGGCAGGAGGCGCGTCTGCAATGATTGCGCAGCGGTTACCAGATGGCCAGCGCGGCGACGCCGAGCGCCATCGCTGTTGCCGCGATCAGGCGCCGCGTGCGTGAGCGGCGATCTCCCTCGAGCAGGAGGCGGCTCCCTGCCAACGTTCCCAGAAGAATGCTGATCTCTCGCGCAGGCGCTATGTAGGTCACGGGCGAGTAAGCCAAGGCCGACAGCACCATCATGTATGACAGCGGCGACAGCAAGGCCACGATCATGGCCGGTTTTCGCTGATCGCGCCATGCCTCAGCAAGCGATGCGCGCCCGGTGGGAGTGAGGAGGAACCACGGCGCAAGCAACACAAAGCGTCCGAGGCAGGTGCCCCATTCCAGGAAGAGGGGACTGACTTGCCCCAGCGAAAGCGCCCGCTTGTCCCACAGAGTGTAGGCTGCGATGAATACGCCGGTAAGTAGCCCGTAGACGATCGCGACGCGCTGGCCGGCGGCTGGGCGTCCTGTGACATTGAGTTCGGGCCCAGATGCCGTTACCTGCACTGCGCAGCTCGCCTCGTCATCGCAGCTGTCGCTTTCGCCGTTTTTGGCGAGGAAGAATGCTCCTCCCGCAATGAGCATCGCTCCCAGAAAAGCGGGGACCGATGGGCGCTCTCCGTAGAGGATAATCGCGAGAACAGTGGAGAGGAATGGACCCGTGCCGCGCGCCAGGGGGTACACCAGCGATAGATCGCCGCATTGGTAGCCCTTGAGGAGGGTGGAGAAGTAGGCCAGGTGCAACAATGTGCTGCCTGCTATGTACCCGAATGCTGTTGCGACTGAGGCTCCCGGGGCGATGGCTCGTCCATTCAGCACAAGCCATACACCCAGCGGACCCCAAAACACGGTGGCGCATGTCCCCACCAGATAAACGTAAGCGATTCCGCCGCTGGACTTCTTGGCAGCCAGATTCCAAGTTGCGTGCACTACCGCCGAGCCCAAGACAAGGGCCAATGCGGATCCTGTCACTTGATCCCCTCCCAATCACACTGACGCGACCGACATCCGCCGCCGGCCGCTGTTGCTGCCTCCAGGCGACGTCTACGGTCTTCGCCAGAATCCCGGGACGAGCATGCTGAGGACTGTGTATACCTCGAGCCTCCCCACGAGCATGCAGAAGGAGAGCAGCCACTTGCCCATGGCCGGAACGGCGGAGTAGTTGCACGCCGGCCCCACGAGCCCGAACCCCGGGCCGATGTTGCCCAACGTCGCAGCAACCGCGCCCACGGCGCTCACAAAATCCAAGCCCATGGCCGACATGGCCAACATCGCCAGCAGGAACACCGACAGGTAGAGGATGACGAAGGCCAGCACCGCGCTGGACACTTCTTCAGGCACTGCCTTGCCGTTGAGCCTGATTACAGTCACTCGCCGCGGGTACACGGCTCTCTTAAGCTCCCTGATGGAGTGCTTTGCCAGTACGTTCACGCGGACAACCTTGATCGCTCCGCCGGTGGACCCCGCCGAGCCGCCTACGAACATCAGAAGCAGCAGGATCGCCCGGCTGAGCGGAGGCCAGACATCGTAGTTCACTGTAGTGAAACCTGTAGTGGTGATGACCGATACCACCTGGAAGGCTGAGTGCCTCAACGTATTCCACAGGCCGTAGCTGGAATGCGCCAGCAAATCCAATGATATCAAGGCAATCGCGGCCAGCACAATTCCGGCGTATGTCTTGAGTTCATCATCCTTCGATATAGGCTGGAGGTCCCCGCGCAGCGCCCGGTAGTGTAGGGTGAAGTTCATGCCTGCCAGAAACATGAAGGCCGTTACAGTGAGGTGTATCGCCGGAGAATTCCACGCTTCCAGGCTCCTGTTAGCCGTGGAGAACCCGCCTGTGGCTACGGTGCCGAATGTATGGGTAACGGCGTCGAACAGCGACATCCCGAATAGGCGCAGGAGCACGGTCTGGCCCACGGTGAGAAGGATGTATATGCCCCAGAGGCGCCGGGCCGTCTCGCGAATCCTCGGCTCAAGGCGGTCAGGCAGCGGGCCTGGCACTTCAGCCCGGAACAGCTGAGAACCTCCAACTTGCAGGCCCGGCAGGAGCGCGATGGACAGCACGACGATTCCCATGCCGCCCAGCCAATGGAGGAACGATCTCCAGAACAAGATTGCGTGCGACTGCGCCTCCACATCGGCGAGAACCGTGGCCCCGGTGGTGGTCAGGCCCGACATGGTCTCGAACACGGCATCGGCCGGCGTACGCAAAGAACCGGCCAGAAGAAACGGCAGGGCGCCGAAGAGCGCACATGCCGTCCACCCTAAAGCAGTGATGGCCATACCTTCGCGGTTGCCTATACGCTGGTCGGTTCCGGGCGGTGCAAGCAGTGCGCCGACGACGCCGATGGCGGCAGTCACCATCGATGAGATGAGGAATGCTCTCCAGTCGGACTCGCCGAACACCAGCGATACTGCAACCGGCGCCAGCATCAGGGCGCCGAATACTGCGACGATGCGGGAGACCGAGCCGACTACTGACCTGACGTTCAATGCACACGCCTCTATCTCAGCTCGAACAGGCGAGCTGTGTCTTCTCTTGACGATTCCACCATAAACACGATTACGTGGTCGCCGGGCAGGATCCTGGTATCCCCGCGGGGCACTATGACATGCCCACCGCGGACCAGCACTCCGATAACGGCGCCAGTAGGCACTCCCAGATCGCGCAGGGGAATACCGCATGCAGGGCAATCCTCCGAGGCTAGCACCTCCAGCACTTCCGCACGAGCTTCCTTGAGCAGTGCAAGTGAGAGAACGCGGTCGCCGCGGATGATCTTGAGTATGGCAGCGGCAGCGCTGACCCTCGGCACTACCGTACCGTCAAGATCCATGGGCCCCGTGAAGGGCAGATACTCGGTGCGTTTCAACGACACGACTACGCGGGGCACGCCCATACGCTTCAAGAGATAGCCTGTGAGAAGATTCGACTGGTCGCTATCGCCCACCACCGCAACTGCGTCAGAACCCTCGGCGTTCTCGTCTTGCAGGACCTCGAGGTTGGACGGATCGCCCTGGATCACGGTAAGGCGTGGGAATGCTTCAGCAAGTGTTCTGCACCTCTCACCGTCCTTTTCGAACAGCTTGAGCTGCACTCCGTGAGCGGCCAAGGGTTCTACGGCCCGCGCCAGATAGTAACCGATGCTGGAACCGCCCATTATGCTGACTGTTCGCAGGCGTGTGGCTTCACGCCCGGCCCGCCATCCGAATACACTGGGCACTCCCCGTCGGCCCACGACGAACACCTTATCGCCGGGGAGAATATCCGTGTCGCCTCTGGGGATCAGTACGTCTCCATTGCGCAGGATAGCGACTAAAGTGGCAGTTGCGATGTCCAGTTCGCGGACGCGGGTATGTGCTACCGGCGAGTCGGGTTCCACTGTGTACGACAGGATCTGCACCTTGCCGCCGGCGAGGTAGTCGAATTCCGACGAATCAGGGTTTTTGATCAGGCGTGCGATATCCACCGCGGCCTGGTGGTCGGGGTTTATTGTCACGTCCACGCCGGCATATGTGCCATCCGAGGCGAGGGCGAGGTCGGTATCGTAATCAGGGTCGCGCACGCGTGCGATTGTCGTGTGCGCGCCGGCTTGCTTGGCCAGCATGCATGCGAGCATGTTGACCTCGTCTAGGTCTGTGACGGCTATGACAAGTGACGCGCCCGACACTCCGGCCCGCTCCAGAACACGCAGAGACGCGCCGTTTCCGTGGATCGCCATCACGTCCAGATTGCGTTCGATTTCGCTCAGCCTCCCGGCTGCTCGATCGATCACGACGACGTCTCGATTCTCCTGACACAGCCGGCTGGCAAGCTCGAATCCCAGTTTGCCGGCGCCAATAATGATGACTCTCGTTTCGTATCACTCCAGACCAGGCCGATCTGGCCTATCCGGCCCATGCGGCCTATCGGACCTGTAGGGCCTGCATACAGCGGAGTCCACCGCATAAATAGACTCTATTTGACGTCCGGTGCTGCTTATCCTGCCTCCCGCTGCTACTATGCGGCGTGACGCAGGGCCTCGATGGGCGAATCAGCATGGGGCAGGGCTGCATGGGGCAGGGCTGCGCTAAGTAAAGGCCCTGCTCGCGCAGGGCCTACCTTGGCTGGGCTAACACCTGGTCGGTCGACACCTGGTCGGTCAACACCCGATCGGCTTGCACGGAGCCTCTCCTAGGGTGAACAGAAGCTCCGCCTCTGCTGCCAGCGCGCCGTCGGGTAGGCGGGCGGTGGAGTGGGCGCGGCCGAAGCTATGCCAGGACTGCAGTATCCGGGTCTCGATGGTCAAAGTGTCTCCGGGACACACCTGGCGGCGAAACCGCACATTGTTTGCCCCGGCGAATAGTGGAAGAACACTGTCGTCTTGCTGTGGCATACCAAGGAAGAGCGCCACCGCGCCTACCTGCGCCATGGCCTCGACTATGAGGACGCCAGGCATCACCGGATGGCCGGGGAAATGCCCCGATGCCCAGAATTCGTCGGAACGCACTCGCTTGATGCCCACCGCCTGCACTCCGGGCTCTGCCGACACGATCTCGTCTACAAGCACAAAGGGTTCTCTGTGGGGGAGGAGGGAGATGGGGTCGGCTGTCGCACGGCTCTCGCCCTCGGGGCTCGCCCCCGGGCCGCCCCATCGCCGGAACACGAGGCAACAGTTGTGCCCGCCGAACCCCAGGGAGTTGCTGATGGCAGTGCGAACCGCGAGCGGGCGCCCGTGATTGGGAACGTAGTCCAGGTCGCACTCGGGGTCGGGCTGTGAGTAATGGATAGTTGGATGGACGAACTCGTCGACGATGGCCCCGATGCAGGCGATGGCCTCCACGGCGCCGGCCGCGCCGAGCAGGTGGCCGATCATAGACTTGGTCGAGCTTATGGCCACACGTCGGGCGTGTTCGCCCAGAGCGGTCCGGATGGCCTGCGTCTCCGCGGAATCGTTGTAGGGCGTGCCGGTGCCGTGGGCATTAACATAGTCGATGTCCTGCGGCGAAACCGAAGCATCGCGCATGGCGTCTATCATGGCCCGGGCGGCCCCCTCGCCGCCCGGAGCTGGGCTGGTGATGTGGTAAGCGTCTGTAGAGAACCCGCACCCGGCGATCTCCGCGTAAACGCGCGCGCCGCGCGCGAGCGCCGAATCGAGGCTCTCAAGCACCAGAGCGCCGGCGCCTTCGCCCATGACGAAGCCGTCTCGCATTAGGTCGAAGGGGCGGGGGGCGGCGTCAGGGTCGTCGCTTGTGGATAGTGCCTGCATGTTGGCGAATCCGGCGATCGTCAGCGGTGTGATGGCCCCTTCCGCGCCTCCTGCTATCATCGCATCGGCCCGCCCTTCGGCTATGAGACGGAAGGCGTCCGCTATGCTGTGAGCCGATGCCGCGCACGCCGTAACCTGGCACGTGCTGGGGCCTTTCGCACCAAACATTATGGCGATATTCCCGGCAGCCATGTTGCCGATCATCATGGGCACGAAGAACGGGCTGACCCATTCGGGTCCGCGCTCAAGCAGTCGGGCATGCTGCTCCTCGAAGGTCTCCACCCCGCCCACGCCCGAACTGAAGGCCACGCCCAGACGCTCGGGCGGGTAGGAACCACGGCCGGCAGCGCCTGCCAGCCCGGCGTCTTCCATGGCCTGCGCGGCGGCGACCACCGCGTACTGAGTGAAGCGGTCCATGCGCTTTCTGTCTTTGCGGTCGATATACGGTTCGGGGTCGAATCCCCTGACCTGGGCACACAGTCTGGCCGGGCAGGATGGCATAGGGCTGAACCGGGTGATTTTGCCGATACCGGATTGCCCGGCACGCGCAGCCTCCCAGAATGTCCTCCATCCACATCCCAAGGGCGTGACCGCGCCCATCCCGGTGACTACAACTCGTCTTCTCAAGTAAGAACACCTCTGTCAGGCCTCCATGACCCGGCGTGGCGGGTGGATCACATGGTGAGACCCCCATCCACGCGCAGGACCTGGCCTGTGATGTAGCTTGCCTCCTCGGATGCGAGGAAGGCGACTGCCGCAGCCACTTCCGCGGGCGATCCGATCCGCCGCAAAGGCGCTCGGGCAGCGCATGAGTCGCGCATCTGTTCAGGCAGCGACTGAGTCATGTCGGTATCGATGAACCCAGGCGCCACTACGTTGACAGTGATTCCTCTGGATCCAAGCTCACGCGCGAGCGACTTGGCCAGGCCCACCAGGCCGGCCTTGCTGGCGGCGTAGTTGGTTTGGCCTGCATTGCCGTCAAGGCCGACTATGGACGATACCAGCACGATCCTGCCCTTGCGTTGCCGCAGCATTATGCGGGCGGCCTCCTTCGCGCAGAGGAAGGCACCCGCCAGATTGGTCTGAAGCACTTCCATAAAAGACTCAGGTTCCATAGACACAGCCAGCCCGTCGCGGACTATCCCGGCGTTGGCCACGAGCGCATCGAGGTGGCCGAACTCCGAGACTATCTGGGCAAACATCTGCCGGACCTCATCGGGGCGCGACACGTCGGCTGCGAAGGCGCGCACCCGGCTCACGGTCGGGTCGGGCAACGCAGCAGACACGGCTGCGATAGCGTTCTCCACTACTGCCGGGTCTGACGACCGGTAGCCTAAGGCCACCGACGCGCCGCCCGCGGCCAGCCTGCGCGCGGTCGCAAGGCCTATCCCGCGCACTCCGCCGGTGACAAGGGCAACTCTGCCTGCCTGCACACTCACCATCCGCCGCCTCCAGCGCCTGCACCCGCTCCGGCGGTGGCGATGCCCGTCGTGGCCAGGGCCGATGCCGATGCCGACGCTGCCGCAGCCCGCAGCGCGCGGGCACGCGACACCATATCCCGCAGTGCGTCCAGTGACGACAGATCCTCGACGTTCACGGCCGTGGCATCGGGGAGCGTCTTTTTGACGAGACTGGTCAGCGTCCTGCCTGGCCCGATCTCGATGAACGTGTCCACCCCCGCGCGCGCCATATTGACCATGGTCTGCTCCCACAGAACAGGGCTAGCCACCTGCCGTACGAGCAGCTCACGTGTGGCCCGGGGGGCAGGGACGGTGGGCGGACATGCGGTGACGTTGGAGTACACAGGAATGCGGGGTCTTGCGATCCTGACACGGTCAAGCTCATCCCGAAGATGCTCGCCTGCCTGCTGAAGCAGGCTGGAGTGGAATGGGCCGGACACGTTGAGCTTTATGACTCGGCGGGCGCCGCGTGCCATCGCGATATCGGAGGCGAGTTCTACAGCCTTGGCGTCGCCTGAGATCACGATCTGCCCCGGGCAGTTGAAATTGGCTGGCTCCACAACCCCCGCGGTCTGCGCCTGTGCCTCACGACACACTTCAAGCAGTGCATGGCGGTCGAGGCCCAGCACTGTGGCCATCGCTCCTGAGCCGGGCGGACATGCTTCCTGCATGAACTGCCCTCGCCTGCGCACGAGAGCGACGGCTCGCCCGAGCCCCATGGCGCGTGCGCATACCAGCGCGGAATACTCGCCCAGGCTGAGGCCGGCTACTGCGCACGGCGCAAGGTCAGGCCCGAGTTGCTCCCTGACTACCGCCAGCGCCGCGCAGCTCACTGTGACTATCGCGGGCTGAGTGTACTCGGTGAGGTTGATGCGGTCGTCTTCTTCGAAACACAGGCTTTCCATGCTGTATCCCAGCACTGTGCCGGCTGCGCGAAACACCCGTCGCGCCGCCCTGAACTTGTCATACAACTCCTTGCCCATGCCGGGGTACTGTGAGCCCTGGCCGGGGAAGAGGTATGCTATCTTCAAGGATATCGATCCTCCTTGACTGTGATACTTGGCGAGCAATATGTGACCGGATATCAGCTGCCGGCGCCCGGTGCGCCCAGTGCATCCGGTGCGCCCAATGCGCCCAGTGATGTGAGGACCTTTTCGGCTTCCTGCATGATACCGGTCACGATCGCCAAAGCGGTTCTCTCCTGCCTCAGGAGCCCAGCGATCTGGCCGGCCATTACAGAACCTTGATCCACATCGCCGTCACGAACTGCCCGGGCCAGGCTGCCGACACCCAGCGACATCACCGTGTCGGGGTCCGCCCCTTCGCGTTCTAGGCGGGCCAGCTCGCGGGTGAACCGGTTCTTGAGAGCCCGGACAGGATGGCCCACGCTGCGGCCTGTGACTTGTGTATCGGAGTCGGCTGCTGCGAGCACCTTGCGTTTGTAGTTGGGGTGTGCAGTGCACTCCCGGGCCACCACGAAGGCGGTGCCCAGCTGCACCCCGGACGCGCCGAGGCAGAAGGCTGCCGCCGCTCCTCGTCCGTCCGCGATTCCGCCGGCCGCGATGACCGGCACGTCCACCGCGTCCACGACCTGAGGCACCAGCGCCATAGTAGTCAGCTCACCGACATGCCCGCCTGCCTCGTATCCTTCGGCGATTACCGCGTGCGCGCCGACGGACGCAGCCCGCTTAGCCTGGGCTGTGGAGGCGACTACTGGCATGATGATGATGCCGGCGTCCGAGAATCTCTCCATGAACTCGCCGGGGTGGCCCGCACCGGTAGTAACCACCGCCACTCGCTCCTCGCAACAGATCTGCGCCGCCTCGCCTGCGTTCGGACTCATCAGCATGATGTTGACGCCGAAGGGCTTGTCGGTCATCCTCCGAGCTGAACGGATCTCGGCCCTGAGCTGATCAGGGGTGAGGTGGGCCGAGGCGATGACCCCCAGCCCACCTGCACGAGATACAGCTGCCGCAAGCTGTGCATCCGCGACCCAGGCCATTCCGCCCTGTATCACCGGATGTACTACCCCAAGGACCCGCGTCAGCCTCTCGCCGAGACGCCTCGCAGTCATCGTCATTCGGCCACTCCCGCAGCCCTATGTGCCTCCAAAAACGCCAGCACATCCCCGACAGTCGTGAGATTCCCGACTTGCTTCTGCTCGATGTGGACATCCATTTTCTCCTCGATCGCCATGATCAGCTCGACCATATCGAGGGAGTCGGCGCCGAGATCATCGGCGAAACTGCTCGCTGGGGACACATCCTCCGGGGCTACGTCTAGCTGGTCTACGATTATCGCCTTCAACTGGTCAAATACCATCTCGAAACCCTCCTCAGTCTTCTGCCTTCATGAGTCTTGTGTGGAATTGGGCATCCACCTGATCATGCTCGCTCCCCACGTCAGTCCACCGCCAAATCCCACAAGCAGCAGCGGCATCTGAGGCGCGAGCAATCCTGCGCGGTTCATCTCGTCCAGCGCAAGAGGTATGCTGGCGGCGGAAGTATTCCCACGCTGGTCCAGGTCGGTGTAGAAACGGCCTCTGGGGATCTTCATCCTGCCGGCCACGGATTCGATGATTCTGTCGTTGGCCTGATGCGGGATGATGTAGGGGACATCGTCAAGCTGTATGCCGGATAGCTCGCATACGCGTCGTATGGACTTCTGCATGGCAGTGACGGCGAATTTGAAAACCTCCTGCCCGTCCATGCGAATGACGCTGTTTGGCTTGGGCGGCTGGGGGTCGGCGATCCACGGGTTTACAAGGGGAACCCCGTCTATACGAAGCACGCCGCCGCGAGTGCCGTCCGACCCCGTGAAGTGAGCCAGAATCCCCGGGCGCTCAGACTGGCTGAGGACAACAGCCCCGGCGCCGTCTCCAAACAACACGCAGGTGCTGCGGTCGGTCCAGTCCACTAGCTTGGAAAGGACTTCGGCCCCGATCACCAGCGCGCGGCCAAGGACGCCCGAGCGGATCAGGGAATCGGCGGTCATCAGGGCAAAGATGAACCCGGTGCAGCCCGCCCATAGGTCAAAGCACGTGGCCTTGGAAAGCCCCAGTGCTGCCTGGACCTGGCACGATA
>DAOPWT010000055.1:0-10940 GCA_035351775.1 Bacillota bacterium | reverse complement strand
GCTCCGCACTTTGAGCACCACTCTTCTATGAGCAGATGCTTTTCTCCTGCAAGGTATCGAAGGACTTCATCAGGCACTTTGAGGCCCGATGCGATGGCGACATCCGCGTCCAGTTCGTCGCTGCTCTTGGCGCCAATCGCCATCGAGTGCACCGAGTCGTGGCCGAGCACCCATTGTATGGCCTCGGGCACCTCTCTAAATAGATGCCCACCTCCGAGGGGTTTCATGCTGTAAACGCCGGCCCCCCGGCGGCTAGCCGCAAGGATCGCATCCGCCATCTCAGCCGTGTTCCCATCTATTATACCAATCCCGCGCTTGTTGAAAATGGGGTGGACTACATCTATTTCGCTCATTGTCGAAACCGCCCTGACAACCTCAACGGTGTGAGTGGAGACGCTGGTAGCCCGGATCAGACCCTCCTGTTTCGCGTCAAGAAGGCATTGGATTGCATCGGCATGCCCCTTCAGTGTTAAGCGGCTTTCCTGTTCGTGAAGGCCGAAGATGTCGATGTAGTCCGTCCCCAGTTCCGTCAGCGCGCGCTCGAGGCTGCGACGCATACCGTCGTAGGTGTAGGCATAACACCTCGATGCGATCACGACCGACTGTCGCGGTATCCCCCGCATCGCGCTGTGCAGATGCTCATACGTTCCATACAGCTCCGCGGTATCAAAAAAGAAGACGCCCATTTCGACAGCGTGCTTTATGAGCTCGGCCCCGCGTTCCACCCCAATGTCCGCCTGAAGAGGGCCCATGGTCAGTGTGCCCAGGCATACTCGCGACACTCGTATCCCTGTGCTGCCCAATTCCCGAATGTCCAAATCCAACCACCTTCAGTCACCGCCCAGCGCCTCCCACGGCCAGCTCGTCGGCGGCATACCCCAATATGGCCAGTGTCGGCATCATCGCCAGTGTAGCGCAGGCTACTACGCCTGAGTCGTTTACCGCCATTGCCGCAAGGGCTCCTGCGAGACCGCCCATCAGCGCGGCGTACAAGGCGTAATGATCGCGTCTGAAACGCTGAAAGACGCCATGCGCGCCGGCAGCCATCGCCCCCAGGATGGCCAGGAACGCGATGAGAACCTGCGTCCAGGCTGTGTATCTCAGCAGACGGATGTTCATGGCCAGTTTGCGCATGACCATCACCGCCAATTGCCCGGAACCTCCAGCATGCTGCGTCAATGTACGCCACGCCCGTCCGATGTGAGAAGACGTGGGGCTGTGCGCATCCCACAGTATCAGGAGAGCCGGAACCCCCAGTGCAGCGAGGCATACGCCCGCCATGACAGCTCGGCGCGCGCGGCGCAGGCGGGTCGAGCCGGGTGACACTGGGAATCGCCCAGCGGCCATGATCGCGATGACCGTCAAGGTGACGGCGGCCGAGACCATTCCTCCGAAGTTGGCGCCTATCGAAGGGTGCCCCAGCATGATCATGGCGGCTGCCGCTGCCACCGCGCTCGGCCAGGCCGTACGCCTAAGACCAGCTCCGGCCACTGCGGCCGACCCCACCAACACGCCCATGAGCTCGTTGCCTATTCCATAATACCTCGCGCCAACAACTGCCGAATGGCCCAGAAGGCTTGTCGATGCGAGCTTGCCCCCACTGACCGCATCTGCGGCGATCACGATTGCAGTGGCCCCGCTGAGCAGGACCACCGACCGCGCCGCCGAGCCAGACACGCGCACCACCAAAAGCGCCGTCGCCGCACACCCTGCTATGAGCAGGATGCTGGGCCAAACTGCGCCGTGGATCCCAACTACCGGCCCCGCCAGCAGCACAAGGGGCGCGCTGCCTGACGCAACTAGGAGTGCCCGCACCGGCTGCACTGCCCACCTGGGCACACGGCCATTAAGCACGATCATTCCCAGCAGCGCAAAGACTGCTGCAACAAGAAGCCCGATGAAAAGGCGGAGAACAGGCCCGCGGGCTTGTGCCGCCCCAACCAGCGACTGCTCCATGAGCATAGCCAGCGCCACGTGGTCCGTCGACCCGCCAGGCGCGCCCGCCCCGCCCGACGAGCCCGGCAGCCTCCGCGCCTGCGCGCTCGCAACTGCCGCGTGGGTCATGGGCGTGCCATCGCATTCCCAGGCCAGATCGACGCCTAACCCCGCAAGGATCGTCGGAGCGATGTCCAGGTTGGTCACGAGCCCGGTTCGACGCGTAGTTGGGCTTGTGAGCAGACCAGCGCCGTACGACCAGCCTGCGATGGCCACCGGCGCCAGCCCCGACACAGAGGACCAAGAGACGAGAACGTAGGCCAGCTGCTCGGAAGGAGGCCCGATAACCCTCTCCAGCTCAGCCAAGAGCGCATCAAGGCGTCCGTAGCACAGCCCTAGCTGCACATCGTAGGCTCCCGGCGACAGGTTGGCAGAGTACCTTCGCAGGCGGGCGAAATCACCCATGTCCAGCACGAACACCGCCACGGGCGCAGCCTTGGCGTCTGTCGGAACGTCCATCGCCGCTGCCGCTTCAGCCATGGCGCGAACATCGCATACGACTCCAAAGGGAGCGCGCGCGTCGCCGGTTGCAGTATGAGGGCCAACATCCGACCAGGCCACCGCGGCACGGGCGTCCATGGCGACTAGCACGGCGGGCCGACACACCAGCTCTCGATCGTCGGAATTGCCTATTGCGGCAGAGGCCATGCCGGCGCGCCTGAGAGACTCGCCGAGCAGGCCGGGCCGGCCTCTGTAGGACGACTCGGCGTTGGCCCTCGCCAGCTCGGGCCCGGCGATACATACCGCCGTCGTCGCCGGCAGCCCGGAGCCTACATCGCTCTGTTCGCCCAATGATGGCAGGCGCCCCGTCCGGCGAAGATAGATGTCGACGGCCGCCTCGCCGCGAAAGACTTCATTCAGGCCCAGACCATATCCGGCCGACTCAGGCGCAGTCATCCTGCGCCCCGCCCCCAGTGTCGCGCAGGCCGATAGAAGCGGGTCTCCCCGGTCCGCAGTCCTGACGTTGGCGGACCCCACGGAAGCCGCAGATAGGAAGCCGGCAAGTGCAGGCCCTCCGCGAGCGCGACAATCGGCCCAGGTGAGGCCGTCCGCCAGTATCACGACGGCTCTGCGCCTGTTGCGACCGTCGCGATCCGCAAACCCAGCGCCGCTGTCGCCGCCGGTTGCATGGCCGCCGCCTGCATAGCCGCCGGCTACCCAGGCCAACAAGACCGCGGTCAGTACGACCGCGGCCACTGTGTGCCCGCGCAATCCACTATTTGCGCAGATAGCCTCGGACCAGCTCCTCAATGATTTCGTCCCGCTCCACCTTGCGGATGAGATTGCGAGCGCCCTTGTAGCTCGTGATGTATGTAGGGTCGCCCGAGAGCAGGTAACCCACGAGCTGGTTGACGGGATTGTAGCCCTTCTCCGTAAGGGCGGCCGTCACCTCGGTCAGCACCTTCCTGACCGGAGTGACCTCTTCTGCCCCCAGAGCCGGGTACTTGACCGTCTCATCCCAATGCCCAGTCATCGAAAACACCACCTCGGGCCGGTAATAGTGTTCACAGAACGAAGACGCCGGATGCTCCGCCTTCACATCTAATGCGACGCCTGGTGCGCCCGCACTGCGTCAACCCCGGCAGCGAGCGCTGCGTCGAGCTTGGACACGTCACGCCCGCCCGCCTGCGCCATGTCGGGCCTGCCGCCCCCTCCGCCGCCTGCAGCTCGGGCAGCTTCCTTCACGATCGCTCCGGCATTGTATCCAAGCTCAACAAGGTCGCGGGTGACACACGCCACGAACCCCAATTTGTCACCGGTAACCGCGCCCAGAAGGACTATTCCAGAGCCGAGCCTATCGCGGATCTGATCCGCCAGATTCCGCAGGCTTTCGGCATCGGGCGCCTCCACAGGCGATGCCACCACAGCTACGCCCCCAACCATCTCGCGCCCCGCCACAATTGAGTCTACACTGCCGGCCGCCAGGCGCGATGTGAGACGGTGAACCTCGCGTTCCTCGTCATGCAGATCCTGAATGAGCTTATCGACACGCACGGCTACGGAGTCTTCGGAGACCTTCAGGATCTCGGCGACTTCGCGCAATGCCGCGCGCGTCCGGTTCGCGTAATCAAGCGCCCCGAGGCCCGTAACCGCCTCAATGCGCCTGACACCGGCTGCGATGCCGCCCTCCGACACTACCTTGATCATGCCGATGTCGCCCGTTCGGGCCACATGCGTGCCCCCGCAGAGCTCGAGACTGACATCGCCCACACGCACGACACGCACGACGTTGCCGTACTTCTCGCCGAACAGGGCCATGGCGCCCATACGGTGCGCTTCGTCCAGACTGGCCAGGCTGACATCTACGGGGATGTTGGCCAAAGTCCATTCATTCGCCAGCCGTTCGACGGCGGTGAGCTGCTCCGGCCCCACTGCCTCGAAATGCGAAAAGTCAAACCTCATGCGCTCGTCGTCGACCAGCGACCCAGCCTGTTGCACGTGAGACCCCAGCACCTCGCGGAGGGCTGCATGAAGCAGATGGGTCGCGGTGTGATTGCGCCGCGTAGCTGCGCGGCGCGCCTCGTCTACAGAGGCGTTGACCACATCGCCCGCGGCCAGATTGCCCCGCATCACCCGCACCGCGTGCACCACGGCGTCTCCCAGCGGCTTGCTCGCGCCTAGAACCTCGGCAACGGCTCTTGCGCAGCCGTCATCATCATTGCCCTCACGCCCGCCCTCGCCTGCGGCAATGAACCCGGTATCGGCCTGCTGGCCGCCGGAGGTGGCGTAAAACGGCGTGCGGTCCAGCACGATCTCTCCCTGTTCACCCTGGTAGAGCGCCTGCGCAGCCGCCCCGTCGGGGCCGATCACGGCGATGATGCGGGCTTGTTGGGCTAGCCTGTCGTAGCCCACAAACTCAGTGGTCGCTTCGCCTATGGCCGCATGGTACCTCTCCGACGCCTCGTCTAGGTACGCATTATCGCCCCGAGCGGCCCGCGCCCGATCGCGCTGAGCCTCCATGGCCTGGTCGAAACCGCTCTGGTCCACAGTGAGGCCGCGTTCGCCCGCGATCTCTACTGTCAGTTCAAACGGAAAACCAAATGTATCATACAGGCGGAACGCGTCCGCCCCAGGCACACACGACCCGCCCTCGCTCAGCACGCGAAAGATCACCGATTCCAGCACAGCCGAGCCCTGATCCAGCGCGAGAAGGAACCGCTCCTCCTCCAGCTGGATGGTACGGGCGATCCGCTCGCGATCGTCAGCAAGCTCCGGGTAAGTGCCATGCATGACGTCTATGACGGCGTCGGCCACCTTGGGCAGGAACACACCTTCGATGCCGATCAGCTTGCCGAAACGCGCAGCCCGGCGCAGGAGGCGGCGAAGGACGTATCCGCGGCCTTCATTAGTGGGCAAGATGCCGTCGCCCACCATGAAAACCGAGGCCCTGACATGGTCAGTGATGACACGAACCGCCATGTCGGCAAGACCGCCCTCGCCGTAGTTCACCTTGGCGAGCTCGGCTGCCGCATCGCGTATGGTGCGGGTCTCGTCGGTGTCGAATATGGTGGGCACGTCCTGCAACAGGGCTGCAACGCGCTCCAGACCCATGCCGGTGTCGATCCCCTTGTGCTCAAGTGGGGTGTAGTTGCCCTGCTCGTCGCGGTGGAACTGTATGAAGACCAAGTTCCATATCTCAATGAACCTGCCGCAGTCGCAGTCAAGGCCGCAATCAGGGGACCCGCAGCCCACACGCGCCCCACGGTCGACATGTATCTCCGAACACGGACCGCACGGCCCAACTCCGATCTCCCAGAAGTTGTCCTTCTTGCCTTTGCGTATTATCCTGTCGGCGGGCACGCCCACCGCCTTATTCCATATCTCGAACGCCTCATCGTCGTCGAGGTAGATAGTGATCCAGAGCTGTTCCGGGCTGAATCCGAGCACCCGGGTGACAAACTCCCAGCCCCAGGCGATGGCCTCCGCCTTGAAGTAATCGCCGAATGAGAAGTTGCCGAGCATCTCGAAGAACGTAGCGTGACGCGTGGTTCGACCGACGTTCTCAATATCGCCGGTGCGCACGCATTTTTGACACGTGGTCGCGCGGAGGTGATCTGGTTTCGCCGTGCCCAGGAAGTACGGCTTGAACGGAACCATTCCCGCAGCCGTAAGCAGCAATGTAGGATCGCCCGCCGGAACCAGCGACGCCGACGGCATTATCTTGTGCCCACGGGACTCAAAGAACTTCAGATAGGCCTGCCTCAATTCGTCAGTCTTCATAAGCAACACCTCACTTGCACGGCCAAAGCAGTGTCGAATGCGCCGCGGCGACCGCCCACTCGGACTGTCGCCGATTCAGAAATCACCTTATCACAACAGTGGTTCACACACAATGGTCTGCCTGCAGCGCTGCGCGTCTACTCGACGATCTCCCACGTCACGTCTATGGGCACTGCCTTCTCCAGCATCACGCCCACCTGGCAGTACTTCTCGTGTGCCAGACCAACAGCCCACTCTACGTCCGAATCGCGCAGACTGCCGCCTGCAAACTCCAGTACGGCATCGATCTTCGTGAACACAGTGGGCGGTTCCGGCGCTCGCTGCGCATCTATCCTCATCGATACCTTCCCCACGTCGAGCCGCTTCTTGAGCAGAAGCGACTTCACCGTCATGCAAAAACACCCACCGAATCCGAATAGAAACGTCTCCATTGGCGTCGCCGCGGCAGCCGGCTGCCCTTCTCTCGTAGTATCCATGACCATCCAATGGTTAGTGTCGGACTTCGCCATCATGGTCAATCCATCTACGTTCACTATCTCAGCGTGCATTGTACTCCCCCCTTCTGTGGCCCGCTCCGTCTGCTGTGCGAAGCGGTCGACTTATATCACTTCTACAGGGCCAGCGCTTTTCCTGCGAAAACGGCCCATCCCCCCGGGCGCCCCAAGAGCCGCTAGCGTGCCGGCTCCACCAGCAGGCGCTGGCCCAGTATGAATAACACGGCCGTCACCGGCACCGCCAGCAGCATACCGACCACGCCGAAAAGGGCGCCGCCAACAAGCAGTGCTCCTATGACGACCAGAGGGTGCAGGCCCACACAGTCGCCGACGATCTTGGGCGAGACCACTACCGACTCGATCTGCTGAATCGCGACGAAGACCGTAGCAGCGATGAGTGCAGTCAACGTGGATCTCTGAGAGGCCAAAAGGACGGTCGGCACCAGCGCAAGCACCGGGCCAAAGTATGGTATTATCTCGAGGATGCCTGTTAGAAACCCGATTGGAAGCGCGTATCGCACACCCAGAAGCCCCAGAGAGACCCCGGTCGCCACTCCCACGAATGTGCACACAATGACCTGGCCTCTGACCCACCCGGCCAGGGCCCTGTCGATGTCCGACACGACGCTCATGATCCTGTCGCGCGAAACCGCAGGCAGCCATGATGCAAACCTTTCGCGAATGGCGTCCACATCGCGCGTGAGGTAGAACGCGATCACCGGCGCCAACACTATGTTGACAAGCTGCGATGTGAGAGCCGACAGCGCGCGCCCTGCGGCCCGCGCCACTTCGCTGATGTAGGCCTCAGCGCGATCCACAGCTACAGTCGCCAGCCGCGATGCGGCGCCCTCAGGGAGTGACTGCAACCGTCGCCGCCAGTCGGCAGCCAGCCCGTCAGCGCTTGGATCGGGCGAGAATGCTCCCACAATTTCGTCGAGCTGCGTGGCGAGGGGAGGCAACACAAACGCTAGCGAGAAGCCGATCACTGCAGCCACTAGCACGTACGCAGTGAAAATCGCCGCAGCCCGAGGCGCGCCTCTGGTCTCGGCCATCCTCACCAACGGACTGATAATGTAGCCGATCCCCGCGGCGAAGAAGAATGGTATGAATGCGCGTCGGGCCCGATAGACGAACAGGCCCGCCACGAGCCCGCCGAGTGCCGTGCCCAGCCCGCGCAGGATCCCGGCATGCCTTGGAAGCGCCATCCTCGCACCTCATAGCAAATGGACCGGCCCGGGCGCGGCGCGTCCGAAACCGGTCCGAATCTTCCCAGCAATTCAGCCTTGGTCGTCACCCGACCTGAAGCGCCGCCCCATCGATTGCATGGCTTCCACCACGGGCTCAGCGTACGACCTCCGCCTAGACACAGTCCGGCTGATCGTGCGCTGGGTGCCCATGGGAGTCTCAGTGGACAGCTCCTCATGGACGATCTTCTTACCTGAGCGGGACGAGTTCATCAACATAAGCACGCCTAGCCCTGCTCCGATGAGACTTCCGGTAATAAGCGCCCTCCACAACCTCCTGATGGCCGTTCCCTCCTCTCGCAGGACGTATTATGCCCCTCGCGCAAGGAGAGTAAACCATTATCAGGAGTCTGCCTCGTCGCCATGATCATGCTCTTCCACAACAATCGAGTCAGGGTCAATGCCCGAACCCTCTGCGCCGTGCTTCTCAATATAGTCTTTGATCGCCAGATGCAGCGCGTCGGCAGCTAGGTTGGAGCAGTGCATCTTGGCAGGAGGCAATCCGCCGAGAGCTTCAGCAACACCCCTGTTCGACACGTCAAGCGCTTCCTTAAGGCTCTTGCCTTTGACCATCTCCGTCACCATACTTGAAGTTGCGATTGCCGCTCCACATCCGAAGGTCTTGAACCTAATATCCTTTATGACTCCGTCCTCAACTTTGATCGCTATTCTCATTATGTCGCCGCACACAGGGTTGCCGACCTGCCCAACGCCGTCGGCGTCGGGGATATCTCCCACGTTGCGCGGATTGGTGAAGTGATCCATCACCTTATCGTTGTACAATTCCCACACCTCCTGCCGACTGCTGTCAGTTGCCAGAGCATGAGCACGGGCTATGGGCCGCGCCTTCGCGTGCGCCTGCATCTGCGTCCGAACTCACCGGAGCCACATCGCACGCATGTGCGTTGACACAAGTCTCCTTGATCGGGCATGCAGTCTTTTCATACACAGGCGACATCTCCCTGAGTTTCGCCACAATTCCGGGCATCACGTCAAGTACTCGGTCGATATCGGCCCGAGTGGTGTAGCGACCCAGCGTCATCCTGACCGAGCCGTGGGCTACCTCGTGCGGCATGCCCAGGGCCATCAGCACGTGGGACGGCTCCAGCGATCCCGATGTACATGCCGACCCGCTGGAGGCGGCTATGCCCACCATGTCCAGGTTGAGCAGAAGAGACTCGCCCTCGACATAGAAGAAACTCATGTTGACATTGTTGGGCAACCGCTGCGCGCGGTGGCCATTGAGCTTGACGTACGGAATACGCTGCTCCAGGCCGGATATGAGCATATCGCGCAGCTCGCGCTCGTGCGCGGCCGTCGCATCCATCTCCGCCGAGGCCAGCTCGATCGCGACGCCCAGCCCCACTATTCCTGCCACGTTCTCCGTGCCCGCCCGGCGTTTCCGCTCCTGCGCGCCCCCGTGCACTAGCGGCGAGATCCTCAGCCCGCGTCGGATGTAGAGCGCTCCTACACCCTTGGGCGCATAGAACTTGTGGCCCGAAAGCGAGAGCATATCAATGCCCATAGAGTGCACATCCACAGGAATGTGCGTCACCGACTGAACAGCGTCGGTATGGAAGAGAGCGCCTGCTTCGTGAGCAATCGCGGCTACAGCCTCGATGGGCTGGATCGTGCCGATTTCGTTGTTCGCATGCATGATGGAGACGAGGAAGGTGTCGGGCCTGATCGCGCGGCGCACATCTTCAGGGTCAATGAGGCCGTCCTCGTCCACCCCCACCACTGTCACTTCGAAACCCAGCCGCTTTAAGCTGTCGGCGGTTTCCAGAACGGCATGGTGCTCGATAGCTGAAGTGATAACATGCTTCTTCTTGCCCAGCGCAGCCAAGGCAGCGCCCTTGATGGCCATATTGTCGGCCTCGGAACCGCCCGCGGTGAAGACTATCTCCTCGGGGGACGCGCCTATTGCCGCCGCCACACGCTCACGCGCCAGATCGATGTCGCGACGGACCTCGCGGCCAAATGAGTGTATGCTCGAAGGGTTGCCGTACTTGTCGGTGAAATACGGGATCATGGCCTCCATGACCTCACGCCTTACGGGGGTCGTTGCTGCGTTGTCCAGATAGATCCTGTCCATTCAAGATCCTCCTCCGCGGTTGCCCTGCATATCACTTGCCGGCGTTTCCGCCAGCATATCGTAGAGTGTCGTAGAATCCAGAATCGATACTATGCCATTCTGGAGCCTCGCCCAGACCGGGTGAGCCGCACAGTGCGGCTTGCGTTCGCAGTCATCTTCGCCCCTGCCCTCAGAAGCGCAGCTGCACACGGCTATCGGCCCGTCGACGGCCCGCATTATGTCGCCCACTGTCACATCGCGAGGCACGCCAGTGAGCGAGTATCCCCCTTGCGCACCGCGGACACCCTTAACCAGCCCTGCCTTCCTGAGTTGCCGAAAGAGCTGCTCCAGGTATTTCTCCGGTATGCCTTGCCTCTCGGCGATCTCGCGAAGCGATACCGGACCGCCCCCGTGCATCTGAGCCAACTCCGCCATAGCCCGCACCGCATATTCCGTCCGCGAACTCAGTTTCACAGCCTCACCTCGCCTTGCCGCGCCGGGCCCCGGCCCTGGCCCTGGCCCGTACCGGTCGGCGCAGATCAACACCGCCAGCAATTCAGACCGAATCAGTATGATTTACGATTCCACTATACGACCGAAGTCATACAGTGTCAAGCACCCGGGGCCATGACTCAGCGCCTCGCGTGGTCTCCCCTCCTTTGGCGACTACCTCCGGCATACATACAGCTCCGCGACTGTGGCGCCCAAAGGCGACTTGTCGTGTGGCCTACAGGTTTCCCGTCTAGCCTGTCGGCTGGACGTCAGGTTTTGCGAGAACTATGCGCTGACCGGTTTCTGTCGGCGACCCGCGTCGGGGCCGTGCATTGCATCACCTGGGTTTAGCTGCGGATTTACCGAACGCCCTTCAGGCCATCTGACGCGAGACGGCCAAGTCTCTCTCCGCTTCGCGAG
>DAOPWT010000054.1:0-11102 GCA_035351775.1 Bacillota bacterium | reverse complement strand
GCCCCAGCCCGTCCAAAGCATCATATTCGGCCATGAATGAGACCGCCGTGCCGCCAATCATGGTATCATGACATGGGGTAGAACCGTTCTCCCGCAGGCTTCGCTGAGACCCTGACGGAAAACCCGAGGGCAACTCGTGAGCCTATAGTTGGTTTGGAGGTGTCGATATTGAAAAGACTGGCGTCGATTGTGTTGGTCGTCTCGCTCCTGATTCTTGGTTCGCTAGGGACTTGCGCGGCGGCTGAGGCTGCAGGAGGCACTCTTCTTTTCGGCGGCAAGATCACTGCGGTGGACAAGTACGGCAACTCAATGACAGACATAAGCCAAGCGACTGTTGCGGCCTCGGGGGCCGAGGTAGGGGACATTGTAGTCGTGAAGATAGGTGAAAACGAGCTTGTAGTGCCGTTTGTTACGATCTACGGCGATGTCGACAGAGGAACCCCCCTCCTCAGAGTCACTGGCGGTAGTGTGCAGCTCGCGATAAACTACGGCAACTTTGCCACGAAATACGGCGTGTCTGCAGGGACTGAAGTGAGTGTGTATCTGCGGGCGAAGGGCACTTATCTTTCCGAAATCGAGATACGTCACCTCGCGAAGTTGGAGAAGCGTGAGGACTATAGCAGCGACGAAGCTTTCGCGAACTTCAGACAGGTCACAGCGGGGTACATAAAGCCAGGGGTCCTATACAGAACATCACACCCATCGCTGGGCGATGATCGGTCGTCGTACGCTGCCAAGCTGGTGGAGAAGCACGGGATCAACACAGTTCTGAACCTGTCGGATACTCCCGAGGAGTTTGCGGCGAACCTCGCCCATTCCGAGTATTACCGTGGCCTGAATGACAAAGGGAATGTCATTGCGGTCGGAATGGGAGTGGACTTTGCGGCGAAGGACTTCACTGCGAAGGTCAAGGCTGCTCTGGAGTTCATGATAGCGCACGATGGGCCTTATGCAGTTCACTGCGTGGAAGGCAAAGATAGGGTGGGCATAGTCATAGCAGTTCTTGAGGGTCTGGGTGGAGCGACGGTCGACGAGATCGTCGAGGACTACATGGTATCTTATGAGAACTACTACAAGGTGCAGAAGGGCACTGAGGGCTACAAGCTGGTGTCGAAGATAATGTACGACCAGCTCAAGGAGATGAACAACGGCCAGCCTGTCACCGATGACAACGTGAAGGCCGTAGTAGTGAACTATCTCAAGAACTTGGTGGGACTGGATGACGAGCAGATCGAGAAGCTCGAGACCAGGCTTGTGGGCGAGTCATCTGCGCGGGCAGAGGTCGTCTTGATCGCGGCATAACGGCCGGGGCCCGCGGACCGGGCGATGCCCGCGGACCGGGCCGGGCAGGGTCGAAAGTGACACGCAATAAGGGCCGCCTGACTCATTCCATGTCGCGATGAGCCGGGCGGCCTCATTGCATCGCTGGTCGCGTAGCGCTAGTCGGCCATTATCGTGGGCTCTGGATACTCCACGCCGAATAGCTCTACCGTGATCTTCTTCATCCTCTGGGGAGCGAGCGGTTTGTCGTTCCGATCGCGCGCGACTTGAGCGATGCTCTCCACTTCTTCGTAACCTGACACTACCTTACCAAAGGCGGCGTAACTGCCGTCGAGGTGTGGCGATGTGCCTACCATGATGAAGAACTGCGAGCCTGCTGAGTCGGGGTGCTGCGAGCGTGCCATGGAGAGCACTCCCGGCGTGTGCTTGAGATCGTTCCTGAATCCGTTGCCGCTGAACTCACCTGTGATTGTATAGCCTGGCCCTCCGATGCCGATCCCCTTCGGGCATCCGCCCTGGATCATGAAGCCTGGAATCACGCGGTGGAATGTCAGCCCATCATAGAAACCTCTCTTGATGAGGCTGATGAAGCTGTTGACTGTGTTCGGGGCAACTTCGGGGTATAGCTCTGCTCGCACCGTAGCGCCATTGTCCAGCTCGATAGCGACCAGCGGAAGATGAGTGTCCTGCATGCATTCGCCTCCAATAGGTCTGCTGAAGACTAGGTCGTCAATTCGTATAGACCCATGATAGCACATGATGGCAGTTAGGGCCCCCAGGGGGATTTTCTGCACGCATCCGGAAGGATTTTTGGAGGAGGCGCAGAATATGTATGTCAACGACTTACTTAATAGCCGCAACTAAGTATGGAGGGGCCGACGTGCGCCAAACAGATCATCTGTCCGGCAAAGCAATCACTGACATAGCTGAGGTACGAAGGCATAACATGCGTACCATACTCAGACTCGTTGAGTCTGCGGGGCAAGTTTCGCGGGCGGAGATCGCCAGACGAAGTGGGCTGAGCCAGCCCACTGTGTGTACCGCCGTCGATGGGCTTGTATCGCTTGGCCTGCTCACGGTGGCCGGCGAAGGGTGTTCTACGGGAGGCCGGCCTCCCATCATGCTGAAGCTTAACACTGACAGTCAGTATGCGGTGGGCGTGGACCTTGGAGGCACCAATCTCAGAGTGGGAATCGCCGACCTTACGGGCAAGATACTGTTCCACCGCGAAGGTCCCAGCCCTGGCAAGCTGGGCATTCGGGGAGATGCTGCGGTGCAGGCCATTGCCGATGCAGTTCGCGAAACGATCGAGGCTTCGGGCCGGTGCTGGAACAACATCGGCGGCATCGGTCTTGGGGCGCCTGGCGTGACCGACCCGTCATCTGGCATCGTGAGCGTCGCTCCCGCGTTTGGATGGAACAATACGCCTGTAGCTGCAATGCTGCGTGACGAGTTCAGTGTTCCTGTCAGGATTGACAATGACGTCAACGCTGCAGCTATGGCGGAGCTGCACTACGGATGCGGCCTTGAATTGAGTAGTTTCGTGTTCGTGTCCATAGGCACTGGCATTGGTGCAGGCATTGTCGTCGACGGTCGGGTCTACAGGGGTTCTTCGGGCGCAGCAGGGGAAATCGGCTACATGGTGATCGACCCCTCTTGGCCTGGCTCAGGTATCTACGATTTTGGATGTTTTGAAACCCTCGCGGCCTCGGGCGCAATAACTGCCTTGGCTGTGAGCGCCCTTGGGCGTGATGGCGCCACCCCTGAGGAACTGTTTATTGCGGCTCGCGAAGGCGACAGTAGGGCCACGGAATCCGTAAGGCGGATTGCCGACGTAATTGCGGCCTCTTTTGCCAGTATCGCCGCGCTGCTCGACCCCGAGGCAATCGTCTTCGGTGGTGGCATATCGGAAGCAGGCGAGATCCTGTTTGAGCCCATTCGCAAGCGTCTGTGTGAATTGTCGCCGTTCGTACCCGAGATTCGTCCATCGCGCCTCGGATCGAACGCGGGTCTTGTGGGTGCAGCTACGCTTGCTGTCAAGGACATCGAAGAGAGGGTGCTTGAGAGCGTATGAGAGACGAGGTTTATGTCCGTACTGTTTTGGAGCCGAGTTTTGAGTTTGCCAGGGATCTTCTCTTCGTTCCAATGCTCGAGGCCAATCTCGCGCATGTACTGTCTCTTGATCATGTTGGGCTCCTTCCACCGGACCATACTAAGGCTCTGGCTCGGGTGTGCACCAATATGATGTGGTCGCCCGCTAGCTGGAAACCCGAGCGCTATGACCCTGCCTTCGAGGATCTGTTTTTCATGATCGAAGACAGGGTGATGGCCGAGGTCGGAGCTGATGCCGCAAGCAACATGCATCTTGCCATGAGCAGGAACGATCTTGAGGCGGCGTTATTCCGAATGGCAGGCCGAGACCTTATTGTGTCAGTTGCGCATGCTCTCAACAGGTTGAGGGTTACGCTTCTTCGCGTGGCCCAATCTGAGATGCATACCGTAATGCTCGCGCACACTCACAACCAACAAGCCCAGCCCACAACGGTAGGCCACTACATATTGGGCGTTGAGGCAGGACTGGCGCGCGATGTAGACCGTCTTGACGGCGCGTGGGGTAGGACCAACATGTCACCGCTTGGAGCAGCTGCGCTTTCAGGCACGGGCTACGGGCTGGATCGGAACTTTGAAGCTTCGCTGCTGGGTTTTGAGGGGATAGTTGAGAATACCTACGATGCTATCTCGGCAGCTGACTGGGCATTCGAGATCGCCGCCATAGTCGCATCGGCTGCGTCGGTACTCGGGCGATTCGTCACTGACCTGATGTTCTGGTGCTCAAACGAAGTCAGTACAGTCCAACTAGACGCGTCTATGATACAGATCTCAAGCATAATGCCGCAGAAACGCAACCCAGTGGCAGTCGAACACGTCAGGGCGATGCTAGGGCGGTCGGTCGGTGCCTTAGGCGCCGTCGCGACGACGCTCCACAACATACCGTTTGGCGATGTCAACGATGCAGCGGAACATGTGCAAAGGCAGGTCCATGCGGGGGCAGCTGAGCTTCTGTCAGCAGTCGACCTTCTGGATAGGGTAGTTGCCACAGCAACGTTCAACCGACAGATACTTGCTGCGCGGGCTGAGTCAAGTTTCGCCACGTCAACGGAGCTAGCTGATACCTTAGTTCGGGCCGAGCGCATTCCATTCCGCACTGCGCATCACATCGTGAGTACACTTGTCGACATGCTGGCTTCCGAAGGGCGCAAATGGGTCTCCCTCAGTTGGGATGAACTGGATGCTCAGTTCTTAGCAGCTGTGGGCCGCAACACTGTGCTAACTGAAGACCAGCTTAGGTGTGCACTGGATCCCCGTCATTTCGTTGCTGTGAGGACAACACTGGGCGGGCCTGCTCCAGAGTCGATGAAGGACAGTCTTCAGAGGCGGAGCTTGTCACTTGAGAAAGCATGTAAAGCCTGGCGCGCCAGGCAGGAACGGATGCACGACTACATGAGCGAACTTGATAGAAGGGGAAGCCGGGCTTCAGGGATTTCGGCTCAGGGCAACGGGAGGTGAAGAACAGCAAGCAGTCCCCTAAGTGAAGCGCTGACGCTGGAGTTCCTGGACTGATGGTTCGATACCCAATCAAACATGAGGAGGCAGTACCGTGAAGAACATACGCACGAGGGCGCTCCTAATCACATTGGTGGCAGGCCTGCTCCTGATTCTTGCAGGCACTGCAGTTGGGGCGAAACCCGTTACCATTGAGTACTGGCAGTACTACTACGAGAGCAAGGTAAAGCTGGTTGACGAACTCATCCGGGAATTCGAAGCCAAGAATCCTGGGATCAAGGTTGAACACAAGACCTTCCCTTATGAACAGTTCAACCAGAAGGTTGCCATCGCAATCCCCACAGGAAAGGGCCCTGACGTGGTCAACCTGTACTACGGTTGGGTACCCAAGTATGTGGATGCTGGTTACCTACAGCCAGTGCCGGAAGATGCTTTCCCCAAATCAGTCATCGAATCTGACTTCCTTCCGTTGGTTGAGGCTGTGAAGCTGGACGGCAAGTACTGGGGTCTTCCAACAGCAGTGAGGGCTTTGGCGCTGTTTTGGAACAAGGATCATTTCAAGGCTGAAGGACTGGACCCTAACAAGCCCCCGACCACCTGGGAGGAACTTCAGGACTATGCTATTCGCCTGACCAAACGGGATAAGGCAGGACAGCTAGTTCAGTCAGGCTACGCGTGGAACCACGATGGCCAGGACAATCACGTTTTCGTTCAGGTCCTGCTCAGGCAGTGGGGGATTGAGCCCTACTCGGCCGATAACCGCAAGGTGCTCTGGAACTCCAATCCCGGAGGCTATGATGCGTTCAAGTGGTGGACTGATCTGGCAACCAAGTACAAGATCGGCGAGCCGAAGTTCATGGGCGACTACCGTACCGCCTTCATCACCGGCAAAGCATCAATGATGATCGATGGATCTTTCGCTCTGGGAACCTTGGCGAGCAAGGCCAAGGACATTAACTGGGGCGTGACTGTTCTGCCTGTCCGTGCAGCCAATCCCAAGGTCAAAGCCAACTTCGCTTCCTTCTGGCTGCATGGCCTAACGGTGAACGCCACCGGCGAAAAGAAGGCGGCAGCAGCAAAGTGGCTGGCATACCTCACGTCTCCTGAGGTCATGACCAGGTGGCTGAAGGATGTCGGCGAGCTGCCGGCCCGCACAGTGCTGGCCAACGATAAGGAACTGCAGCGCGACCCGATCTACGGGCCATTCCTGGCAGGTCTGTCATACGCTAGGGCAACATTCTTCATCGATGAGACGGAAGAGCGTCAGGCGATAATTGACGGCGCCAATGAAGTGCTCCTGCGCGGGACTGACCCCAAGATAGCTCTGGACAACATGGTTCGCAAACAGCAAGCCATAAGAGATGCCTATTTCGTAAAGTAGGGCAAATCCGAGCCGGCGACCTGATGGCGCTCCTGCCCTTAGGCTGGGCGGGAGCGCCCCGCCGGCGGCGGCCGGAAGGAGGCCTGTGGCATGACATCAGCCGGACGCGGCGTCGCCCGCCGTAGGCGTGGGCTTACCCTGCAGCAGCGTACGAGCATATGGGGGGTGGCTTTCATGGCCATTCCCATGCTCTTTTTCCTGCTGGTCAGGATCTACCCAGCACTTGTGGCTTTCAATGTCAGCCTACATGATTGGAACATAATGAGCAGGAGCAGACCATTCATAGGTCTTGAGAACTACGCAACTATGGTGGCTGACCCTGAGTTTTGGAATGCGGCTCGAAATACGCTGGTCTACGCACTGATAATCGTGCCTGCCAGCCTGGCGCTGGGGCTGCTGATCGCATACCTCATCCAGTCAGTTAACCGCGTAAGAGGAACGTATAGGATGATCTACTTCCTGCCGTACATCACGCCTACTGTGGCTGTGAGCTGGGTATGGCGTTGGCTGTTCTTCAAAAACGGCGGAGCAATCAACCAGATCCTGATTGCCCTGGGCATGCGACCGCAACCGTTTCTCGAAAGCGTACACCAGGCGCTGTTCTGTGTGGCTTCAGTTGTGGTGTGGCAAGGTCTGGGGTACTACATGGTGGTCTTTCTGGCCGGACTTGAGATGATCCCTTCTGAGCTCAAAGAGGCGGCAACCATCGATGGCGCCAACAGATGGCAGGTGTTCCGCAGGATCACGCTTCCGCTGCTCAACCCCACCATCGTGTTTCTGGCGGTGCTGGGAACGATCCGGTCGCTGCAGATTTTCACAGAGATCATGAATATGACATCAGGCGGCGGTGGCCAGGGAGACTTGGGCGGTCCCCTGGGAAGCACAATGTCGCTAGTGGTATATATCTACCGAGTGGCGTTCTATCAGTTCAGGTTCGGGTACGCATCGGCTATGACAGTGGCGCTGTTCTCAGTGATACTGCTGATCACTCTTGTCCAGATGAAGATTCTGAACAAGCCAGTGGAATACTAGAAGGAGGTGGAGACGCATGGGTGAGTCCGGCCCGGTTCGAAGCAGGTTCGCACGCATATGGCCTCACGTTATTCTGATCGCGGGTATCGTGACTGTTGTCTTTCCGTTCCTGTGGATGTTTGCCACTTCCTTCAAACAGGGTGCTGATATCTACAGTATAAGCCTCATTCCTAAACAGCCTACACTCAGGAACTTCGTACACCTGTTGGAGAACACCATGTACCCCCGGTGGTTTCTGAACAGCCTGATCATAGCCGCGATAGTCACAGCAAGTGAGCTGTTCTTCGACTCCATGGCGGGCTATGCCTTAGCGAAATTGCCCTTTCCAGGCCGCAATGTTGTGTTCATTCTGATCCTGAGCACTCTGATGATTCCCACAGAGATGTTGATCATACCCTGGTTCCTCATGTTCACCAAGACTGGCTGGATAGACACTTATTGGGGCGTAATGCTGCCTGGGTTGATATCCGCCTTTGGCGTCTTCCTGATGCGCCAGTTCCTGCAGAGCATCCCCGATGACCTGCTTAATGCCGGCAGAATCGATGGCCTAAACGAGTTCGGTGTATGGTGGCATGTTGCATTGCCCAACATCAGGCCTGCCCTGGCTGCACTGGCGATCTTAGTGTTCTTGGGCAACTGGAACGCCTATCTTTGGCCCGTGATAGCAATTGAAAGCTCAAAGATGCGAACGTTACCGGTGGGGATGTCCCTTTTCAGCGGCGAGGCAGGTTCCGAATGGCAGCTGATAATGGCAGCGGCAACTCTAGCAGTGATCCCAGTCATGATTGTGTACGGCATATTCCAGCGTCAGATCGTTGAGGGCGTCGCCCTCACAGGCATGAAGGGGTAGGCATTGGGAGAATGTGGAGCAGACGGAGCTACTCGCGTCTGGCAATGAGTATTCTTAAGCTGCCGGTATGTGGGGCGGCCCTTCAGGTAGGCGCCCACCCAGACGATGAAGACAACGCGCTCCTAGCTTATCTGGCTAGAGGCGTGTTCATGGATACTTACTATCTTGTGGCCACATATGGTGAAGGCGGCCAGAACGAGTGCGGTTCAGAGCTGTACGAGGCCCTTGGCGTGCTGCGCCGGCAGGAACTCGAATCGGCAAGGCGCATCGACGGTGCTCACCAGCTCTACATGGGTGCGGACGACTTTGGCTACTCGAAGTCGGCAGCCGATACCTTCACCAGGTGGGACAGAGGCGCCCTGCTAGCGTCCACTGTGGCGTTGCTTCGGAGGTACAGACCCGATATCGTCCTCACGCACCACGACACAGCGAGCGGACATGGCCAGCACCAAGCTGTAGGATGGATCATTCAGGACGCAATTACCGCCGCAGCCGATGCTGCAGCATTCCCGGAGCAGCTGGAACAGGGCCTTGTGCCGTGGCGCGTACCGCGATTCTACGTGCGTGTGCCATCGGACCAAGCCACTTTGAAGATTAATGTTGGGGCATACAGCCCCATCCTGGGCATGTCATTCTGTGAACTCGGCCAGATTTCGCGAGGCATGCACAAGTCCCAGGGCATGGGCGGCCCGATTGTGAAGGGCGACGTATTCAGGCCATACAGACTGGTGTACCAAAATTCAGAGCCTATCCAGGCAGAACGGCAGGCAGAACCGCAGGAATGTTTGCTGCAATCACTTGACCTGACTATAACGGGGTTTGTGGACAGCCTGTGTGGTGAGCCGGAGGCTCGGGAGGCGCTTCACGCCATGGCTGACCGCATCGAAAGCTCAGCCAGAGCCGCAGCCGCGGGCTTTGTTCTCAAAGCACCTGAGGGCGTCCTCCCGCATCTAGCTGTAGGCCTTGAACTGTCAAGGCAGATGCTTGCCGCTGCTCGCTCATTAGGGCTGGAGCCAGAGAGCAGAACTACGCTCAAATGCAGGATGCAGTCCAAAGTGAAGGATTTCGAGAATGCTATTGAAGCCCTGTGCGCCGTGGAGTGCGAGGCGACGGCCAGCCGGGGCCTTCTCACACCGGGCACGGCGGTGGAAGTGGTCGTGAGACTTTGGAACAGGGGACCTTTTGCCGTAACAGCGTGTGACTGCAGGCTAGTCACACCGGTCGAATGGACGTGTGACACCGTTCCGTGTGTGGGCTGCGAGTCTTCACATATCATTGCTAGTAACTCATGTACAGAGCGGCGGTTCCGCGTCATTGCACCAGAAGACGCTGAGCCTACCGGGCCGTTCAGCCCCAAACTAGTGACGGCCGAATTCTGCTGGCGTCTTTCGGGTTCGGATGTAGCCATTGTGTCATCTGCCTGTCCGGAACTGGCGGTGGCGCCTGCTATAGACATTGCAGTAAGGCCAGAGACCACCCTGGTTCCAGCGGCTACATTGCCCCGGCAAGAAGTGCTATGCGTCACACTGAGGAACAACACGGCGACTGCCGTTCGCGGAAAGGTCGAACTGGATCTGCCGGTTGGCATCCGGTGCGATGATGAGTCGCTTGAGTTCGCCCTGAGCGAACAGGATGAAGAGACTAGCCTGCTAGCGTCGCTGGACATAGAGCGGCCCAAGGGTTCGCGTGTGTATTCCGTCGCGGCTCGGGCAGTTACCGACACAAGCCCGGAACACACGTCAAACACGTCATCTCAGCTGATATCCTACCCGCACATAGCTCCCAAGTGCGTGGTCCGACCGGCCCTCGCCAGGTTGGGAATCATTGACGTCGCATGCAGGGCGGGCCTGCGCATTGGGTATGTGGATACCGGCCTTGACAACGTAGCGAACCGCCTCGAACAGCTGGGCATGTCAGTCTGTTGCCTCAGCGACAACGACCTTGCCTCAGCCCGCCTGGGCGGATTCGACACAATAGTGTTGGGCATTAGGGCCTATCTCGCCCGACCAAAGCTGGCATCGGCGAATAGGCGCCTGCTACAGTTCGTGCATGATGGCGGCACTCTGGTTGTGCAGTACAACAAGAGCCAGGAATGGAACCCGCTCTATGCCCCGTATCCACTTCAGATCGGTCGAGAACGGGTCACTGGGAAGGACGTGCCCATGAGACTGCTCGAACCGGAGCATGCTTTGATGACCGAACCCAACCGCCTCATCGACGAGGATTGGCATGGGTGGGTGCAGGAGCGTGGCCTCTACTTCGCGTCATCATGGGCTTCCGAGTACACTCCACTGGTGGAATGCGCCGACCCGTGCGAAGAACCGCACAGGGGTGCCTGGCTCGTCGCCCACTACGGTGCAGGAGTTTACATATACAATGCGCTTTCGCTCTACAGACAGGTGGACTCGCTTGTAGCCGGCGGAGTACGTATTATGGCCAACATGGTAAGCTACAGGCCGACTGCACCGTGACGGATAGATACTGCAGTCTTGCGTGGAATCGCCAACAGCGAGACGACTGTGGTTAGCCACGAGATAGCGCGCATCGCATACGCCATTGCGTTCGCAGCGTACGACTACTCCACGTGGTCGCTGGTTGGAAGAAACGTTACTGTTAGTGGTTCTGAAGCATTCGCTTCGTGCACGCAGATGATGTACTTCAGCGGGGAATGGGCTTCTGCGCCGGTGATGTACCGTATGTGCCGCGTCGGATCCATGTGGTACATTTACGAAGAATCGACGGCAGATCTTGCGTATGGTCTGGGCGAAGCAAGGCAACTGATACTCCCGGGCGATCATTGAGGGTCTTGGACTGCTCACGGGGATCTTGGCTACACCCTCACATCCTGCCCCAGGTAGGCGCGCTGGACCGCTTCGTCATGCAGTAGGTCCTGTCCTTTTCCCTGAAGGGCTATTCGTCCTGATTCCATCACGTAACCGTAGTCGGCGATGGCCAGGGCCGCCTGGGCGTTCTGCTCTATCAGGAGCACGGTGA
>DAOPWT010000053.1:0-11211 GCA_035351775.1 Bacillota bacterium | reverse complement strand
GTCAAACACTTGACCGGGGCTCAGCCCTATGAGGAAAAGCACATTCATGGCCATGAACCCATACGGTGTGAGGTCCACACCATAGGGGCTCAACCCTGCAGCATATGCGTTGCTGCTCATGCCCATCAACGCGAAACCCGCTAGGAAGAGCCAATGTCCGGGCTTGAGGTCAGGCGGAGCAGTGATCATGGACCGGCCTACTGCGGCAGCGCCGGCAAGGAGGGCCAGGTTCGCGTATGTCTTGGTGGCGGTGTACCATGGACCGTGCGTGATCTGGATTATCGTCAGCGCCCCGGCTCTGGCGAGCTGGAGGTCGGCATAGTACAGGCGGTGGAGCCCGGTGGTGTACATGCCGATCAGCGTGAGAGCAGAGCATGCGAACATCGCGATTGCCGGTCTGCTGCTTGGGCGCCAGCGATTGCCTGCGTATTCGAGGGCGGTGAGTAACCCGAATGTGGGCAGGAAAGCTATGCCCAAGTACTCGATTCTCATATATGCGAGGGCTTCGCTTATTGTCTGAGCGGTGAGCTCGAGGGCGTAGCCGAACGAGTACACCGACGCAGCGATGGCGAGGTAGGAGAACCACAGGTTCCTGCCCTTCTTGCTCTGAACCATCACGTAGATGCCGATGCTCAACTGGATGATTCCAGATAGCACCAGGGCGCCTACGATCACATACCCCATGTTAACATCCTGCCCAGCTCTGTGAATTCCGTGCGCGATCTGCGAGCCATTGCATACTTCGCGCCACCTGCAGTATTTCCTCTAAAGGTTTCGATTGCCGAAGTGCATCTGCGCTCGCATTCCGCCGCGAGTCTTGAGCCGCGAAAGCAACGCGGGCAGCTCGCCCAGGGTGCATATGAGCGCGTCTGGCTGGCAGTCGCCTGGCGACGCGCCGAAGGCATCGGCGGCCATGGTGGATCTGAACGAAGCGTCCCGGATCGAGGCAAAGTCCGTGGCGCGAGGCCTGTCTTCAGGGAGCAGGCCGCGCAGGCTGTGCGGGATGTCGCGCCGCAGCCAGATGGAGTAGCCCCCCGCCATTTTGGCTCCCCACGCGTCGTGTATGATATCGTCTCCGACGTGTATCGGCGGGTTCTGTCCGTCCCTCCATCCGGCCCACGCCATGTGGAATATGCCGGGCATGGGCTTGGCTGCGCCGACCTGCTCGGGCGTGGTGATCGCGCTGAAGAAGTCGATGAGCCCCAGGGCATCCAGCACGGGCGCCTGGTACTTCAGGTAGCCGTTGGTGACGACAGCCAGCGTGTAGCCTGCGCTTTTTAGCTCGTCCAGCGCCTCGTACGCTCCTTCGAGGCGCGCGATCATGCCCGGCACTGTAGAGTAGTGGCGCACTAGTGCGGCGATGTCGAAACTGGGGATTTCGGAGGGCATGTTCGGGAGTGGGTCGGACGGCACGCCGGAGGCGGAGGGCGCTGCAGCCGGTGCCACGCTCTGCGCTTTCCGGGCGCCGGCCCGAAAGGCCAGGTCCAGGGCGACGCGCGCTACGATGTCGTCCCAGTCATAAGCCTCTACCATGCGTCCCGAAAGCAACCTCTGCCTTGCTTCGTCCACGATGAGCTGAAGTACAAGTCTTTCTGGGTCCACGTCCGTCTCGCCGGCAGCTATGTGTAAGGCGTACGGCTCCAGCGTCCGAACTACGTGCGGGAACACGCCCCGCCGGAATGGATTCTGCATGAGTACTCCGTCGAGATCAAAGGTTACTAGAGCGTCCAGAGTTACCACCCCTGACAGAAGGAACTAGAGCCCCATCGCCGAAATAGAAGTGGACGAGGCTGCGCAGGACTGTGCCTGCAACAGCGAGCAGCGCGCTGCATTACTGGAATGTGATTCGCGCTACGAGTGTGTAGTCCTGCCTACCAGCGACCCGTTCACACAATACGTCCAAAGGAGGGGGTCACAAGTGTCCAGACGCATGCTCATCGTCATCGGCATTGCCTTCATGATCGCTGTCGGAGGCCATCTGCCTGCGACTATGGCTGCTGCTCCGTCCAAGCCGATCACGATCACCTGGTGGATCAACCCATGGAGGATTGCGCCGCCCGGTTTTCCTGACGACAAGGCGCCCACGGCTGAGGATTTCCCCAAGTGGGCAAGTGAGGAGTTCATGAGGCTTAACCCCGGCGTGACTGTGAAGTACGAAGTAGTCACCAACACTGGATTCGACCAGAAGATCGCCGCGGCGATTCTGGCAGGAAACCCGCCCGATGTACTGCGACCCATCGGCTTCAAGCGCGAATGGGCCAGGCAGGGCCTGCTGGAGCCGATCGACGACTACCTTACAGCAGAGGATAAGCAGGACTTCTATCAGTACGCCCTGGACGTAGGCAGGGTCGGCGGTCGCTACTACTTGTTCCCGTGGAACAACAGCAACAATGGCATGGGGTCGACGCTCCTGATCAACCCCGCCATTTTCAAAGAGCGGGGCGTGGGCATTCCGGCGCCGCCTGAGCGGGGCTGGACTGTTGACGAGTTCATGCAGGTCGCCCAGAAGCTTACCTTCGATCGCGACGGCGATGGCAAGACTGATGTTTACGCGCTCAGCTTCCCCGCCAAGGAACTGCTGGTCATGATGGGGTGGATGCACGTGTTCGGCGCCCGCCTATTCAACGCGGACCAGACGGAAGTCGTGCTCAACAGCCCCGAGGGCGTCCGGGCGCTCCAGTTCGTTGTGGACGCGATATACAAGTACAAGGTAGCCCCCGAAGGCGCGGCCGGCATGGGGATATACGATTCCATAAATATGTTCCACCAGGGCAAGACCGCGATGGGCTACGGTGGCCCCTACGAGATTGGCCGCATCGATAGATACGTCAAGGACGGCCAGCTCAAAGAGGCGTTCCCGGTACATATCACCCAGTATCCTCATCTGGCGGAGATCGGGCCCATAGCACACCATACGAGCGGCGGTTTCGTCGTGTTTAAGCAGCGCGATGCCGAGAAGAAGAAGGTCGTCATGGACTTTGCGCGTTTTCTGACAAGTAAAGACAACATGACGCTGCTCAAGTCGCTGCTCTACGTCACTGCCCGCAAGTCGGTGAACAAGGACCTTTACAAGGGCTCAACGTTCGAAAAAGAGGTAGACGTGTACACGCGTGCGCTGGACTATGGCGTTCCGTATTTCGGTACCGACATCACGACCGACCCAATAGACAAGCACTTGCAGGCCATGTTCGAAGCGGCCCTGGGGCGGACGAAAACCCCCAAGCAGGCGCTGGACGATTTCGCTCGCGAGGCGAACAAGATCCTGTTTAAGAAGTAAGCGGGGCTGGTATACGTGCAGACGGTGATGCGAAGGCTCTACAAGGATCGCTGGGGTTATGCCTTCATCGCGCCGAGCTTCGCGCTCTTCGCGGTGTTCTTCCTCATACCGGTGGTATGGGGGGGCTACCTCAGCCTCCTTGATTATCAGGTGTTCAACCGGGAATGGGTGGGGTTGCAGAACTATAGGGAGATACTGCACGACTCCATCTTCTGGCTGTCTCTACGAAACACGGCGCTTTACACTCTCGGGATAGTACCGCTGTGGCTTGGCAAGGCGCTCATAATATCTGCGCTGATATTTCCCCTTGCCAAGCCCATTCAGACCTTCTTCAAGGGCGCGTTCTACCTTCCTCACGTGACGTCGTCGGTGATCATATCCATGGTGTGGCTTTGGATATTCAACCCGCCTTTCGGTCTGCTCAATTACATCATGGAGCTTCTGGGATTCGCGCCCCACGCGTGGCTGGGAGACGTGCGTACCGCGCTGCTGTCGATAATCCTCATGCAGGTTGTGATGGGCGGCGGATCGTCTATCGTGTTGATAACTGCCGCCATGGGCAGCATTCCGTATCACCTGTATGAAGCTGCATACCTCGACGGAGCCACCAAGACGCAGGCTTTCTTCAAGGTCACAATACCGCTCCTGCGCCCCACGATACTCTACCTCTTGGTCACAGGCACCATATCCAGCTTTCAGGTGTTCACGAACGTGTACCTCATGACACAGGGCGGTCCGCAGTTCTCCACGATGACGTTGGTGTATCTCATTTACGACACAGCGTTCAAGCAGTTCAGGTTCGGCCTGGCTTCAGCGCAGGCGGTCGTGTTGTTCGCAATCGTGTTCGCGCTGGCGATCGTGCAGTTCAGGTTCTTGGGGCAGGAGGTGGAGTACTGATGCTCACCTCTTTGCAGGCTGGCGTGGCGCCGGGACCCGCGCCCGGGCGCGCCGGAATCAAGAAAGTGCGGGCGGGGGACGCGATCGCGATCGCCATCGTTGCTGCCCTGGCCGTCATGTCATTGATGCCGCTCTACTGGATGGTCGTCACTGCCTTCAAACAGCCCACGCTGGTCATGAAGATGCCTCCGGAGTGGCTCCCTAAGCCGCTCAGCCTGGCCAACTTCAGAGACCTATTAGCTCGCCAGCTCCTGGGGCGCTGGACTCTGAACAGCGCCATCGTAGCCACAGCGGTCACAGGCGCGCAGCTGTTTGTGGCGTCGCTCGCCGGCTACGCTTTTGCAAAGAAGGAGTTCGCCGGGCGGAACGTCCTGTTCTGGCTGTACGTGGGATCAATGATGATACCGGGGCAGGTCACGCTCATACCGCGGTATATCCTGATGTCGAAGCTACGGTTCATCAATACATACTGGGGACTGATACTGCCGTCCATAGCTGCGCCCTTCGGAGTGTTCCTCATGAAGCAGTTCATGCAAACACTTCCCGGGGAGATCATCGACGCGGGCAAGATCGACGGGGCATCGGAGTTCGGCATATACACCCGTCTGGTGCTGCCGCTCTCCAAGCCGGCCCTGGCGGTGCTGGGGATATTCACCTTCGTGAGCGAGTGGAACGACTTTCTGTGGCCGCTTGTCATCACGAACTCGTCGCAGATGCGGACACTTCAGGTAGGCCTGGCCATGTTGCAGGAGGAAGTGCCCATGGCCTTCGGCTTGCTCATGGCGGGCGCCACCTATGCCGCGATACCAATAACCATCGTGTTCCTGATATTCCAGCGATACTTCCTAACCGGGCTCACCGTGGGGGCGCTCAAAGGGTGAGTGAGAGGCCGACATACAAGGAGGTGAGCGCTGCATGACAACCCTCCTCATCAAGAATGCCGAAGCGCTAGTCTCCATGAATGAGACTCGCGAGGTGTCGCATTCTGTGGACATTCACTGTGAGGACGGGATCATCTCCAGGATCGGGCATGACCTCGACGTTGTCGCCGATGACGTCATTTGGGCATCGGGGATGTATGTGTACCCTGGTCTCATCAACACTCACCACCACCTGTACCAGACCTTCACGCGTAATCTCCCCGGCGTACAGAACCTGGAGCTGTTCGATTGGCTCCGAGCGCTGTATCGGATATGGCGCGGGCTGACCCCGGAAATGGTGTACTACAGCACGCTGACGGGGCTGGGTGAGCTGCTGAAATACGGATGCACGACGTCAGTGGACCACCACTACGTCTTTCCCAGGCAGGCGGAGTCGACGCTGATCGACCGCCAGATCGAAGCCGCGGCAGAGCTGGGCATGAGGTTCCATCCCTGCCGCGGCAGCATGTCGCTGGGCGAGAGCAGCGGCGGCCTGCCTCCGGATGATGTGGTGCAGACCACCGACGAGATCCTTCGAGACTCTCAACGCCTGATCCAGTGCTACCATGACCCCGATCCGGGCTCGATGTGCCAGATCGCGCTGGCCCCATGCTCCCCATTTTCGGTCTCCGCCGATCTTCTGAAACAGACTGCCGAGCTTGCACGTGAGTATGGGGTTCGCCTGCACACCCACCTGGCGGAGACGCTGGATGAGGAGCGTTTCTGTATCGAAGCGGTGGGCATGCGCCCGCTGGCATACATGGAGTCGCTGGGGTGGCTCGGGTCGGACGTATGGTACGCCCACGGCGTTCACTTCAGCGACGAGGAGATCAGGCTGCTGGCAGAGACCCAGACCGGTGTGGCGCACTGCCCAACCTCCAACCAGAAGCTGTGTTCAGGCCGGGCCATGGTAGAGAGACTACTGCAGACCGGTGTGCCTGTTGGGCTGGCGGTAGACGGCAGTGCGAGCAATGACTGCTCCAACATGCTGGCCGAAATCAGGACCGCGTATCTCCTTCACAGGCTGGCCATCGGCAACCAGGCTCCGACGCCTGCGGATATCCTGGACCTCGCCACAAACGGCGGCGCCCGGTTGATCGGGCGACCCGAACTGGGCTCCATAGAGGAAGGGAAAGCCGCCGACATGTTCCTGGTGACGGCCGATACCCTTGAGTGGGTAGGAGCTGACTTCGACCCCGCATCCGCACTGGCCACCATCGGCCTCTGCAGGCCTGTAGACTACGCCATCGTTGCAGGCAAGATCGTCGTGAAAGATGGTCGGCTTGTCAATATCGACGAGACCGCTGTGGCGAGGAAGGCGCGAGAGCTGTCGCGCCGACTATGCTCGGCGCCGTGAGCCGATCGAGGTAATAGCGAAGGAGCCTGGTTGTATTGTCATATCTAGGCCTTGCCGCAGGAACTCTCCTTATACTCGCCGCTGTCCGCTACAAGGTGAACGTCGGGATTGCCGCCGCTGTGGCCGGGTTGATTGTGGCGGCAACCAGCGGTGGAGGCCTTGCGGTTCTCACTGCTTCGCTTAGGGAAACGGTGGTGGAGCCCGCTGGCCTTACGCTGCTCGTGTCGATCGCCTTCATCACTATGATTGGCAACATAATGAATGTGTCGGGCGCTCTCGATGGTATTACGCGGGGCATCGGTCGGGTGATCCGGGATGCGCGGGTTGTGGCCTTCACGTTGCCCTCGCTTGTGGGCCTATTGAGCGTGCCCGGGTCTTCGGTGTTCTCGGCGCCACTTGTGGATTCTGTGGGCAGGAGCCTGGGCATGAGCAGGGAGCAGCGAGTGACCACGAATGTCATGTTCCGCCACGGCTGGTACTACATATACCCCATCTATGCACCTCTGCTCATGATTCAGCAGATCTCCGGCGTTCCCTACAGAGCCTTTGTGTTGCCCGGGGCCATTGCGGCTCTGGTTGTTTTCGCACTGACGGCGCGAAGGGTGTTCCGTATAGGGCCCTCGGATTCAGAAGAGGCGAACACTGGATCGTGCGGTTGTTCTGGCTGCAGCAGCGCCAAGGTGAGTGTAGGCGCAGGCGTCACTGCCGGTAACGAGTCTGCCACCGGATTTGGGGCAGCGATATCGGCGCATCCCGTATGGTCGATTCTGCTGGCGGCCAGTCCTATCCTTGTTGTGTTGCTGTTCGGGGTGGGAACGTCCATGAACTTCTCCATCGCCACAGCCCTCGGAGCATTGACGGCCCTGCTAGCTGCGCCTTCGGACGGGCCTTATCCGAGGGAGGTTCTTCGCAGGTTTCGTGAGGGCGCCATCTGTGGCATTGACTGGCAGGTCGTCGGAACAGTTGCGGGCACGGTCTTCTTTGGAAGAACAATCGTCAACTCGCAGGTTCTTGCCTCGACGACTGTCGGCACAGGCTATTCGGTGAGCGTGTTATCGCTGTTCGTATTCGGCTTTGCCCTGCCCTTCCTATCTGCCTTCATCATCGGATCTCATCTGCCCGCCGTTGGCATAGCGGGCCCGCTGCTAGTTCCCCTCCTATCCGGCCTTCCGAACCCTGCCGGGCTTGTGGTCGCCTTATACATGGCCGCGTCGAGCGGCTATCTCCTGTCGCCGGCCCACGTCTGCTTCATCTCGACCGTCCAGTACCTGAAAGCTGACGTCAGATCGAGCTGGCGGATGTTGTGGGGGCCGGGCGGAGCGGGCCTTCTGCTGGGGCTAGTCTTCTGGGCGGTGCAAGTTGCTGTAAACCTCTTGTGAATGATTCTACCAAAGGGAAACGTCTGTCGCCGTTGAATACTGATTCAAGATCCGCTGTACACATCGATCTCTTGATGCACCAACACACACATTAGTCTTTGCAGTCTCGTTTTGGCCGGTAACGAGGTATGAAGGCGGTACGCCGGCGCCCTACGACGATGCCGAGGGAGACGTCGCAATGGCTGATATTGTGGTGATTGCCCCCTACAGGGAGATGGCCGACATGGCCAGGCGGATTGCCGGCCAATTCGGTTCGTCCATTTCCATTGTGGACGGCAATCTTCAGGAAGGCCTGGATGCTGCGCGTGATGCTTCGGAGCATGGAGCTCGGGTGGTTGTGAGTAGGGGCGGAACTGCCCTGCTGATTACCCAGGCATCTGACGTGTGTGTTCCGGTCGTTAACATACCTTTCATCTCCAACGAGCTTGTGCGTGCCCTGCGTCAGGCCGTACGGATCAGCCGACATGTGGGGATCATCAGGTTTGCCAACACCCTCCCACCTGATATTGCGACTCTCAGTGACATTCTAGACGCCCAGATCGTCGACATGCCCATATTGTCCGAATCTCAGGCAGCTGCGTGCATTGCAGATGCTGTGGAAGACGGCATCGGCGTAATTGTGGGGGGAGTATGTGGTGTAACCCATGCGGCCGCCGCGGGATTGCCTGGCGTTCTCATTGAGTCTTGCGAAGACAGCCTTCAGCTCGCCTTCTCCGAAGCCGTCAATGTGGTCGGGAAGACCCGGGTTCTCCAGCGACGCATTGCAGTACTCCGCCAGGCCATCGACGCTGCTAGCGATGGCATACTAGTCGTGGATCGGGACGGACGGGCCGTCGAGCTTAACCGCGCCGCGGAACAACTCACTGGTGTGAGCCGGCGGGACGCTGT
The DNA here is from genome assembly GCA_035351775.1 of Bacillota bacterium. Taxonomy (GTDB): domain Bacteria; phylum Bacillota; class DTU025; order DTU025; family DTU025; genus UBA5389. The sequence continues at coordinate 2,493 of DAOPWT010000053.1, read as the reverse complement.
GGGCAAACACGTGTGCGGGCAAACCACGGCTCAGGCGGCCAGAGTAGGGGTTGCAGGCGGCGACATGCCCATTTACCTCGGGCCTGGTGCAGTGAGTTACGCTGCCATTGTGGAAGGCGAGGAGATCGGATCTGTGGTTGTGGCTCCCAGAGCCAAAGAAGCGCACACTCGGTCGGTCGACGGGAGGAAACGCCAGGCTAGCTGGTCATCTGCGGCTCGGTATACGTTCGACGACATAATGGGGTGCAGTAGAGCCATCCAACGCGCGATTGGTACCGCAAAGTCATATGCTTCGTGCGACTTCAACATCTTGCTGATGGGTGAGACGGGCACCGGCAAGGAGTTGTTCGCCCAGAGCATACACAATGCCAGCGCCCGAAGTAATGGGCCGTTTGTGACGGTGAACTGTGCCGCGCTGCCTGAGACGCTGCTTGAAAGCGAGCTCTTTGGGTACGCAGAAGGTGCCTTCACTGGAGCGCGACGAGGGGGCAAAGCCGGCCTGTTCGAGCAGGCCGACGGTGGCACCATATTCCTTGACGAAATTGCTGCGATGCCGCTATCTGCTCAGCAGAGATTCCTCCGCGTGCTGGAGGACAGGCGGATCATGCGCGTCGGGGACGATCGCTTGGTATCGCTGGATGTACGCCTAGTGGCTGCGACCAACCGTGATATACGGACTCTCGTTGATGACGGCGGCTTTCTGCCGGACCTTTTCTACCGCCTGGATGTTCTGCGATTGGCGCTGCCCCCACTCCGTGAACGCGCGGAGGATGTTCCCATCATAGCGCAACACTTGATGGACACATGCTGCGCCCAGTCAGGGCTCGAACCGCGACGATTCACGCCGGCTGCCCTTGCAGTGATGTCCGCGCATGAGTGGTCAGGCAATGTCAGAGAGCTTCGAAATGTGGTACAGAGGATCATCGTATCTGGCACAAGCCCCGCGGTATCAGCCACAGAAGTGAAGCACGCAATGGGCGCCCATGCTAATCCTCTGCCCGTGCGCGAGGTTCTTCGCTCCTCAGTCCGCAGTCATGAGTTCGATCGAATCGCACGTGTGCTGGAGGAATGTGGAGGAAACAGAACCGTCGCCGCGGAGCGACTCGGTATCAGCCGGGTGACTCTATGGCGAAAGCTCAGAGATCATGCTACACCCGAACGTTAGCGTCGCGTTTCATCTTCGTAACATTGCTGTAACATAGTCTGCACGCGAGTGCACGAGATCACTGCGTTCCGGCTGTTGCCGATGCATTGTCCTGCCCGAGGCCGACTGGCATGTCACTTGCATTGGTTAGCTGAAAGGGTTGTGTCGGCCCTTGCGGGACGACCTGTCTTTGTGTTTAGGTCGGGAACCGATTATGAAGGAGGTAGGAAAACCCCATGAGACTGCCACGAGTTCTTGCACCCGTCGCGATCCTAAGTCTGGTTGCTCTGATGTTTGGGCAGGTGGTTGCGGCCGCGGGCTTCCCTGAGAAGCCAATTACCTACATGATCTGTTTCGATCCGGGCGGCGAATCCGACATCACGGCCAGGCTTCAGCAGAAGTATCTAGAGGAAGTCCTGAAGGCCAAAGTCGTCATAACCTACAAGGTGGGCGGCGGCGGCGCGGTGGGTTGGTCGGAGCTAATCAGGTCTAAGCCCGATGGATACACGATAGCAGGCGACAATCTTCCGCACACCATTCTTCAGCCGATGCAGCGCGGTGACGCAGGCTACACAACTGAGCAGCTGAAGAGGGTCTATTGCTTTGAGAGCACTCCCTGCGCCCTTGTGGTCAAGAAGGACAGTCCTTTCAAGACGCTGGACGATTTCATTGCATTTGCCAAGAAGAACCCCGGCGCCGTCACACTGGGCGGCAGCGGCAGCTGGACCGCGAACCACCTGGGCACAATCGAGCTTGAGAAGGCAGCAGGAGTCAAACTGACCTACATACCCTTCACTGGGTCCGGGTCAGCCACCCCGGCGCTTCTGGGCGGGCACGTAACGGGCCTGATGACCTACACCACGATGGCAGCTCAGCAGCTCGATAAGTTCAGAATCCTGGCTGTAGCAGCGCCGAAGCGCTCGGCTGTGTTCCCGGATGCCCCGACCTTCCAAGAACTCGGCTACGATATTGTGGAGGGCGCCTACCGCGGAGTGTCGGTACCGCCGAACACGCCTGAGAATATCGTGAAGATCATTGCCGACGCATTCGAAAAGGTCAACAAGAATCCTGAATTCGCCAAGAAGATGGCCGAACTCGCCTTCGACCTCGAGTTCATGGGTCCCGCAGAGTACACGAAGTTCATCCAGACCAGAAAAGCGTACTACACCGATCTGCTAAAGGATATGGATATAAAGCAATAAGACAGCACCTGTGAGCAAACTCGCCGTCGGGGCCAGGACGACAACGGCCTGGCCCCGATCACGGCTACAGGCTACGGCGGGACTGGAGGGTGGAGCATGAATACGGCTCTCACAGGGATACTTCAAATACTTAGTCCAGGCGTACTT
>DAOPWT010000052.1:0-11259 GCA_035351775.1 Bacillota bacterium | reverse complement strand
GGTTGCCTGCGATGGTCGAAGAAAATCTGATCTGACTGAAGGAATAATCGAATTTGCGTAGAATTAGTGGTCAGACCACCTGATGACTAGATGACCGGGTGTATGGATAGAGGCACTCACGCTTATTCCGGAGGTGACTTGCATGTTGAGGCAAGCGTCGAAGGTAACCCTGTACGATGATGTCATCGCTCAGCTTCGCGAGGTTATCTCGGACGGCAGCTTAAGGCCTGGCGACAAGCTCCCTCCAGAGAGGCAACTCGCGAGCCAGCTTGGGGTGAGTAGAGCAACTCTCAGGGAAGCGCTTAAGGGTCTATCGCTAATGGGCGTCATCCAGATAAAGCAGGGTGAGGGCACGTTCATCAGGGAAGACATCAATGCACGGCTTATATCTCAGCCCCTACGCTTCCTGCCTCCATCCGAGAGCGACCTGATGCTCGAACTCCTCGAGACTAGGCAGGCCATAGAACCCATGGCAGCCAAGCTGGCAGCGGAGCGCGCAGAAGAAAAGGACATGTGCGAGATGCGCGAGGCCCTTGAGGAAATGAAATCGCACCTGAGCTTGACCGACACCTCCAAGACTTCCGCCTCTGACTTGGCATTTCACCTCACAATATGTAAGGCGTCAAAGAACTCCATAATATACCAGGTGGAACGTAGCATTCAGAAGATGCTTCTAAATACTATGAAGACTACTATCTTCATACCTAGCGCCGTAGGGACTGCCATGGCGTATCACGAGCGGATTCTGGCCGCCATCCTGAATCACGACTCTGATGAAGCATTTGCTGCTACACTGGAGCACCTTGAAAAAGTGTCGTACAACGTTCGCGAAAGCACGCAGCAAGTTTCTGAGCCGAAAACGGTCTCAGAACATTGAAGTAAGCAACATTCGAAAGGCAGGTTGTACAAGGGATGGGCACAAAAACAGCGAAGCGGACCATCGGTGGGGTCATACCTCCAATGCTCACAGCATTCACCGAGTCCGGCGAAGTGTACGAAAAGGGCGTTAGGAACACTGTAGAGTTCCTGTCGACCAGGGCTAACGGGCTGTTCATCTGCGGGACTTACGGCTCCGGCCTGATCATGACTCCCGCGCAGAGGAAGCAGGTTGCTGAGATCTGTGTGGACCAGGCCGCCGGAAGGATCCCCATCATCGTCCAGGTCGGCTGCGCCGACACCGAAACCGCGGTGGAACTGGCAAAACACGCAGAGCAGGTCGGAGCTGACGCAGTGGCCAGCATCGCGCCGTACTACTACACATACACTCAGCAGGAACTACGAGGCTACTATATGGCATTGATAGATGCCGTCGAAATCCCAGTATATGCGTACAACAACCCCAAGACCTCTGGGAACCCTCTGAGCCCTAAGCTCATCAAGGATCTCGCCGATCACGGTCTTGCGGGCCTCAAGGACAGCTCATTCGACATCCTCAATTTCTACAAGTTCGCTGAGGCCGTGAATAACCCCGATTTCAACCTGATAGTCGGCACTGAGGGCATCATGTTCCCCGCAATGATGTGCGGAGCCAGGGGAGTCGTATCGGGAGTCGCAAACGTATACCCGGAGAAGGTCCGCGAACTCTATGACGCTGTCCTAGCGCACAAGTACGACCGCGCCAATGAGCTTCAGATGGTTGTGCTGGCTCTACGCGACGCGATCAAGCTCGGCCCGACGGTGCCGATATGTCATGAGGTTCTGAAGCTCAGGGGAATCGATGGCGGAACAGTCCGTAGCCCGTTCCTCCCCGCGGGCGATGAAGTGATGGCCAAGGTGAAGAAGGCTCTTGCGGATCTGGGCATGATATAGCGCCGCACACAGCAGGCTGCGCAATGTAGATGGTGGTTCAGATGAAACTAAGGATACTTGTGACAAGCCATTCCTTCCAGGCCGGCATAAGCCGAAGCGAGGAGGAACTGCACTGGACGACCTCCGAGGGATACGAGGTTTCGTTTCACTCTGCGTCTCTCGGTTCGGCAGAACCTCTACCCGGATACCAGGCAGTGATAACCGGAACAGACAGAATCGACGAACGATTCCTCTCTCGATTCCCCGATCTCAGGGCAGTTGTCAAGTTCGGGGTGGGCATCGATAACATCGATGTCACTGAGTGCACCAAACGCGGAGTACTAGTGGGCAGGCTGCCGGGGGTGAATACGGAGGCCGTGGCAGAGTTCGCCCTGGCCCTCATCATGGCCTCGGCTAGGCTGATTCCCGAGTACGATGCGGTGATTAAGTCCGGGCGCTGGGAAAGAGCCGTTGGATACGATGTTCACGGAAAGACTCTGGGTGTAGTCGGCACCGGCGCCATAGGGCGGACCTTAGCCCGGTTTTGCTCGGGCCTGGACATGGAGATCATCGGGTACGACGTGATGCAGTCTCCCGAGTTTGAGGCATCGTGCAGAGGCCGCTACGCTTGCCTGGATGACCTGCTGACTGCCGCGGATTTCGTCTCCATACACGTTCCGCTCACAGTAGGCACCCGGGGCCTTATTGGGGCTCGCGAGCTCAGCATGATGAAGCCTACGGCTTTCGTCATCAACGCCTCCAGGGGAGGTATCGTGGACGAAGCGGCACTGCTTGAGGCGCTAAACGAGAAGCGAATCGCGGGCGCGGCTCTGGACGTATTCGATCATGAACCACCTGTAGGAAGCGAATTAGCTCTGCATCCCCGGGTGATTGCTGCGCCGCATGTGGCTGCCTACACCTACGATACACTTGAGGCCATGAGGCGCGCCGCCTGCAAAGTCGCAGCCGAGCTCGCGACCGGGGCGGACCTTTCGCATGCCGTGAACCCGGAGGCTGCGGAGCGGGGCCATGATTCATGACCGGAGGTGATCGCCGGGCGGCTAAGCTGTGCCAGTAGTGTCATCGGGAATCTGTTGCAGAAGGCGTCGAGTCTAGTCATCACACTACCATTAGGAGGGACGCATTCATGATAGGGCGGAAGACAGTAAGGATCGCACTGTTCAGTTCCTTGGTTGTTGCTCTAGTCATCGCCGGAGTTGGTTCCACTGGCGCCGCTGCGCCGTGGCCGTCTCGTCCGATTACGCTGATCATACCGTTCGCGCCGGGCGGAGCCACGGACCTAATCGCACGCGCCCTGAAACCTCATATGGAGAAGGCACTCGGAGTCCCCATGGCTGCTACTAACATGCCCGGCGCCGCGACGGCGGTTGGGCACCAGTATGTTTGGGACGCTCCCCACGATGGGTACACCGTTCTGACGCAGCCTACCGACATCACTAGCATCGCGGTGATGGAGCAGTCGAAGTTCACCCCGAAGGATTGGCACGTGTTCGGAGTATCGGTGGCAGTGCCTGCCGTGTTTGTGGTCCATCCTGATTCTCCTTACAAGACGGTTCAGGACATGGTAGCCGACATGAACAAACGCCAGATTACCGTAGCTGTCGCGGCACGCGGATGCGCATGGACCAGGGCCGTGATGCTCTTCGCGAACACGCTGGGTACTAAGGCGCCGCAGCTAGTCCCGATGGGAGGAGGAAACCCGGCGGCCGTGTCCGCGATGAAGCGCGAAGTTGACGTCGGCGCCTGCGGTCTTCCTGAGGCGATCGAGCTGATACTGGGCAAGAGGCTTCGCGTACTGGCGTACTTTGGCGGCGAGGAAGTGGAACTGGCGGGCGTCGGCAAGGTACCGTCCATAGGCCAGGTATACCCCGCGCTCAAGCAGTTCCTCCCATTCGGCGGGTGGGTCGGCATTTCGGTTCCCAAGGATACACCAGCTGCGGTAGTCGAGAAGATCCAGAAGGCGTACGACTACGCGGTATCTACTCCCGAGTTCGCGAAGTTCGTCAAGGAAAGCTACTTTGCCAACGTCGGGCTCACGGGCAAGGCAGCTGCGGATTATGTTGACAAGAGCACATCGGTGAATGCTTGGCTTCTGTATGATCTGGGCATAGCTCCGAAATCGCCGGCAGAGTTCGGCATTGCCAGGCCATAAGCAGCGACTGCATGCTGCATGCAGCGACTGTGTGGTCTGAGGTCAAGTCGGCGGGCGGCTGGGGTTCCCGGCTGCCCGCTCGGCGGCACGCAACTGCGATCATTACCAGCTTTGCTGTGCATCCGTGCGGCAGCGCACCTCAGAGGTGAATACGATGCTAGTAGTTGAGACAAGTGTCGGCGCATTGCTTGTTCTCGTGTTCGTCTACTTCGCGACTGTATCGGCGAAGATGCCTATTGCCGACAAGTTCTGGACTGGATCAGGAGCGTTTCCGCTGATAGTATCGGCGCTCCTGGCATTGTGCAGCGCGATTTGGACTGCAGAATCGTTCTCTAGGCTGAAAAAGGCGGGGATCCGGCGCGAAGTAGATGATCTGGTCAAGCCGCTCAAAGAAAAGTCCGGCATCTCAAGACTGCTGAGATTCCTGGCGGCTTTGGGCCTCAGCCTCCTGTACGTCTTCGCGCTCATCCCATGGCTGAAGTTCGTCATTGCCACGATCATCTTCCTAGTCGTGATGTCTATGGCTTTTGGACGACTGCGTCCGGTTCCGGCTGTAATTACGAGCGTAGCCGTCACGGCAGGCATCTACGCCGCTTTCAGATACGTGCTCATGCTGCCTCTTCCGTAATGCGTGCAAGGGCAACAGGCGATGTAGGGAGGAGCAACAAATGTTCAAGGCATTCGGAATGGTGGGAGCAGCCTTCGCTCCAGCGTCACTCGCATATCTCTTCTGCGGCTGTTTTCTAGGCATAGTAGTTGGAGCCCTACCAGGGCTGACCGCTACTATGGCGGTCTCACTCCTAGTGTCGTTGACCTACAGCCTTGACAGGACATCCGCCCTGGCAGTGCTGATATCCGTGTATCTTGGGGCAATCTACGGAGGATCCAGGTCGGCGATACTTCTCAATGTTCCGGGCACTCCGTCATCGGCAGCTACGGCCCTAGACGGATTCCCCCTGGCCAAGAAGGGCGAGGGCCCGCTTGCCTCGATAGTCGCCACGAGCGTGTCGGCCGGAGGCGGAATGTTCGGGTTGCTGGCATTGCTCTTCACCACTCCCATGATAGCGGCGCTTTCGCTTAAGTTCGGGGTGTGGGAGTATTTCTGGCTTGCGATGTTCGGTGTCGTCATCGCTTCCAGCCTTACAACATCGACTTTCATCAAGGGGCTCATCGCTGGGCTCCTGGGGCTTTTCTTCTCCTATATCGGCATGGACGAAATCCACGGGTTTGCGAGATTCACTTTCGGGCGAACCAGCTTCATGGGCGGAATCTCGCTCGTGCCTGCGATGATAGGTCTCTTCGGATTTGCGGAGGCAATTGATTCGATAATGGCGCCTGAGAGTCATCTGATAAAGGATACAGGAGAGAAGAAGCAGAGCCTATGGCAGATGACAATGACGAGCTTCAAGATGATGCTGACCCCGCCCGGACTGGGCGTTTTCATCAGGTCCAGCATTATCGGCACGATAATCGGGGCGATTCCCGGGGTGGGCCCCGACATTGCATCGTGGACAGCATACGGCGCCGCCAAGCGAACCAGCAAGCATCCTGAGAAGTTCGGCAACGGCAGTTACGAAGGCCTGATGGCCAGCGAGACCGCAAACAACGCTGCCTGCAGCGGCGTGTTCATCCCTCTGCTGACTCTGGGCATTCCCGGATGCGCTGTGACAGCGGTGATCATAGGCGCCATGAGGCTGCACGGCCTGCGACCCGGCCCGACGTTCTTCTTCGATAGCCCGGAGATGGTCGGGTTCATAGCGGCAGCTCTGTTCATCACGAACGTCTTCATACAATTGCAGGGAGTCGGACTGACTACCGTAATCAACAAGGTCCTTGAAGCGCCTGTCGGCGCGATCATGTCGGTGGTGATCGTTCTTTCTGTGGTGGGATCATATGCCATCAGCATCCGCATGTTCGACGTCTATACAATGCTCGCGTTCGGCCTGCTTGGGCTGGGCATGCGTAGGCTCAAGATTCCGGCTGCTCCTCTCGCTCTCGGCATGATTCTGGGACCTCTGGCAGATCTGAATTTCCGACGCGCGCTTTACGCGGGACAGTACGCATTCAGACCCTTCTTCACCAGGCCAATCTCGATCGTCCTCGTGGCCAGCCTGGTGTTGATGATCGGCGGTCCGCTAGTGAAGGTGATTCGCGGAGCTCGGAACGGCAGTTCGAAGAGGACAGCCGCATAGGCTGCCCTTTCCAGACAAGCACAACTGCAGGCGGCAGTATCTACGAAGCCGTAGACGGAGTTGTAGATGAAGTTACAGTAGGGACTGCAGGAGGTACAGTACGATGGGCACTATAGCTGATGTTTCCGACGTGAGCGTTCGCGACTTGTTCAGGCTGGATGGCCGAGTTGCATTGGTGACCGGCGCAGGACGCGGGCTCGGGGAAGCGTTTTCGATAGCCTTGGCCGATATGGGCGCTCAGGTGTTTCTCGTCAGCAGAACCCAGTCGGAGTTGGCGACGGTGTGCGAAACGATTAGCGACAGAGGCGGAGAAGCTGACTGCCTTCCGTGTGATGTTGCCGACACCGCGCGCACATGCGAGATCGTGGAGGCCACATGCGAACGGTTCGGAAGAATCGATATCCTTGTGAACTGTGCCGGAACGAGTCACCCCACGCCTTCGCTCGAGGCAACTGAGGAGCAATGGGAATCGACGATGAACCTCAACGCCAAAGGCACATTCTTCCTCACCCAGGCGGTCGCCAAGGGGATGATCGAACGCCGTTACGGCAAGATCATCAACATCGTATCGCACCTCGGGTTTGCGTCCATACCCGGTCGGTGCATATATGGCGCTTCTAAGGCGGCGCTGGTGCACATGACGCGTATCCTGGGCGTTGAGTGGGCCCCGTACAACATCAACGTAAACGCCCTTGCGCCCAGCTACACGCGGACCAAGCTTGCCTGGGAAGTCCTAAAGAACGAGGAGTTCCGCAACTTCGTCCTCGACAACACTCCGCTGCACAGAATCGCCGAGCCCATCGACATGTGCGGCGCCGTTGTGTACCTGGCGTCCGATGCATCGAGGATGATGACGGGGCAGACTCTCATAGTCGATGGAGGCTGGACAGCTAGGTAGGGAGAGGCTAGGTCGAGTACATGCCCGTCAGGAGGATGAAGATGCGCGGTTTCATGCTTGAAGCGCCCGGTAGGGTGAGATTGTGCGAGATACCCCAACCTCAGTGCGGACCGGGGCGCGTGTTGGTACGGCCGAGGGCAGTTGGCATATGCGGATCCGATATTCACGCGTACCATGGCCTGCAGCCGTCGATGGTGTACCCGTCGGCTCTAGGCCACGAGATAGCCGGAGAAGTAGCGGAGATAGGGGAAGGGGTTCGAAAGGTCAAGGTCGGCGACCATGTTGTGCTGGATCCTGCCATCAGTTGCGGAACATGCAGAACGTGCCTTGCCGGAAAGCCTAATGTGTGCGAGCACCTGAAGGTTCTGGGCGTACATGTCAACGGCGGGTTTGCCGACTACGTGGCGGTAAATGAGGAACAGGTCTTTGTGATCCCCGATTCGATACCCTTCTGGATCGCCGCGTTTGCAGAACCACTCTCCATTGGCGCGCAGGCCAATTTCAGAGCGCGCACGTGCGCTCGGGACTTCGTGCTGATACTGGGGGCGGGCCCCATAGGCCTGGCAACTTTGGCGGTAGCCAAAGATCGCGGAGCGAGGGTGGCGATAGTCGACTCAGTGCCACGACGACTTGAGGTGGCTCAGCAGATGGGCGCCGACCTGACGCTGGACCTGATGAAAGATGACGTGCGTGAGGCGGTGCTTGGGGCTACCTCTGGGGCAGGTGCGGACGTATCCATAGACGCAGTGGGCAGCCAGCCCGCGATCGACCAGGCCATCGAGGCCGTGAAAATCGGCGGCCGGGCTGTAGTGCTGGGGCTTTCGCCGGCCGACGTGGGAGCACGCTGTCTTCCCATACTCAAGAAGGAACTTGACGTATACGGATCGCGGATGAGCAATCACCAGTTCGAATACGTTGTGGACCTGATGGCCGAGGGGCGTGTCGATCCATCGCCTGCGATCACTCACAGGATCCCGTTTGACCAGGTCGCAGCGGCTTTCGAATTGGCCGAATCGAAGAACGTAGATGCTATCAAGATAGTCGTGACTTTCTGAGAGGGGATCTCATTGCAATTCACTTTCACTAGACCAGACTTCGGAGCCGTTACAGTACCAGATGATGCGTGCCTCGGGGCGTACGCCCCGTCAGAATCGAGCAACGCTCGTGCAGACGTTGGCGAGTTGATCGAGGTCGGCATGGAGTCGCCGATAGGGGCGCCTCCTCTCGAGGAGATTGCGCGAAGGGGTCAGAAGACGGTCATTCTGGTAGACGACAATACTCGTGTGACGCCCACGGCTTCCATCCTCCCGGGCATTCTTCGCCGCCTGTCGAGGTGTGGGATACCGAAGAAGGATGTGCGTTTGCTGGTCGCAACTGGGACGCACAGGGCCATGACCATCGAAGAGAAGCGGGCTAAGTACGGCGACTGTGTGTGCGGCAGCTACCAAGTGGTCGACCACGAGTGGGACAATCCTGCGGCCATGGCCGACCTGGGTACTACCGCCAACGGGACGCGCGTTATCGTGAACAAGATAGCTCTGGAGGCCGATCTTCTGATAGGCGTTGGCCACATAGTGCCGCACAGAGTACCTGGCTTCGGCGGTGGAGGCAAGATCGTTCAGCCTGGCGTGTGTGGCGCCATTACCACCGGTCAGACCCATTGGCTGAGCGCCCAGTATGACAGCTACGAGATAATGGGCAAGCGCGACAACCCTGTCAGGGTGGAAATCGACACGGTTGCGTCAATGGTGGGCCTGGATTACCTGTTCAATGCAGTACTTGATCGGCGAGGACGAATGGTGCGGTTGCTCGCCGGCGATTTCGTCGAAGCCCATCGCGTCGGTTGCCGTGTGTCGGAGAGCGTTTTCGGGGTGAATGTACCCTGTGAGGCCGACATAGTCGTCTCTGAAGCATATCCCTCTGATCTGGATCTGTGGCAGGCCGTAAAGGGGCTGTTTGCCGCAGACTGCCTGGTCAGACGGGGAGGCGTCATAATCTTAGTGGCGGGGCTTGAGGAAGGCGTATCACATCAGCACCCCGTAGTGGAAGCAACTGGCTATCACGGCGCGCGCGAGATACAGTCGATGGTGGATAGAGGAGAGCTGCCCGACATGACTGTCGCTGCGCACTTGATGCACGTCGGGCGTATCATCGTGGATCGCGCCAAGACTATCCTTGTGTCGAAGGGCCTAGACCGCGCGACTACTGAGGGACTGGGATTTGTGTACGCAGAAAACGCCGCGTCGGCCATCTGCCTCGCTCGCGACGTCGTAGGCGCCGACGCAAAGATCGCCTTCTTGAGCAATGGTGGAGAGATCCTTCCCATTGTAAGGCAACAGGAGCGGATAAGGTAGCCATGGGTGATTACATCGTAGCTGTAGACATAGGAACGACGCACTGCAGATCGGTGGTGTACAGGCTCGATGGGTGCGTGATGGCGCGCTCTGAGGAGTCTTACAGAACGGATCATTCCATACCCGGTGCAGCAGTGCAGGACGCAGATGAAGTGTGTTCGGCAGCACACAGGACGGTCAGGGAGGCTATCGAAGCCTCCGGCCTGCCGAAGTCGTGTATCACGGCTGTCGTTTTGTGCTCTGTCTTCCATAGCCTCATAGGCGTGGACGGTGGAGATGCTCCGGTGACCCCTCTCATTACCTGGGCGGATTCCAGGAGCATCGAGTACAGCGAAGCGCTGGCGAGGGTCGTTGACGGCCCATCAATCCGGGCGCGGACCGGATGTTCGATACACCCAATGTACTTCCCAGCGAGGCTTGCGTGGCTGCGGGAAGAGATGCCCGATGTATGGGCGAGGGTCCGAAGGTTCGTCTCAATAAAGGAATACGTGCTTCGCCGGTGGACCGGCGAGTACGTTGTCGACCTTTCGGTTGCCTCAGGCACAGGGCTGCTGAACAACGAGACTATGGAATGGGATGACGATCTTCTCAGCCTGCTGGGCGTTACCCGCGGCATGTTCTCGGCTCTGGTGGAGCCAACCCACGTGATCAGCAGCATCAGGCCTGAGATCAGGCGGGAGCTGGGTCTTGCGGAGAGTGCTGTGATCGTGACGGGAGCAGCCGACGGCGCGCTCGCTCATCTGGCAACCGTCGGTGCAGGCAAAGAAGGGGTGAGCCTCACCGTAGGGACGGGCGCCGCCATAAGGCGCGCTACGGATCGCCCGGCAGTATCCCGCCATGGCGAGACGTGGTGCTACTACCTTGCAGACGGGTGCTGGCTCCATGGTGTGCTGGTGCAGGATGCGGGCGGGGCCTTCAACTGGCTGGTGTCGGAGTTCTACTCCGGAGAGATCGCTGCCGACACGGCGCGCGGCCTGAACCCTTACCATACGGTAAATGAGATCATGCGGGAAACACCGCCGGGGGCTAACGGTCTGTACTTCCTTCCATTCCTCGGGGGCGAGCGGAGCCCGAATCTCAACCCCAGGCTACGCGGGGCGATGTTCGGAATGACGTTCAGCACCAGACGTTCGGATCTAGTTCGAGCGCTGGTAGAAGGCATATCGTACAGACTGCGTTCGGCGTATGAATGCCTTGTCGAAGATGGCGAGAACATGAGAATCGTCGTGACTGGGGGGTTCACCTCGTCGGCTGAGTGGGTCCAGACTACGTCCGACTTCTTCGGCCGCAAGATGCTGGGGTCGTCGCAGCCCGACGGCTCTGCCTGGGGGGCCGCTCTCATCGGCATGGTGGCCACAGGGCTCATATCCGACATAGCCGATGTTGATAGGCATATTCGTCTTTCAGATGTTTACCTGCCTAGGAAGGACTACTACGAGAAGTACCAAGAGATGTTGCCCGTGTATGATTCACTCTACAACTCACTAGTTCAGACGCAGAATATGATTTAGACTTTGAAGAGTCCAGGATACTGATTGAGGCACTCCGTGGGAGGTAAAGGCGAAGCCAGGCCATCTAGGGGCCTGGCTTCATGCCGCGACCCGGCATCGTGCCCGGGCATAATATCCGCACATTCCTCAAGATCTACATCCGGCACATGGCCGTTCGCGACAGAAACGGGAATCACAGCGGAACCCTCGAAGTCACACAGGACGCCGCACATTTGGCAGACGCGGGCTGGCACCGCCCACATGCGTATGTACTTGGATGATCCTCTGGTTCCGCGAACCCCGGTAGGCCAGGCCTGGATCTGCAAGTGCCTGGATGAAGGGGCCGTCGATGAGGATGTCGGTG
>DAOPWT010000051.1:0-11450 GCA_035351775.1 Bacillota bacterium | reverse complement strand
TCCGCGCCGTCGAGGAAGGAATACTGGGAATGGACGTGGAGATGGACGAAGTCTTTCATATGCTTAGTCGAGCACCCGCGACAGCGCCCATTCGCCCGGGGCTTCGCGGCACAGCTCATAGCAGCCCCCTCCCGCCAAGGTGATCAGGTAGTAGTCCTTTTCCTCTTCGCCGTCCCACCATTCACCCGACTCGCGCCAGTAATCGATGACCTGTACGACCGGGCGCCACTTGTCCGGCCAGTAGAACCGGGATGGCGAACCGGCGGGCCCTTCTACAACACGAACGCGGGTATCTACTTTCCTGGCCATAGAAATCACGTCCTATCTGCCGGACTGAGAGCGCGCTCTTGTCAGCTCATCTGCCGGCATCATCTGATTTCGGATCTGGCTTCCGGTACGCAGCCCCGCCAGGAGCAGAACGAAGACAGCTGGGGCAGAATGGGACCCGGGGATAGACCCAGGGGCAGATCCGATGACAGATCCAGGGATGGATCGGGGCGCAAAGGCGATCAATGTAGCCCAACCGCATACCCCTGGGGGTATCCAAACAGAGATACCGTCAGATTTTGACGATAGTTTTGCCGATAGGCGCAGTTTTTGAGTACATGCATTTGGACTCGGGCCTCCAGGGGGCGGATTGGCATTGCCAGAGGCACCCTCAGGGGCATCTGGCGCCTATTATATGGAAACATGCGGGAAGGAAGAGCCATCGCCCGTGTCGATCCGCCAATCATATCCGCATTATGGGATATCATGTCTGTCCGGCTGCCCGATTTCGCGCCCGGACCGATGGGATACCCCCCCGTTTTGGTGTTTCGGAGGCGGTTGGGCACTCCTCCGAAATCGATGTACTCAAAAACTGATGGTATCTCCAAAACTATCGATGAAAAATGACACTATCGCAGCTCAGGCCATGTTTGCCCACGACCATCGTAGCTAGCCCAGCTAAAAGGCCCTTTCTGCGAGGATGCCCCAGGGCCCCGCGAACCCAGGGCCCCGCGAACCCAGAAACTCCGGGGGCCTCACTAGTGGTCACCCTCGAACAAGACTATCGCTGCCATGTTGTTGCCTACATAGTGGGAGAGACTAGAGCAACGATTCCGCCAGCATGCGGTCGCGCCGCGACTTTACGAGCGTATTTGCGGTGATTACGCTTTTCACGCCGAATTTCTCCCGTATAGACTCCACCGCGTTCTCGAGTTCACGTTGCCCGGGTTCGGGTTGTGCTGCCGGGCCGAATATGGACAGCTGTACCGCCGCGGGCGCTACTAGACCGGAAGCGCGGACGCGTATTGTCGACACCGGCCCGGACACTCTGCCCTCGGCGGCATGTATCACAGCTCGCGTGATTTGCTGCAAAGAGTCGGTGGGGCGGCGAAAGTAATGGCGCTTCAATGCCGGGCCGCTGTTCCTGCTATCCCTGCTGCCCGCACTATCTGTACTACCCCCGCTGTTCCCGGCGCCCTTTGAGGATGCGCCGCCGGCGGCGCTCACGGGCTGCCCCGTTTCTAGCTCGAGTTCGATGCAGGATACAGCGCGACTGCCCAAAGCACTGAGCCTAGCGGTGATCTCAGAAGCGCATACACGCAGGCACTGCTCCAGGTCGGGCCACTCGCATACGGGAAAGTCGAACGACATGGAGCATTCAATCGTTTCCTCTGGGTATGCTGCACGAACCGGGGATCGGTCGATGCCCCGGCTCAACAAGTGAGCCGCAAGGCCTGCTTCGCCCAGCTGGGAGGTGAGCATGGATAAGGGAACCGCTTGTAGTTGGCCAACTGTGTTGATCCCCAGCTTTATGAGCTTGTCGACAGTATCCGGCGATAGTGGCCAGAGCGAACTAACCGGCAGCTTCGACAGAAACCGCTCTTCCGAACCGAACGCGACTGTGATTACCTGCTCTGGATGGGGACCTACAGCTACGCCGGCAGCGACGCTCACGCCCATCCCCACATCCGCTTCTACTGCAACCCTAGCCGTGAGCCGATTGCCCGCCAGACCTATTCGAACTTCTAGACCCGCCTTATCCCTAGATTCAACCACGATGGAATTGGCTATTGCCCGGGTGTCGCCGCACCCGGTGAAGTCGGCGAATGCGCCGTTTACAGCGATGGGCTCAACAAGTGGAGTATGTTCGTAGCAGATATCCCACACCTTGCTGACGAGGCGCGGGTAGGCATCGGGTTCCTGGTCTATGAAGATCACCCCCGGGCATGCTTGCCGCGCGTGCCTGCGCGTCGCCCCCGAGAGCACTCCCGCTGCCGATAATTCAGGCGATACTCCTATGACGGTGTTCTTGTTGACCGCCGCGAAAGATTTGCCCCGAAGATTGGGATCGAGCAGCGTGTGAGCGGCGGAATGCAAGAACGGGATATGTATGTAAGCGATAGAGCGCATTCTGATACGCCTCCGCTATAGAACATATGTTCGGTAAACTCATTATATGCGGAGAACGATGGGAAGTCAATGAACGTGAAGCTGAACGAACCTGAAGCTGAACAGTACCCTGGGCGCTGCTAGAAACGATAGCCGCGAAGGAGAGGCGAGGCGAGGGTGCGCGTAGCGATTATGGCGAAAGCCATCGAGGGACGCGTACCGAAGGCAACTTGTCGTGTGGCCGACAGGTGTTGCACACACCCTGCGAGGTGGGGTTCATATACATTGCTTATCAGAATTCTGCACGCTAGAACATACTGGGAAGATCTGCTGCGACTGTTTGCCGCATGTTCGACGAAATTGGCAGGCGGTGGAGAACACAGGATTACTGGCATTGGCGACGAAGTAAACACAGTATACTGCGGCGCACGGCTGATGCAGTGCGCCGAAAACTACAAACCCGCGCTGTGCCTATGCGGCGCGGTTATCGGAGGGTGAACAATGAAGAACCGGCTGGCAGTTGTGTTCGTGGCGCTTGCGATCGTCGCGGCGCTGGCGGTTGGCGCATCGTCGGCGGCGCCCAAGAAGGTCGCGTACATCATCAACGGCGCCTTGGGCGACCTGTCTTTCTACGATTCGGGGCAGGCGGGCATCGATAGGATAGCGAAGGATTTCAAGGTCCAGACTCGCACTATCGAGTGCAACTTCGACCCCGCCAAGTATCCGCAGGCGCTTCAGGCTGCGATACAGTGGAACGCGGACGCCATATTCGTTATCTCCTACGGCTATGAGGATCTCCTCATGCAATATGCCGACCAGTATCCGTCCAAGTACTGGGTGAATGTCGACACCGTAGTCGAGAACAAGAAGAAGACCATCACCAGCGTGGACTTTGTGGAAGAGGAAGGGGCTTTCATGGCCGGCGTCGTTGCAGGCCTGGTGACCACGGATACTTCCATCCGCGGCGTCAACCCCGACAAGGTGATCGGCGCGGTGGGCGGCGAGGACGACCCTGTGATACGCTCATTCATCTACGGCTATGAGCAGGGCGCGAAATACATCGACAAGGATATCGAGGTCAAAACAGTGTTTGCCGGAACGTGGGACGACCCGGTCCGTGGCAAGCAGGCTGCCAAGCAGCTCTACTCGCAGAAGGCCGACATCGTCTTCCAGATAGCTGCGCTCACCGGTTCAGGCGTGCTCGAGGCGGCCCGGGAGGAAGGCAAGTACGCCATCGGCGTCGACTCCAACCAGAACCCGCTGCAACCGGGGCATGTGGTCACCTCTGACCTGAAGAATGTGGGAGACGCCATTTACGGCGTGTTCAAGACCATCGTCGACGGCACGTACAAGCCGGGCGTGGTGCTGGAATACGGCCTCAAGGAAGGCGCAGTGGGGCTCGCCATCGACGAGCATACGCAGAAGATCCTGCCCGCCAAGTCTCTCCAGCGCGTCCTGGAAATCCAGGAGAAGGTCAAGTCGGGGCAGATCAAGGTGAAGAAGTATCAATAGCCGATAATCTGGGGCACACGGGCAAGTTGCGGCGCGCAGGTCAGCCGAGTGCTCGTGAGCCAACGCGAAGTGTATCCGGCGTGGGGCAGGGCCGACCAATGGCAGCGCGCAGCAGGCCCTGCTCTGCGCCTTGTCTGATATCCTGGAGGTGCCAAGTCACTTGGACGATCACTTCATCGAGATGCGTTCGCTCATCAAGGTGTATCCTCCCGATACTCTCGCCCTCGACCACGTCGATCTGACAATCAAGGAGGGCGAGATCCACTCGCTCATCGGCGAAAACGGGGCGGGCAAATCGACCTTGATGAAGGTCTTGTATGGTATGATCCCTGCAAGCAGCGGTGAGATCAGTCTCCGGGGCCGCCGCGTGCGGTACGCCAGCCCGCGCGAGGCGGTGGCCGCCGGAATCGGAATGGTACATCAGGAGTTCATGCTGGTGCCTTCCTATACCATCTACGAAAACGTGATACTCGGAGCCGAGCCCGTAGGGCGGCTAGGCGCGCTGCGAAATGCCGAGGCGCGCCGGCGCGTGCAGTCGCTCATCGACCGCTACGGCCTGAACCTCAACATCGATGACAGGGTACGCGACACATCCGTGGGCGCACAGCAGAAGGTTGAGATCCTTAAGCTGCTATACCGCGATGTCGATGTGCTGATCATGGATGAGCCTACCGCTGTGCTCACCCCTCAGGAGACGGGGGAGCTGTTCCGGCGCCTGCACGATCTGAACGCCGCCGGCAAGACGATCATCTTCATCAGCCACAAGCTCGACGAGGTGCTTGAGCTGTCGGACACTATCACTGTGATGCGCCGAGGTCGCCACGTCGCTACTTGGGAAAACCGGGGCCTTGGCAAGGCGGATCTTGCCCGGGCCATGGTAGGCAGGGACGTAGTCTTCTCAGTAGACAAACCCCCTGCGCACTGCGGCGATGTGGTGTTCGAGGCCCGCGATTTGAGCTACATGGACGCAGGCGGTAGGCTCAGGCTGGACGGGGTGTCGCTCGCGGTGCGGCGGGGCGAGATTGTGGGGATAGCCGGGGTGGAAGGCAACGGCCAGTTCGAGCTGGTACAGCTGGTTACGGGGTTGGCGCCGGTCCAGTCGGGCGAGGTCAAGATCTGCGGCCGGGACGTCACCGGCGTGCCGGTCATCGAGCGACGCAAGCTCATGTGCTACGTGCCGCAGGACCGCAAGGCGTCGGGCAGCGCGCAGAAGATGAGCCTTGTGGATAATGCCATAATGACTCACCATCGCCTCAATCCGCGGCTCGAGTCGGGGTGGAGGATGCTCCTCGGCCCCGGAAAGTGTCGGCGCTTTGCACAGAACCTGGTCGATACCTTCGGCGTTCTGGCGCCGAACGTCGATACCCCGATATCGTCTCTCTCAGGAGGAAATCAGCAAAAGGTTGTGGTCGGCCGGGAGTTCTTATTCGATGCCGACTTCGTCCTGCTCGACCAGCCTACCAGAGGTGTGGACGTGGGCTCGGTGGAGTTTATCCAGCGCGAGATCATCCGCAAGAGGGGTTCGACCGAGGGCGCGACTGCAAACATGGGCGAAAACGCGACGGCGGCCGCGGCCGCGGCCGCAGGCTGCCTGCTGATCTCCGCCGACTTGGATGAGCTGTTCAGCCTGGCCGACCGGATTCTGGTGATGCACCGGGGCCGGATCGTGGCGGACTTGGCGCCGCCCGATACTACTCGTGAGGAAGTGGGCGAGTACATGTTGGGAGTTCGTGAGTCGCAATCCCAGCACTGGCCGCGGGCTCAGGCCGCGTCAGCCTCAGCCTCAGATCCGGGCGGAGAGGAGGCGCGCGCGAAGTGAGCAAGAATGCACTTACGGCCCTGGCCGGGGTAGGGGTGGCGCTCCTCGCGGGCCTTGTGATCCTGTGGGCGCAGGGATACCCGGCCTTGCCCAGTTATGCTGCGCTTTTCTCCTACAGTCTTTTCTCCAAGTTCGCAATCGTATCTACACTCAACAAGGCCACGCCGCTTGTCTTGACCGGCCTTTCGGCTGCGGTGGGGTTCGGCAGCAACTGTGTGAACCTGGGCCAACCTGGCCAGTTCCTGATCGGCGCCATGGCGGTTGCGGGGTTTGGCATAGCTTGCGACCTGCCGGCACCTGTGATGATCCCTCTTGCGATCATGGTCGCGCTGGCGGCCGGGGCGCTCTGGGCGGGGATCGCCGCGGGCTTTCGCCGACGGTTCAATATGGATGAGTTCATCACGACGCTGATGCTCAACTTCATCGCCGATTACTTCACTCTCTACCTGATATCTGGCCCAATGTGGGATCGCGCAACTTACTCGCCGATGACCAAGATGACCAATCCGGGCAGCTGGCTGCCGATGTGGGATGGGCTCAGCGCAGCGTTTGTCGTATCGTGCGTCGCGTTTGTCATTACGTGGGTCATATGGGATAGGTCCAAGCTGGGATATGAATGGAGGGTGATGGGCCAGAATTCGGTGTTCGCCAGGGTGGGAGGGTGCCCGAGCGAGGCCAACTTCACCCGCGCCATGCTTTTGAGCGGGGCCCTGGCGGGGCTTGCGGGCGGGCTGATGATCATGGGAGGCATGCAGCATCGGTTCGTGAAAGGCATGGGCGCCAACTACGCCTGGGACGGCGTGATGATCGCCATTGTGGCGGCCAATGGGATGGTGCCTACAGGGCTTTATGCTCTGTTCTTTGCCGCCATACAGACCGGCGCCATGGGCATGGAACTGGAGACAGCGGTTCCCAGCGAATTCGCGTTGGTCTTGCAGGCCATCATAGTGCTCTTTGTCGTTGCCAGCAGGGAATCAACTCGACTGCTCATCAACAATCTGGCTGCGAACCTCAGGGCGCGGGCTGCTGCAGTCGGCGCTGCGCGTGAGCGCGGCCGGGGGGAGGGGGGTGAGCGCGGTGCATCTGGTCATTGAGATGCTCCGTTCGAGTGTGCTCGCCGCCACGCCGGTGCTTCTTGCTGGGCTCGGGGGCACGTACACGTATTACGCTAATGTGTTCAACATAGCCATGGAAGGGATGATGCTGATCGGAGCGTTCACCGCAGTGGCCGGCAGCTACCTTTCGGGTTCATGGTTTGTGGGCATGCTGGCCGGCATGGCGGGAGGTGTGGCGGCCGCCTTGGTGTTCGCCGTATTCGCCGTGTACCTCAAAACAGATGAGTTCGTGACAGGCACGGCCATCAACATGCTCGCTCTGGGCGGCACGACCTATGCTCTGAGGCAGATGTTCCGCGTGAAGGGCGCGTTCATGTCGCCCTTGATCCGCGCCATACCGCGCATTCGCATTCCGCTCATCGGCGCGCTGCCCGGCGTCGGGCCGATAGTGAGCGGGCACCCGTTTCTCGTCTATGTAACGCTGGCTCTGGCGATCCTGATCGAATGGCACATATTCCGCACACGCTACGGCCTGCGTCTTCGCGCGGCCGGCGAGGACCCGAGGGCAGTAGACTCGGTGGGTGTAAGCTCAGACCGGATACGAGCCCAAGCGATACTGATCTCGGGAGCTCTGTGCGGGTTGGCCGGTGTGTATCTGTCGCTGGGCTACGTGACACTGTTTGCGGAGAATATGTCGAATGGACGCGGCTGGATTGCGCTGGCGGTGATCATACTCACCCGTGGCCGCCCATTAGGGCTGCTCACCATGTCGCTGGTGTTCGGGTTCTTCGACGGCTTGGGCCTCAGCCTTCAGAGCACCAAGATACCGCCGCAGTTGACCCAGATGGTGCCGTACATCGCGACAATAGCAGCTCTCTACCTGTATTCCAGGGAGAAGAAACGCGTATCGGCTGGGCAGGCTGAGCAGGCTGAGCAGGCCGGGAAGGCTAGGAACAATTGATGGTCGGTTGTCGCCCGGCATTAAACGTGTTAATCTATAGCCGTCCGACAGCCATTGTGGGAATATCCGAAGGGAATGAGAGGGGGCGCATGTCATGAAGAAGACTGGGCTTGTGGTGCTCATCGTGCTGCTGGCGCTGGTTGTTCTGTTCGCTTCCGGATTTGTGAGAATATCCAACTCCATAGTGCGGTCAGAGGAAGATGTTAACGTCCAGTGGTCTGAGGTTCAGAATCAGCTACAACGGCGTTATGACTTGATTCCGAATCTTGTGGAAACAGTTAAGGGCTACGCTGCTCACGAGGAAGAGGTCTTCACCGCGATCGCCGAGGCCCGGGCGAGGCTTGGCGGGGCGCGAACAGTTGACGAGACGGCTCAAGCTGTAAACCAGCTGGAGGGCGCCTTGTCGCGCCTGCTAGTCGTGATCGAGAACTACCCTGAGCTCAAGGCAGATGCACACTTCTCGGAGCTCATGTACGAACTATCAGGCACTGAGAACCGGATAGCCGTCGCCAGAAGGCGGTACAATGAAGCTGTGCAGTCGTACAACGTGTATATCAGGGTCTTCCCGAACTCGATAGTAGCGAGCATGAAGGGCGTTATTGCCAAGCAGATGTTCGAGGCGGCCGAAGGCGCTGAAAAGGCGCCACAGGTTAAGTTCTAGCAGGCGGAGGGCTACTTACGTGAATCGCGTAAATCGCAGGCGTCTCCTGGTTCGGTTCGTCGCTCTTGCCGCGGTCATGATGTCCTTACTGGCCGTGGCTGCTTTGGCCTATCCGGCCTATGCCAAAACGGCGCTGCCCGCCCGGCCGGAGCCGGCACGTCTGATGACCGACCTTGCGGGCATGCTGGCACGTTCTGCCGCTGACGAAATCGAGAGCCAGCTGGTTTCGCTATGGCAAGATACCGGCGTCCAGCTTGCAGTGGTCACCGTGCCTGATCTTGGCGGCGATGACATTGAGGACTACTCTGTCCGGCTGTTCGAGGCGTGGGGCATCGGCGAGGCGGGCAAAGACAACGGCCTGCTCCTTCTGATCGCAGCCGAAGAGAGGGAGATGAAGTTCGAGACCGGTTACGGCCTCGAAGGTGAACTGCCCGACGCTTTCCTCGGGAAAGTGATTGATCAAGCTCTGGTTCCCAAGTTCCGGGCGGGCAATCAGGCGGCGGGTATCGAGGCATCGATTAAGATGATATCCGACCGTCTCAAGGGCCGCGCCGGCGAGGGACCGGGAAGCGACAAGTCTTCGGATTCGGTCGGCGAGGCCGCCGGTGTGATTGTCTTCCTGATAATCGTCATGGTCATCATAGCCATTTCCAGCCGCCGTCGCGGCCCGCGCGGAAAAGGGCCGGGGAGCGGCAGCGGCGGCGGAGGCGGCACGTGGCGTGCCCCAATGACCTTGCCCAAATCCACGGGAGGTCGCTCAGGGGGCAGTTCGTCTGGGGGGTTCGGAGGTTTCGGCGGCGGGCGTTCGGGCGGCGGAGGCGCGAAGGGCGGGTGGTAGTTGCGCCGGTCTGCATTCAGAGCAACCGCCGTGAGAAGATGCCCGCGAGGCCGGCATCCTTGACCCGCTGCGAGATGCGACGGATATCGGTGGTGTACAATCCCGAGTCGTACATTCGGCTGTAGTATGCGCCGCCGGCAAAGGTGTACTTGTTGAGCAGCCCCGATGGAGAGCCCAGCGACCGCTCGATACAGGCGAGCAGGTCGCCGCAGGCGATCGATGAGGGGAGGATCAAAAGCTCTTTGCCGACGGCTTTTCGCACTGCGTTATGCCCTGCCAGAGTGCCGGTGCAGATAGCCTCGGTATGCCCTACCATCAGGCCTGCCTTTTCGCCTGCGCAGAACAGGTTATCCACGCCGGTCACTTTCATTGACAGATCATGTGGAGTAATCACTGTGAACCTGATGGAATTCCCCCTGCCTCCTGCGTATGGGTCGTGGTAGAGCGCTGACTCGAAGCCGGGGATGGCCCGCAGCCGATCCATGGGGAAGAAAGGCGCCATCAGCTTCACCTGGCCTGTGTCGAGAAGGACTATGTTGTCGTAGAACTCGGGCAACGCGTACTGCTGACACGCTTTGGGCGCAGACCGGTCATCGCGGGGCATGTATCGGGGTATCGGAATCACCAGCGCGCCGCGCTCTTCCAGGTTGCGCGCGAGCCACGGGGCGAGCGATTTTTTCTGCAGTTCGCAGGAGCCGCTCATGGCCTCGAACAGGCTGCCCGACATCTCCCTCGCTCCGGCCTTTCCCGAGATGCTGGTACGCGGGCCGAAGGCTGGGCACCGCAGAGCGCACATGACACATCCGCCGCTTACGCGAGCACAGTTGCCCTGCGGCCCTGCGGTTCCTGTAGCATCGACGAAGCAGTGGGCAGGCACTCTCTGCCCGTCTGAGAGCACGAGCCGACTGATGCGCTCGCCGTCCTTCTCCACGTCCACTGCACGAGATTCGAACATCACATGGACGCCGAGGTCCGCCAGAGCCCTGCGCACTGCGGCTTCCACCCTGTTTACATCGTACAGGCTCGCATGGAAATGGCCGGGGAAGTCGACGCGCCGGTGGATTGTCACCTGATCGATCACCTCGAACAGGTAGCCGGCGCCCATCGCGGCAAGCTCTCGGGCGGCCGTAAACCGCCCATTGTTGTCCATTATGCCTCCTACCAGGCCGGTTCCGAGCAGGAGGTTGCTCTTCTCCAGAAGCACGACGTCCGCTCCGGCCTGCGCCGCAGCCGCAGCCGCAGCACACCCCGCCCACCCGCCGCCGACAATGACTACCACGGTGTTCATCTGCCCTGCTCGTGCCCCAGCTCGTCTTCGATGATCCTGGGGATAACCCGTGCCAGAATGCGCCCCGCGGTGAGCGGAGCGACCTTCCCAGGCAACCCCGGAGCCAGCTCGGCATGGATCCCGCGCTCGGCCGCGGCCACGAAATCGACGCCGCCGGGCGCCGAAGCCAGATCGATTATGCAGGCTGTGCGCCGGAGCACGTACACGAGACTTCGGTCCAGAATCAGCGTCGGCACTGTGTTGAACACGATATCCATCTGTGGGAGGCAATTGGGCAGGTCGGCGAAGTCCACGGGCATGGCGCCCATCTCGAAGAGCCTCGCTCTGCCCGAGGCCTGTCGCGCGGCTCCCCACACGTGCGCGCCCAGCCCCAGAAGCATTCTCACGAGCGTCAGGCCGGTGCGGCCGGGCCCGAGGACGAGGCAATTGCTGTTGTGTATGGTGAACGGCGTGGCCTGCATCGCCATGAGTATGGCGCCTTCGGCCGACGGGATTGAGTTGAGGATGGCCAGTTCATCATCTTCGCCTGTATCCACGATTCTGAGGCCCAAAGCGGCGCAGTCGGCCGCTAGGCCTGGCCGGACGACGCCGCTTAGCACTATGGCCGCCGGATTGGCCGCGGCCAGAAGTTCTCGAGTCACGCTCACAGGTCTTGAGGTGATCTTGACGTTTCCGCTCATATCGGTTCCCGAGAGCGGCAGTATGACGGCATCCGCCCCGGAGCAGGCGTCGCGCGCACTCGGAGCAACAATCGCCTCGCTGCGCAGACCATCTGTAGGCGTTCCGAAACAAGACACGTGCGCCCCGGAATCGATCAGGCACGACACTAGCTCCACTTCGCGGCGGTCGCCGCCCAAGATACATATGGAAAGCCCGCTCAAGTTGGCCACGCGGTCCGCCTCCTTCATACTCGCTCAAAGTAAGTGTATGACGGAGGCGC
>DAOPWT010000050.1:0-11553 GCA_035351775.1 Bacillota bacterium | reverse complement strand
ATGGGCGTCTCGACATTTACGGTTTCAAGTGGAAGGTTGCGGGTAACCTCGTACGCCATGAGCATGGCTACCTCTCCCACCAGATCGCGGAAGTCCTTGGGTCCGGTATTCTTGTCCCTTATCAGCGTTATCTTATGCTGGATCAACGGATGGTCTATTACATGAACCTGTCCCGTAGCTAGCACCCCCCGTACTTGCGTTCACACTCAGCGATCTTCTGAACTCGTGCAGAGTGTCGGCCCCCGGCGAACTGGACTTCCAGAAAGATATCGACGATCCGCAGGATAGCATAGACGGCGGTAGTGCGGGCACCCACCGCCAACACGTTGGCGTCGTTATGTTCGCGGGCTGCCCGGGCAGTGAACTCGTCGTGGCACAGCGCGGCTCGAACGCCGCGAACCTTGTTCGCCGTTATCGACATGCCGATACCTGTGCCGCACACAAGAATGCCGCGATCAGCTTCGCCCCGCGCGACACGCTCCGATACGGCCACCGCAATATCGGGGTAGTCAACACAATCGTGCGAATACGCACCCATATCGCAAGCTTCGTGCCCGTGCTCCCTCAGCATCTGCAGTACTTCCTGTTTCGCGTCGTAACCTGCATGGTCCGACCCAACCGCGATTCTCAATCAGTCACCACCTCTGCTCCATCATCCAAGTCCGGCTGCGATGTAGCGCTGTATCTCATCTCTGGTGCGCCGGTATACCTCAACCCCGCCGCCGAACGGATCAGCGATGTCGGATGCGGCAAGCAGGCGCGCGCGCGGCGCGGCCAGAGGATCGAGTTCCAGGATTCGCTCAAGGTGCCTGCCTTCCATCGCCAGAATAGTGTCGGCCTTCGCGACCATCTCGCGAGTAAGCATGCGCGCACGGTGGCCCGCGAGGTCCAGGCCCAGTTCGGCCAGGACAGCTATGGCGTTATCGGTCGCAGGATCACCATCCACGGCGCCGACGCCTGCGGATTCGACGGTCCAGTCTTCGGGGTACGAACCGGATTCAATGAGACTCCTCACCATGGCCTCAGCCATGGCGCTTCGACAGGTGTTTCCGCCACACACCAGGAGGATCCTTCGGGGCATCTCATTCACCGTCCATGCGATGAATTTCGCTCAAAAAGCATCATTTCCTGCCTGATTCGCCCGCGTCAACCAACCTTCCGCCTGCCGATCTCACCAGCCGATTCATCACGGCCAGGCCGACTCCGGCAGTGTCGTATGATTCGGCCAGTATGATATGGACGCCCTCGCCATCCAGACGCCTCATGGCATCAAACAGCCTTGACGCCACGGATGCCAGGCAAAACCGGGACCCCGCCTCGGCGATGACGGCTGTTTCGGGGATGCCGACCTTCGCCGCCACCTGAGCCGTCTCCGCACTGATCAAGAGCCCCACGCGCCTGCCTGCCTCTGCCTCAGCTCGGGCCCTGCGCGCGATCGCCTGCGTCTGATCCTCCCACTCGCCCGTGAACAGCCACAGGTGGGCTCGGGGAGCGTAGTGCTGGTGTCGTAGGCCGGGCGAGCGAGCGGGCCCGGCCTGTGCGTCCCCTTCGGCGACGCCCGTGCCATATTGCGGCAACACGGTCACGCCAGGCACGATACGGCGGAGTTCCTCCACCGACACACCGCCCGGGCGAAGCACCAGCGGAGGCGATGATGTTATGTCGAGCACGGTTGACTCCACCCCGATGCCGGCCGGTCCGCCATCCACAAGCATCTCAATGCGCCCGGCAAGATCCGCCCACACGTGATCAGCCCTCGTGGGGCTGGGCCGGCCTGAGATGTTAGCTGATGGCGCGGCGATTGGCAGCCCCCCGGCACGGATCAGGGCCATGGCCACAGGGTGAGACGGCATCCGAACCGCAACTGTATCTCCGCCGGCAGTGACCTCTCGGGCAATGCCGCTGCCTACGGGGAGGATAATGGTGAGTGGACCGGGCCAGAAGGCGCGTGCGAGAGCCCAAGCATCATCAGTGACGTGGGCCACGACCGCCTCCAGGTCTGCAAGGCATGCTATGTGGACGATGAGCGGATTGTCCTGGGGCCTGCCCTTGGCCTGGAAAATGCGGGCAACAGCCCTTCCGTCGCGGGCATTGGCGCCCAGCCCGTACACAGTCTCAGTGGGGAATGCAACGAGCCCGCCACGTCGCAAGATGGCTGCTGCCGACGACAGCTGCGTCTCGAGATCGTGAGGCGGGCTCTTCGGATCCACCCTCATGCGCACAGTTTCGATCGGGGTCAAGCCATTGCGAGAGCTGTCACAGCACATCAGCGCCACCTCGAACCTTCGGCGCCGAGCCGATCACGGCGCGGACCGCACCCGAGTAGTCGCGAATCGCCTCGAGATCGACCAGCCCCGCGCGCTCCAGGATCTCCGACACCCAAGCCGCCTGGCCGTCGCCCACCTCCAGCGCGACGAACCCACGACTTGTGAGGCGACTCGGAACGCCCTCTGCTATGCGACGGTAGAAGTCCAGGCCATCCGGTCCACCGTCCAGCGCCAGACGTGGTTCATACCGCGATATCTCAGGAGCCAGCGACGGAATGTCGCCTGACGGAACATATGGAGGGTTAGACACTAACACGTCCATGTGTGCAAACTCAGTCCCGATTGTGGGCTCGAACAGGTCTCCCTGCCCAAGGAAGACACGGTCTTTTAGGCCTAAACTCGCCACGTTGGACGCCGCCACCTCCAGAGCATCGCCGGAAATGTCGGTTGCGAGCACCCGAGCGCCCGGAACCTCCCGCGATACGGCGCAGGCTATCGCGCCGCTGCCCGTGCCGATGTCCACGATGATCGGATCATCAATGCCCGAAGCAGTCAAGCGATCGCACACCGCCTCGACCAGCACTTCAGTGTCGGGACGAGGTACAAGCACACGCGTGTCAACTGCAAAAGCGAGCGACATGAATTCCTTGCAGCCGGTGACATACGCAACTGGCATCCGCCGGGCGCGACGCTTAAGCGCGTCCCTGTATCGCTCCAGCTCATCATGAGCGAGCGGACGGTCAAACTGCACGTACAGCTGGATCCGGTCCATTTCAAGCACATTGGCCAGCAGGACCTCGGCATCAAGCCTAGCAGACTCCACTCCATTCCTTGCGAGAAAAGCAGCGGAGCGCCGAAGAATGTCGATCAGCTGCGGCGCCGAGGAAGCAGTTGCTGCCGTATTCATTGACTCCAACCGCCCCTATTCCGCTTTCTTAAGCCTTTCACTCTGCGCGCTCACAATGAGCGCTTCGATCATCTCATCCAGGTCGCCGTCGAGGAACTCGGTCAGCCGATGAGTGGTGAGCCCGATTCTGTGATCCGTCACCCGGCTCTGGGGGAAGTTGTAGGTGCGTATACGCTCGCTCCGATCCCCCGAGCCCACCTGCGTCTTGCGAGTCTCGGCGATGCCCGCTTCTTGTTCCTCCATGAGCTGATCAAGAAGGCGGGCCCTCAGAACCTTCAAAGCCTTGTCTTTATTCTTGTGCTGCGATTTCTCGTCCTGACATGTCACAACCATCCCAGTGGGGATGTGAGTGATCCTGACGGCGGAGTCGGTAGTATTCACACTCTGCCCACCGTGCCCGGACGACCTAAACACGTCGACCCGTAGGTCATTTGGGTCGATCTCGATGTCGACATCTTCCGCCTCGGGCAGCACAGCAACGGTGGCTGCAGACGTGTGTATCCTTCCGGATGCCTCCGTTTCAGGTACACGCTGCACACGGTGGACTCCGCTTTCGTATTTCAAGCGACTGTATACTCGGTCGCCCGAGATCATGACGATGGCCTCTTTGAACCCCCCTAGCTCAGTGGGGTTGGAGCTCATGCTCTCAATCTGCCAGCCATTGCGCTCAGCATAGCGCGAGTACATCCGAAACAGGTCTCCTGCGAACAGAGCCGCTTCGTCGCCGCCGGTGCCGGCCCTGATCTCCATGATCACATTCTTCTCGTCCAGGGGGTCCGACGGCAACAGGAGCACCTTGAGCTTCTCCTCCAGTGACGACTTGTCCTCTTCAAGAGACGCCAGTTCCGCCTCGGCAAGCTCCCGTAGTTCCGAGTCGAGCTTGTCGCGAAGCATCTCCCGTGTAGACTGGATCTCTCCCATGACCTTCTTGAGCTCGCGATAGCGCGCGACAATGTCCTCAAGATCCGAATGGGCCTTGGTGACCTTCTTGTATCTTGGCTGGTCAGCTATGATCTCGGGGTCAGCCATTTCCCTCTCCAGCTCGTCATATCGAGCTTCGATCTCCCTAAGTTTCTCGAACATGGTCAGTTCACCGCTTCATCTTTCTCGATGACCGCCTGAAGCGACACGATGGCCACTTCTAACATGGAATCATCGGGTTCGCGAGTCGTAAGTCGCTGCAGCGCAAGGCCAGGGGCCCGCAACCATTTCACTATGGGCGATGGGTCAGGCCGCCCCGCGATCTTGAGCACCTCATATGACACCCCGGCAAGAACCGGCAGCAACAGGATACGGGTTGCAATGCGTTCCCACAGAGCCTGCTTGCCCAAGAGGGAATAGATGAGTACGCTCACCAACATCACTATGAGCAGGAAATTCGTGCCGCAGCGGGCATGGGCCGTGCCGTGACGACGCGCGTTGTCCACAGTGAGCGCTTCGCCCGCCTCCCACGTGGCAATCGTCTTGTGTTCCGCGCCATGATACGCGAACACTCGCTGAATGTCGCGCATCTGCGAGATGCCCACAAGGTACACGATGAATATCGCCATACGTAGAGCGCCCTCTATCAGGTTGACCAGAACAACGCTGGAAATGCGCTTCTGGATGAAGGCTACGATGACGTTAGGAAGCACGATGAACAGCAGCACAAACAGGCCCAGCGCAACCACGAGGCTGAGCGCCACCTCGCCGCCGGACAGCTGCTCCTCATCCTCGGCCGATTCGTTGGCCGAATACATCAGTGCATTCATGCCGAGCACCAGCGACTCAACCAGCATCACTGTACCGCGTATGAACGGCGCCTTCAATATGGCCGGCCGGCGAGAGTTGTCAATCTCGCGCATGTCCACAGAGATCTCGCCGCTGGGCTTACGCACGGCTATCGCCGCGCAGTCGCGTCCGCGCATCATGACCCCTTCGATCACAGCCTGCCCGCCGTATTGGAATCTGGGCTTCAACATCAGTCACCTCCAGCCGCACTAGGACGCGGTTTGTCTGGGACCTCGTGACAGCGCCTGCACCGGGCTTCATATGCCTCGCTGGCGCCTATCAGGACCTGCGGATCCGAATAGCTGGCCGGACGGCCATTGACGATCCGCTGCGTCCTCGTCGCAGGATTCCCGCATTTCACGCAGATGGCCTGCAGTTTGGACACGTACTCAGCCCGTGCAAGCAACTCCGGCATGGGGCCGAAAGGCTCTCCCCGGAAGTCACAATCCAGTCCGGCAACGATGACGCGCACACCTGCGTCGGCGAGCGCGACACAGAGGTCCACAATCCCCAAATCGAAGAACTGTGCCTCATCGACGGCGACTACCTGAGCATCGGCGGGAATAGCCGCTTTCGCCTCCCGAGAGTCGCGCACAGGTAGACACTCGATCTTGTCGCCCCCGTGAGACACGACATCATTGGTGGAGAACCGCACGTCCAGCGAGGGTTTGATAGCAACGACCCGCTGACGGGCGATCCTAGCACGCTTCACCCTGCGGATCAGCTCTTCGCTCTTGCCGCTGAACATCGACCCGCATATCACTTCGATCCATCCACTGCCCTGGATAGTCCCCTGCACCTGTACTCCCTCCCGACGCCCTTCACTCAAAAAACCGGAGCCCCATCGGGCTCCGACCACGAATACTTCTTGGGGGTGGCCCCAGATACGAAGCCGCCCCCAAGTTGGAGTGCTCTAAAGATTGTGCTTCTTGCGGAACTTCTCCACACGCCCGCCGGTGTCGACTATCCGCTGGACACCAGTTGAGAACGGGTGGCACTTGGAGCAGATATCGACCCTCAGATTCTGGCTGGTGGAACCAGTCTCAAACTTTTCGCCACAGGCACAGGTCACTGTAGTGATGTAATACTTAGGATGGATGTTATCCTTCAACCTCTTCACCTCCGAGGGACACATTCACCATTGCCCTTGACTGATGTAGTATAGCACACCCCCGAAACACATTCAATGGCACCCGAGGGTCACCTGAAGGCCACCCGAGTGTCCCGGATTTGCCGATCACACGGCGGCCTTCGTCCGACGCCCTGCCCGGCGAAACCCGCGGGTGCGAAACCCCAGCTGGAAGGCGTGGGCCGAAACAGTCGCCCTCGCCTCCGCGGCCTTCGGGAAGGCAGACAGCCCGAACCTGTACCCTACGGGACACCTTTTTCGGCCATCCTGAGTCGGTTTACCCAGGCCCCTCGAAAATCCTGGCCCACAGGGCGCAGGCCCGCGGCGGCCTTCGTCCGACACCCCGCACCCGAAAGACCCGCGGGTGCGAAACCCCAGCTGGAAGGCTTGGGTCGGAACAGCCGCCCTCGGCTCCGCGGCCCTCGGGAAGGCAGACAGCCCGAACCTGTACCCTACGGGACACCTTTTTCGGCCATCCTGAGTCGGTTTACCCAGGCCCCTCGAAAATCCTGGCCCACAGGGTACAGGTCCGCGGCAGCCTTCGTCGGCACCCGGCGCGCACAGCTACATGAGGGACATTTCCACAGTCCGTTGACCCAATCGCCACCCGAGGATCCCGTCGGATGCCTTATGCCCTATATGGGTTGCATTCAAACGAGCAGCTCATCGGTCTCTCCTGCTCATCGGCCTTGCCCTATGCTCGCGGACTGCCGTGTGGGCGCTTGTCTTGCGGCTCTATCAGCCGAATCCGCACTGCGCATGGTTTTCTTCGACCTGTGGGGAAATCGCTAGGTTTCCCCAGCGGACCCCCCGCAGATGACACACGGCCGCACGAGCAGGTTGACGGGTGGGCTGATGGGCGATCGACCGTAGGCAGGGTTTCTCCGGGCAACCTCGAATTATGCCATTGTTTGCCTCGCGCGGCTGGCGGCGAATCCCAGTAGCTCCCGGTCGCTGCTGACTTGTCACTTGTGGAGGTTGGTTGTTTTGCACCGTGGTTTCGACTCTCTTGGATCATGCTCCAGTGTGAGCTGGAGTTCAAATGGCGTCGCCCTTACTACTGCGTATGCGGAGATCGACCTTGAGGCGCTATCACCCGGCGTGATCCGGGTACGAATGCTTCGCCGGGGCGAGGGAAACCTTAGGCTGCCGCCATCATTCACCGTGGTTGAGCACTCATGGCCCACACCTGCCGTCACATGCGAAGAGAGAACCCACTGCATCCGGCTATCTACATCCCAGATCACCGTAGAGGTGCAGAAGCACCCGCTCAGGGTCTCTTTCATACGCCCGGACGGCACGGCGGTCGCAGCCGACAGCCCAGCCCACGGCATGGGCTGGACTGAGCACGGCGTTGGATGTTACAAGGAATCTGCGCCCGGCACGCACTTCTACGGTTTCGGCCAGCGCACAGGCTTTCTCGACAAGCAGAGAACCGCGATGACTCTCTGGAACAGCGATGTGAACCCCCACACCCCCGGAACGGACTCGCTGTATGTATCCATACCTTTCTTCATAGCGTTCTCGGGCCAGTCGGCATACGGCGTATACATGGACACCGCCGCACGCTCCACTTTCAACATGGGCAGACCCAAGTTCATGCCCTGGGCCTCCGAGATCGACCTGTGCCCGCTGCCGTACCCCGAGGTGGACGCGGGAGAGTACTGGTTCGGAACAGAAGGAGAGCGCCTTGACTACTACTTCTTCGCAGGGCCCGAGATCTCAGATGTCGTGCACGCCTATTCGGACCTGACCGGCCGAATGGAGTTGCCGCCGCTTTGGGCACTCGGCTATCACCAGTGCCGGTTCAGCTACTGCCCTGAAAGCCAAGTGCGCGAAGTAGCTCGGGCGATGCGAGAGGCCGACATACCATGCGATGCCATCTACCTCGACATCGACTACATGGACGGGTTCAGGGTATTCACCTTCGATCCGAAGCATTTCCCCGACCCGGGCCGCCTGATATCCGACCTTCGCGAAGACGGTTTCAAGGTAGTGACCATAGTAGACCCGGGCGTGAAGGTCGACGCCAGATACCCAGTGTACCGGCAGGGCCGGCGCAAGCATGTGTTCATCAGACGACCGGACGGGAAGGTATATAAAGGCCGTGTCTGGCCGGGGGTCGTCGCTTATCCCGATTTCGCAAGGCCCACAAGCCGCATATGGTGGGCCCACAACCACAAAGCTCTGTTCGATGCGGGCGTTCGCGGAATATGGAATGACATGAACGAGCCGTCCAACTTCGCAACCGACACGGGCACGCTCGACGAGGCCGCCCTCCATGGCGACCCCGGCGCCGAGGTGGAGCACGCCTACGTGCACAATGCCTACGGCAATCTGATGAGCCAGGCCACGAGAGAGGCGTTCACCCAGCTGCTGCCCAATACGCGCCCGTTCATAATCACCCGTGCAGGCTGCGGAGGAATTCAGCGCCACGCCTCTGTGTGGACTGGTGACAACTCCAGCTGGTGGGAGCATCTGTTGATGGCGATCCCCATGTGCTGCAATATGAGCCTGTCAGGCGTATCATTCGTAGGGGCCGATGTTGGCGGATTCATGGACAACGCCGATCCTGAGCTAGTGACCAGATGGACGCAGTTCGGCGCGTTCGTACCCTTGTTCAGAAGTCACAGCATGATCAGATCAGTGCCCCAGGAGCCGTATGCTCTGGGGGAGCCCTACACGTCCATATGTCGCAAGTACATCAAGCTCCGCTACCGCCTGCTGCCCTACATGTACACGTTGTTGCGCCAGTGCGCGCAGGATGGGACGCCCATCATGCGCCCGATGGTGTACGACTTTCCGGGCGACCCCGCAACCCACACAATGTATGACCAGTTCATGCTGGGATCCCGCGTCATGGTCGCCCCCGTCTACCTGCCGGGCGCCGTCGCAAGACCAGTCTACTTTCCGCGCGGACGATGGGCCGAACTGGAAAGCGGCCAGATCGTGGAGAGCCAGGGCGAACACGTTCTCGTCCAGTGCCCGCTGGGCCAGATCCCGGCGTACTTGAAGGAGGGATCCATACTGCCATGGGGGCGCGAGATGAGCTATGTAGGCCAGCGCGAACAGGCCCTCGAAGTGATCGACATCTTCCCCTCACCCGGCGCATCGGGGCACATCTTCTCCGTATACGTCGACGACGGCGAGACCCTCGACTACAAGGATGGTAAGTTCGGTTTCGTCGACATCTCCTACAGCGCTCGCGAGCCCGGCCGGCTGATACTGACCATCACCTCACGCAACGGCCACCACCCGTGCATCATGGATATCGGGGTTGTCCGCATACTGGGCGTGTCCGCAAGGCCCAAACGCGTCCTGCTTAACGGGGTGCCGCTCTCCCGAGTCGCATCCGCGGACGAATTGGACAGACAGGGTTTCCTCTGTGACCCGGAAACCGGCAGAGTAACGCTGGGACTGCACACGCCTTCCAAGCATGTGTCTGTAGATGTGTGCTTCTGACGACCGCTACGGACGTAGCAAGGCCAAAGCGGGGCGGAGCGTACCGCCCCGCCCAGGCCTTATCCGTTTCTCTTGAGCTTGCCGGTTCTCATCGCATACCGCTCACCTGCAGAGAAGACGGCGAACCCAAAAGGAATGAGCACCACTCCCAGCACAAGCAGCATGACGAGGTCGGGAGCCAGTGCCCTGAGGCCGGCCCCTTCGAGCAGCGCAGC
Organism: Bacillota bacterium; assembly: GCA_035351775.1. Classification (GTDB taxonomy): domain Bacteria; phylum Bacillota; class DTU025; order DTU025; family DTU025; genus UBA5389. The sequence goes on along the minus strand of DAOPWT010000050.1, from coordinate 1,803 downwards.
CCTGGCCGCCCGGAGTGTGTACGTGGCCGGGGACACATGCGAAAACGGCCTCACCCATGCAGGCAGCACTGATACATCGTAGTAGACGCCCGATACAAGTAGCACCAGCGCCTGGAAGATATGGGTGGCCGGCGACCCCTTCTCCGGCGAAATCAGCGGCAGCACGGCTGCGGCCAGCCCCATGCCTATGAACGCCAGGCTCGACGCGGCCAGGGTCAGAAGGGCCGCCCACAGGTTGGCGCCTGCAAGCGATATCCGAAACATCAAAGTGACCGCGGCGAGGCAGATAGCCGTCCTCACAAACCCGTAGAGGATCCCCCACATGCACACTCCGAACATGTAGACTCCCCGCGGTTGAGGAGCCATGAACGAGTACTCGATCGTGCCTTCCCACCGCTCCCATGCCACCGATTCGGCGACCTCATGGAATAGTGCAGAGAGGAATCCCCAGAGCAAAGCCCCGGCCACCAGATAGAGCACCCGCTCGTTCATAGTCTCCTTCGGGCCGTTTACTCCGATGAACCCAATGGTCAGGACGTTCACCACCTCGTAGACGATGAACACCAGCTCCCACCCGATATCACGTCTCACCATGTTGAAGTTGCGTTGCACCAGAGCGTAGCTCGACTTTATCTTGTCAAACAACGACTCTCCTTGCACCTTACTCACCTTGCTCTCTCATCCAATCATCCACATTGCTGCCTGTGAGCCTGAAGAAGACCGCCTCCAGCGTAGGCACCCGGCCATCCCCGTCTGCAAAGCGGGCCTTCAGGTTCTGTGGAGTATCCAACGCTACGAACTCTCCGCCATGTATCACGGCTATCCGGTCGCACAGCCTCTCCGCTTCCTGCATGTCGTGGGTAGTCAGGATGACCGTGGTATCGTGCGTCTCCCTGACCTCAAGCACGAAATCCTGCACTTCCCGCTTGGACACTGGGTCCAGCCCCGTAGTAGGCTCGTCGAGCAGCAAGGCCACAGGAGCGGTCATGAGCGCGCGCGCAATGGCCACCTTCTGCTGCATCCCCCGCGAGAGGTTCTCAAGCGGCACGGTCATCTTCTTGTGCAGGAACCCAAGTCGCTCGAGGATATCCTCTGCCCGCCGTTTGCCTTCCCGGGCATCCAGCCCGTACAGCCTGGCCGCGTATTCCAGGTTCTCCAACGCCGACAGCCTCTTGAAGAAGGCCGCTTCTACAGAGACCCGGTTGATGCATCGCCGTACCTCCAGCCTATCGCACACCACATCCCGCCCGAAGACGGTGACTGTGCCGGAATCGGGGGTAAGCAACGTGGCGATCAACCTGATTAGTGTGGACTTGCCTGACCCGTTAGGCCCCAGGATGCCGAATATCTCGCCCTTCTTTACCTGGAACGAGACGTCCTTCACGGCATCAACCCGGACTTTCCTGGGCGCCACCAGATCCAGGACCCGCAGTGAGGCGAGCCCACGACCGCGGTGGTTTGCACGGTCCTCCCCGTCGGCTGGTTCTCGGAAAGACTTGTGCGCATGAAGGCATTCGATTGCTGCAGTCACAGTAAGACCCCCCTGTCAATCGCAGGCGTAATCACGAGGAGCCGAAGCCTGAGCCTGGTGTACATTGGCGTACATGCAAAAGGCCGCGGGCTCCTGCGCGCCCACGGCCTGATCTACGCATCAAATCAGCGTATCATCTGAGCCTCTGACGTGCCGAGCCGATATGGGCATAAAAGGGCGCAGTAACCCGCCCACCGGAAATCGCGCCGGCAGAGCGGATGATCACGGTCCTACCCCTAGATCCCATCGGTTCGGCCTCCTTTCGTCAGGCG
>DAOPWT010000049.1:1544-11933 GCA_035351775.1 Bacillota bacterium | reverse complement strand
GTGTCGTGGATCAGCGGCGACAACACGGCGGGGGCCCGCGACGCAGTTGACTATCTGATAGCGCTAGGACATACCAGTATAGCGTGTATAACAGGGCCACCCGACCAGACTGCCTCGGATGCCAGGTTCGAGGGCTACCGGCTGGCCATGTCCAGCGCCGGCCTGCCCATGGACCGCAACATCATAGAGGCTGGCGACTTTACGCAGTCAGGGGGGTACTCGGCCATGCACGCAATAATCGGCCCGAGGCGAATCCCGTCTGCGGTATTTGCGTGTAACGACGTGATGGCGCTTGGGGCAACGCGCGCACTCCGCGAGGCGGGCTTGGCCATTCCCGCCGACGTGTCTGTTGTAGGTTTCGACGGGATATCCATGGCGGAGTACGTGGACCCGCCTCTGGCTACGGTAAAGCAGCCCATCCAGGAGCTTGGCAGAATGGCGGTACAGGTTCTCATCGGGAGAATGAGCGGCGAGGGCGGTCCTGCTCATTGCATTCTGCCCGTGCAGTTCCAACCTCGTGATTCGGTGGGGCCACCGCGCCTCTGGGCAAACGCGGTCGACAGGAGGTGATTCGGCACACGGTGCATTCTCCGTCTGGTATCGGAAGGGTGTCAGTAAGCCTGCGGATCTAAGCAGACCACTAAGCAGACCACTAAAACGGAGGGATTATGATGCGGCGAAAGGTAACCGTCTTGCTCCTTATCGTCCTTGCCGTCTTCAGTCTGACCGGGTTGGCTGCCGAGAAGAAGCTTACCGTAATAAGCGGATGGTCTGGGCCGGAGATGGACGCATTTATGCCGGTGCTGCGGGAGTTCGAGAAGGAGACTGGGATTCGCGTGGATTACCAGATCTACCGCGCTGAGGACCTTGCTGTTCTCCTCCCAGCTCAATTCGACTCGAAAACCGCTCCGGCAGACGTGATCTTCATGTGGGCATGGTTTGTCAACCGGCAAGCTCAGAGTGGCCATGTCCTCGACATGACCGGCACGCTAAATGAGTCGGACTTCGTTGTGGGCGCTCTCGATGCCGTGAAGTCAGGCGGGAAACTGTGGGGCGCCCCGTACACCGGCAAGATAAAGCCCGGATTCTGGTACCGGAAGTCCTTCTTCAAGAAGCATAACCTTGCTGTTCCTAATACCTGGGACGAGTTCGTTGATCTCCTCGCTCGCATTAAGAAGATACCGGGCGTGCGTGCGCCGATCGCCAGCGGCAATGGTGTGGGCTGGCCGCTGTCGGACGTGACGGAGCATTTCATCGCTACGTTTGGCGGGCCTGCCATGACACGTGATCTGATTGCCGGGAAGATCGCGTGGACCGATCCCAAGGTCCGCGCCGTATTCGAGAACCGGCTCGTGCCGCTGCTCAAGGCGGGCTATTTCAGCGAACCCATCGAGTGGACTATGGCGGCGGATCTGTGGTGGGCGGGCGACTATGCTCTGTACTTCATGGGAAGCTGGATCACTGGAATGGTGAAGGATCCAGCCGATCTTGGAGTGTTCACTCTTCCCGGGGCTCGGGGGCTGGTGTTCGCCACCGACTACGCCTTCGTTCCGGCGTACACCAAGTATCCCGCTGATGCCAGGAGACTGCTCGCGCATCTCGCTACCCGTGGCCAAACGCTGCAGGTAGCTGCGGGGGGCCACATTGCTACATACACTGGCGCGCCTCTGGATGCCTATCCGCCGGTGGACCGCGAGGTCGCATCTTTGCTCGGGGGGCTTGAGGCCCTGCCTGACCTGGACGATACGATTGGCGGCGAGTGGCAGCCGGCCTTCTGGGATCAGCTCAAGCTGCTATGGGTGAGCCCGGCGAGGGTAGGGGAGGTCCTAGAGACCCTCCAGCGCAAGGCGGGCAAGTAGACCGACAATGGCCCCGGCCGGTCGCCGCTTCCAGGCAGCGACCGGCCGGATCTTCAACGAGCACCTCGAAGGAGGCGGGAACATGCACGCGTTGCGTGGCAGGGCGCTGTTCTTCGTTCCGGCCCTAGCACTCCTGGCAGTGTTTGTGGTGTACCCTGTAGTCAATACGGTGTGGCTGAGCTTCTTCACGAGCGAAGGCGAGTTTGCGCTGCTCGAAAACTACGCGGAGGTCCTGTCGCAGCCGGAGATGTTTGACCCGCGTGGTTTCGCGAGGGGGTTTCCATATGGGGCGCTGGTCCACAACGTGATGTGGATCGTCATACATCTGCCGCTCACCGCGAGCCTGGGGCTGGTGCTGGCGGTGATTCTCCGTGAGATCAGGGGCGGGGCTGTTGTGAAGTCCATAATATTCCTGGGAATGGTCACGCCCATGGTTGTGGGCGGGGTCATATTGAGATTCTTGTTCGATGGGAACGTGGGCATTCTGCCGTCTCTGCTGTCGCTTGTCGGGTTGGGGAGGCGCACTCTCACGGCCTATCCCGATACAGCGCTGTTTTCGCTGATCATAGGGTCGCTCTGGCTCTGGACGCCGTTCAGCATGATTCTGTATTCGGCAGGCCTCGAGACGATACCGGATTACGTGTACGAGGCCGCTGTGATCGATGGCGCATCGGCCACGCGGGCGTTCTTCGCGATCACCGTGCCAATGCTGAGGCCGGTCACCGGCGTTGTGATCACCATGACCTTCCTGTGGGTTCTCAAGATATTCGACATCGTGTATGTGGCTACTATGGGCGGCCCCGGGGGCGCGTCAAACGTGCTCGCGCTGCAGATGTACATGTACGCGTTTCGCGAGTTCGACGCCAACTCAGCGGCTGTAGTGGCCACATTCCTGATGCTGGTGGCACTGGTCGTGTCCATACCAACATTCAGGTCGGTCAGGGGTGAGCAGCCATGAAAGGCACCTCCGTCTTCGCCCGCAGGAAGTCATCAACCATGGCCCTGTACGTTGCTGCAGGGGTTGCTGCTCTCATATGGCTCATTCCCTTCCTGGGTGTATTCATGGCGTCGATACGGCCGCTGTCGGAGATCAGCCGAGGATGGTGGAGGTTCGAGCAGTTCAGCCCGACTCTGCGAAACTACGTGGGCGCATGGAACCACCCTGCGGCGCCCCTCGGGAAGGGCATGCTCAATTCCTTGCGTGTGGCGGTTCCCGCTACTATTCTGCCTCTTGTGATCGCGTCGATCGCGGCGTATGGTTTCGCGCGGTTCCGCTTCCGCTTGAGGGACTTGCTGTTCATGGCCATTGTGGCGCTTATGACGCTGCCACAGCAGATGATCGCCGTCCCGATATACCGCATTATGCGAGGGCTGGGCGCGGTGGACTCCTACACTGGGCTAGTACTGGTACATGCGGCCTGGGGGTTGCCGTGGATCATGTATTTCATGCGCAATTACTTCACCACTGTGCCGATCGAAGTGGAGGAGGCGGCGAAGGTGGATGGCGCTTCCGACCTAAGGGTCTTCCTGCAGATTGTCATGCCCATGTCGCTGCCTGCTGTGGCTTCAGCAGCTGTTCTGCAGTTCATGTGGGTTTGGAGCGATTTCTTCCTGGCTCTGATATTGCTGTACTCACCTGATAAACTCCTGGCCACGCAGCGCGTACCCCTGCTTCGCGGCGTCTACCACGTTGACTGGGGCGTTCTCTCTGCCGGCAGCGTTATCGTTATGGCAGTGCCCATAGTGGTGTTCGCACTCATGCAACGATACTACATAAGAGGCATGGTGGGCTGGACTTCGAAGTAGCTAATAAGGTCTTCCGGAGGGATGGGTAATGATCTTCAAGCGAGCGGAGATCGCACAGAAGCGGCTGGACGATCACGCTCCGTACGCCGGCGAAGCCGCCATCGCGGACGCGAGGCGTCTGGGACGTGGGCTCGAGGGTGCGCGGGTGCTGCATGTCAGCTCCACACCTTACGGCGGAGGAGTGGCGGAGCTTCTGCACACAATCATCCCGCTCATGCGCGATGCTGGGCTGGACGCTCAGTGGTTCGTCATGGACGGCGCGCCCGGCGAGTTCTTCGAGGCGACCAAGAAAATCCACAACACTCTTCAGGGCGCGGAGGACGACTTGACCTCAGAAGAGTGGGCTGTCTACGACGACGTAAATCGACACCTGGCCGCAAGTTTCCCCGAAGGACCATGGGACTTCGTCGTAGTACATGACCCTCAACCGCTGCTCGCAGGCGCTCTGGTGCGGGGCTCAGTTGCAGAGCGTATGGCCCAAAACGCCAAGTGGTTCTGGCGTTGCCATATCGATCTGTCCACGCCGCTCGGGTCCACGTGGGAGCGCCTGCACCCTTTGGTGAACCAGTACGACGCCGCCATTGTCACTAGCCGTGAGTATGCGAAAGAGGAAATCACCATTCCGGTTACCGAGATAACGCCTTCTATCGATCCCACTAGCCCCAAGAACCTTCCGCTAGATCACGAGCGGGCCAGGGAGGTTCTATCAAGGTTCGGAGTGGATCCCGACCGACCGCTGCTGGTTCAGGTATCCAGGTTCGATCCGTGGAAAGACCCATTCGGTGTGATAGATGCGTACCGGGCTGTTAAGGCTGAGTATCCAGATGCCCAGCTTGCTCTGGTAGGATCAATAGCTCTCGACGACCCCGAGGGAGTGAGGCTACTAGGAGACCTCAACCAGGCCGCCGGGGGTGACCCGGACGTACACGTGCTCTCCAATCAGGACGGGGTACATGCCACTGAAGTGGCTGCATTCCAACAGGAGGCGGACGTGATCATCCAGAAGTCGATTCGGGAGGGATTTGGGCTCACGATAACCGAAGGCATGTGGAAGGCTCGCCCGGTAGTGGCCGGACAGGCGACCGGATGCCGCCTGCAGATAGAAGATGGGCTCAACGGCTACCTCATAGGATCCACCGAGGAGTGTGCGGCCAGGATAATGCAGATACTCTCCGACCCCGGCCCCAGCCAGGCCTTGGGCCGCGAGGCCAGGGAGAGGGTGAGGCGTCGATTCCTCTCTACCACCCATCTCGCTCACTACCTCAGTCTCTTTGCACGAGGGGTGGGGCGCGGACAATAGGCATGGCTGAACTCGCGGCCGGGGGGTTATGCCTCCGGCCGCAGTTCGCCGCGTGCCCGGCAGACCACGTCGCGGCGCACCCTGCGCGTCGTTTGGCTGCGGCTTATCGAGGTCGGCTACCAGACCTTGCGGGAAGACAGGTGCTCCCAAACGATGTTGAGCGTCTCACCGAAACGCTGGAAGTGGACGACTTCCCGTTCACGCAGGAAGCGCAATACGTCGGTGACGTCTGGATCGTCCGACAGGTTTATGAGGTGTTCATATGTCGACCGTGCCTTCTCTTCTGCTGCCATGTCTTCGTGCAGGTCCGCGATGGGGTCTCCCTTCGATTGGATGTAGGCTGCAACCCATGGAACGCCGTCGCCGTTGACGAAGAAGAGCGATCTGTCGTGGTCTGCATAGTACCCCTCCATCCCAGCCGCCTTGATCTGCTCAAGCGGGGCATTCTTGAGCAGGTTGTACACGATCGCCGCTACTATCTCCATGTGCGCCAGTTCCTCGGTTCCAATGTCGGTGAGCACACCCTTGGCCTGGGAAGTGGGCATGGAGTACCGCTGCGTAAGGTAGCGTAGTGACGCGGCAAGCTCGCCGTCAGGGCCTCCGTACTGTGTGATCACGGCCTTTGCCAGTTTCGGATTGGGCCCCGAGACCTTCACCGGGTACTCAAGCTTCTTCTCATACACCCACACTTTTGGTAGCCTCCTCTCCGCGAATCATGTTCACCCTTGCGTTTCCCACGGCCAGGGCTGCTCAACCCATGCCCACCTTCCGCAGGACTGCGACCGCCCGAAGTTTGTGAGCGGACCGTACATCTGCTCATACACAGCAACTGTCTGCGCAAGTGCCGCGGCCACCTGGTTGAAGTCGGCAAGGGCGCGCGCGTCGCACGGATGAGTGTCGAGGTACAGATTGAGGTCCACGGCCGTGAACTCGAGGGCCTGTATTCGCAGCATGAGTTCATCCTTGTTCATAGCCGGCATCACCAACCCACCTCCCCTGGGCACACCGGGCGCGCCTGCTCAGGAACGTACACCCTCACCAGCTCGGGGAAGATGGTCCCGTGTTTCAGCCCTTCAACTGGGCAGAACCTTTGCGTATATGCAGGCTGCGGGCACACGTATGCTCGGGCCAGTTCCATGGGCCCACATCCAACCGGGTAATGATAGTCCATGTGCTTTCCTCCCTTGACGCTGCGTTGGTTCAATCCATCATATTCGGGCACGTCCAGTCGGCGGCGGGCGGTCGGCACATTTGTGCCAGCACGAGGCAGGAATCGAAGCCCACGAGGTGAATAACAGAACTCGTACAGAGTGAGCCGAAGGAAGGTGGCCGTCATCTTGAGGACGAACAAAGACAAGCTGGTCATGATATCTGTTCAGGGAACCGTAGCTCCGCACGTGAGAAAGCAGGCTTTTCGTATCGACGCTGAGGGAATGCCGTTCGCGTTGCCGGGTGTGGGCGGCATAACCTACAACGTGCGTGTGGGCGACCCAGCGTTTGGCTGGGCAGGCGACCATATTGAGCCAGGAGTGTCGACGGCGGCTAAGTACGAGAAGCGCGGCGACGATCTGAATCGGGCCTATAATGTCCTATCGTGCATAGGCAATGAGGCCCGCGTGGTGAGCGGGGACGCAAAAGGCGCTCGGGGCGTGGTAACTGGGCACCACGGCGGCATAGAACACGTGCTCATCGATTTTGACGATGAGGCTCTAGACAAGCTCTGCATCGAAGACAAGATACTTATCCGGTCATATGGTCAGGGCCTCCGGCTGCTGGATTACCCTGAAGTGAAGCTGTTCAACCTGGACCCGGCTCTCCTCGAACTGATCAACCCTGAAGAGGCCAATGGTCGACTCCGCGTCAAGGTGACGGCCGTGGTCCCTGCAGTACTGATGGGGTCGGGGATAGGCACAGCTGATGTGGCTTCGGGCGACTATGATATCACCACCACCGATCGGGCGGAGATAGAGCGCCTAGGCCTCGATAAGCTGCGGTTCGGCGACATCGTGGCTCTGGCCGATTGCGATAACCTCTACGGAAGGAGCTACAGGCGCGGAGCTGTGAGCATCGGCGTTGTTGTGCACTCTGACTGCCTTCTGGCAGGCCACGGCCCCGGTGTAGCCACTATTATGACATGCGCGTCGTCCATCATAGAGCCTGTGTTGGACGATACTGCCAACATCGGGAGGTACCTCGGCATAGGGCGCTATCGTTAGCAAGAGTGCGGCACGGGCGGCGGCAGGCGTATCGCACCGCCGCTCTTGGCGCGTTGGGGGGATGTTGGTGGGCGGGTGCATCGACATGGGCGTGCAGGGCCTTCCCAAAGTCGAACTCCACAGGCATTTGGAGGGCGCCGTCAGGCCCTCTACCGTTCTGGATCTATTCCGGAAGAACCGTCGGGAGTACGTGGATACTCCGCTTTGTGAGATCCTGCCTCGTATTCAGATAACGGGATCCGAGAGGTCACTCTCGGATTTTCTGGCCAAGTTCGAGTTCTTCATGCCGTGCATACAGACGGCATCCGACATATCTCGGATCACTTCTGAAGCCATAGAAGACTGTGCCGCCGACGGGATTGTCTATGCAGAGCTCAGGTTTTCGCCGGCTTTCATCAGACGTCTGACTGGCCTATCATATTCGGAGGCAGTCGAGGCGGTGTTGGAGGGGGCGAGGGTCGCTGCCGTGCATGATATCGCCGTGAATTTCATTCTCATTGTGCCGCAACCCGAGGGAGAGCGCGTTGCCTGGGATACGGTCAGGCTGGCCGCTGATTACCTGTCGAATGGAGTAACCGGCGTGGACATCGCCGACGACACCCGGGCTCGGGGCCTTTCGGAGTATGTGCGCCCAATGGCCTGGGCGCGCGCGAACGGGCTCGGCGTGACGATTCACGCTGGCGAGGCCGATGGCCCATCTTCGGTGAGAGTCGCTGTGGAGCAACTGGGCGCCGCCAGAATAGGCCATGGCGTGCGGTCCATAGAGGATGACCGTGTCATCGAAATGCTCGCGGATAGGGGCACGCTGCTCGAAGTCTGCCCTACCAGCAACGTTCACACCCAGGTGGCGCCGTCCATCCGGGAGCATCCTTTGCCCAAGCTGATTGAGCGCGGCGTTCGGGTCTGCCTCAACACCGATGATCCCGGCATATCGAGCATAACGCTCACGGGCGAGTACGAGCTCGTACATGAGACGTTCGGGCTGTCTCGCGCCGATCTTGCCTCCATGAATGTGTGCGCTGCCAGGTACGCCTTTGCCGGCGACGAGCAGCGGGCCGCGCTTCTGGAGCGTTTGGGGGAGCCGGCCAGTTGAGTGTGTGTACAGCGAGGGGCAGTGCATCCGAGCATGAGAAGAGGTCGCCGGTTCGACACAATATCCGGGTCAACGCACAACATGGAGCGTGGCAGAGCCTAGCGGCGAACCTGTACGGTCCATTCTTGGGCGTTCTGGCGATCAGACTAGGCGCGAGCAATTTGCAGGTAGCGCTGATATCAGCCTTACCGGCGGCGGTATCGTGCGTCGCGAGTGTTCTGGGCGCACAGGTGCTCCGTCCGTTCCAGCGGAAGAAGGGAGTAGCCTGCGCGTTCGCCTTTGCCAACAGGCTCTTCCTGTTGGGCATCGCAGCGCTTCCATTGTTCTCGGAGGACTCGCGCGCCGGCGCGCTGGTGCTCCTGATCGCTCTGATGAACGTGCCCGGCGCCATTGGCAACATCGCGTGGCAGGCCTTGATGGCCGACGCGATACCTTCTGAGCTCCGGGGAGAAGCGTTCGCCGTGCGCAGCAGGATAGTGACGGCGGTAGGCTTTCTTCCTACCCTTGTCGGCGGGTATCTGCTGGACGCTCTGTCATTTCCCATAGGGTACCAGGTCGTGTTCGTGGTCGCGTTTGCAGCCTCGGTCATGGAAGTTCGGGCGCTCTCTAGGACACACGAACCTTGTCACGATGGAGAATGTGTTCCCGAGGTTTCGGACTCTGCGCGTCCCGGAGCTCTCGACCGTAGGGCTCTGCTCGGGCAGGTCGCGAAGGCCGGCTTTACGCCCAGAGCCATGCTTTTCTACTTCGGCTGGATGATGGCGCAACCCTTGTTCACCATCTATTACGTGAGAGTCCTTCACTGCGGCAACTTGTGGGTAGCCGTCTTTTCGATCGTGAGCAGTATGGCGCAGTATTTGTCGTTTCCCATGTGGAGCCGTTACGCAGCCAGAAAAGGGAACACGGCCGCTCTGGCCGCTGCCACAGCGGGTATGGCCCTTACGCCCATTATGGTCGCTGTGTCGCCATGGCCTTGGATGGTTGCAGCTTTCAGTGTGTCGATGGGATTCTTCACATCAGGTACCACTCTGCTGATGCTGAACACTCTGCTGGAAGTGTCGCCAGTCGAGAACCGGACGGACTTCATCGCGTACCACAACGCTGCAGTGAACCTGACGTCTTTCGTAGGGCCCCTGATAGGCAGGGCATTAGTAGACTCGATTAATATCCGCTGGGCGCTTGTCATGGCCGGTGCGTTCCGTGCGGCGGGAAGCCTTGCGTTTGCAGCTCTCTCCCGTCGGTCGGAGCATGAGGCTCTTCACGTGGCAGGCCCGCGAGGAGGGGAAGCATGTTGAGGCAGAAGTCTAGTCTCATTCTGATGGTGTTTTCGCTGGCGACACTACTTGTAGCCTCGTTGGTCTACGGCGTAGTCGTTCCCGGCTTAGGGGGAGGCCCTGCATCGGCCGAGGCGGCGTCGCTGCCGTACCTTTCGGAGGCGCTCAACCAGGAGGCAAAGATATCCGTAGCAGAGCTGGCCGCCATACGCGTCACGGCCTACTACAACTGCCCGGGCACTCTCACTACAAGGCTGGTACGGCAGAGTGCGCGATGCTTTCTTGGTTCCACGTCGATCGACCTGTTCGTCGACACCCGTACTCAGCCAGGCTGGGATACGCACCTGGGGGCGGCCAATTTCAGTGTGAGCGATACTGAGGTGGCAGCGGCGTACGCAGAGGCCGGGGCTGTGGCCACAGAGTGGCTCACACGGTTTTTCCCTGGGGTTGCGCCTCAGAGCATGCGGGTGATATTCACTGTAAAGGGATATCAGATAGGGATCTACAGTGCCGGCCGGTTTGTGGTAGCAAGATAGACGGTATTGGCCGGGCACGTCCGTTCCGCCTGTGCCAATCCGAGCAGTCCACCTGCGCGCCCCGACGAATATGCTGTCGTGCGTAGTCCACGACGTCAGACGGAGGTGTCGCACGTGTTCTATCCACAGGCCATGATGGACGACCCCGGGTACGCGGCAGGCTCTATGACCGCCCCTGATGTCCAGTCAGGGGTTGACATGGCGCAGTTCTTCCCGTGGTCTCGGCCATTCTGGGGCTTTCCAGGCTTTGGCTTTCCGGGCTGGGGATTCGGCCCGTGGGGATTTGGCAGGCCATGGGGATTCGG
>DAOPWT010000049.1:0-1444 GCA_035351775.1 Bacillota bacterium | reverse complement strand
GCTGGTTGCGCCAGAGGGAGGGCGGGGGAACCGCCCTCCTAGTCGATTGGGACTGTGCGGTAGATACCGGGCGAACACCTTCTGCGGGAGTGCCAATATGATGACATAGGCAGTTTCCTGCAGGAGTGATGAGCGTGGTTATACATGTTGTCGTACCTGGCGATACTCTGTACGCAATCTCTCGCAGATACGGAGTGTCCATTGAGTCTGTCGCAGCGGCCAATGGCATTTCAGACCCTAACGTCCTCGTGGTGGGGCAGGCCTTGGCCATTCCCTTGACGCGCGTTCCCACAGCGCCGCTCGTCTATGCTGTGAGGCCCGGGGATTCGCTGTACGCTATAGCCACCCTGTTCTCTACGAGTGTGCAAGCTATCGCCGCGGCTAACGCCATCGTCAATGTGAACCTGATCTACGTGGGGCAACAGCTTGTCATGCCGGGATGGACCTATCAGCCCTACACTGTGGCCGCCGGCGATACCCTGTCGCGGCTCGCCTCAAGGTTCTCCACCTCGGTCCAGCTCTTGGCGGCTGTTAACCGCCTGACCGACCCGAATCTGATCAACGTGGGGCAATCCTTGGTCATTCCTGTGAGATCGGCCCCGGTTGCGCCAAAAGTGCCGGTGGAGACGAACGGTTATCTGTTCCCTCTATCGGAGACCTCAATCAGGCGCGTACTCTCAGGAATCGCGCATGATCTGACATACGTGAGCGTTTTCAGCTTTCCTGTGGATGGACGGGGCGGAGTAGTGTATACCCCTGGGGCAGCTGGGCCATCAGTCAGGGTGGCTCGCTCGCTCGGCATTGCTCCTCTTGCCGTGATATCCAACTTCGATGGCTCGAATTTCGCTCCTGAGCTGGCGCGAGACGCCATGTCAAGTCCGACGGGCGACGCGACCATAGCGAGCATCGTCGAGTTTGCCGTGTCCGAAGGCTTCCGGGGCATAAATGTTGACTTTGAGAACATGTACCCAGAAGATAGGCAACTGTACACGTCGTTCATAGAGGCGCTGTCGCGCGCTGCCCATGAACGGGGGCTTACGCTCTCAAATGCCATGGCGCCCAAGTGGGCTGACTGGCCCAATCTGCCATGGGTCGGCGCGTTTGACTACGCAGCGCTGGCCCCGCATCTCGATTTCACCATGCTGATGACTTATGAATGGGGATGGTCAGGCGGTCCGCCCATGGCCATAGCCCCCGTGAACCTAGTCAGGCGCGTGCTGGAATACGCTGTTACTCAGATACCTCCGGGCAAGATCCTCATGGGCATACCCCTGTACGGCTACGATTGGACCGTACCGGCGCCGCAGGGCACATTCGCCAGAACCGTGACCCCTTCGCAAGCTGACGCGCTGGCCGCGCGACACGGAGTGAACATCAGCTTCGACCAGACCGCCCAGGCGCCCTGGTTCCAGTATGTAGATGAGGCAGGCGCGCAGCACGAGGT
>DAOPWT010000048.1:7152-12187 GCA_035351775.1 Bacillota bacterium | reverse complement strand
AATCGCAAAGGTCGCCGAGGCAATCAGGATGAGGGGAATCTTCCCGTGATCTGCATTGCGAGCTTGAACGGCGCGAGCCTGAACGGTTAAGCATCAAGGAAGTCAACAGGGGCCTGACTGCATATCGCAGTTGGGCCCCTGTTCCATCGCGCCAGGACTTCTCCGGCGACCGGGTCGGGCTCGACAACGCCAGCTACAAGCGAAGGAGGCCTTACGCAGCCTCTTTGGTGAAACCGCTGTTTAGCAGGGGATCGGCGAACCTATGAGAATTGTGATAGGTTTTTTGATGTACCTACTCAGAATGCTAGAGGTTTTGACGCTCAGAGCGAATAGGCCACATGAATTTGGGGGTTCCTGGCAAACAATGAGCGATTTGAGGGCTTTTCGCGACCGGGTTGGGAAACCCGCAAAGACAGCCATATTATGTAACACGCCTCTACCTGCGAATTTGCCGCAGGCGCGACTCCAGAAAAAGGTGGCGCCGTTGCCGGCGCGAATTCAGACAACTCGTACCCACCAAACCGCTGAGAATCCGAATAGGTTGCGCGGAAAACCTAGTCGAAAACGAATAGGACGAGCCAATAACTGGTTGCGCCCTACACTCAGGTGCCGAAGGGCGCGGAATCCTGTTCTCAGGCGATGCCTCAGAAACCTCGCTACGCCCTCTCTGCCGCGAGGTCGTACTGGCCGGCATCTGTGATCACAACGTCCACCATCTCGCCCGGCGTCAGGCAGGCATCTCCGATGTAGATCTTGCCGTCCACTTCGGGCGCCTCGGCGTAGGACCTGGCTTCAACCACGAGGTCGGACTCATCCGAAGGCCCATCCACCAGTACCCGCACCACGCTGCCGATGCGCGACTGGCCGAACTGGTGGGATATGCGAGCCAGGGCCTCCATGGCCACACCCCGCCGGTCGGTCGCGACCTCGCGCGGCACCTGCCCTGGCATGTCGTAGGCACGCGTTCCTTCCTCTGCGGAGAACTCGAATACCCCTGCGCGCTCCGGCCGCACGATGTCGATGAAGCTCAGCAACTCCTCGAAATCGTCATCGGTTTCGCCAGGGAACCCCGCGATGAGCGATGTGCGTATCACCAGCCCCGGCACGCGCTCGCGCAGGCGCCGGCACACGCCTATCATCTGCTCCCTCGATGACCGCCTGTTCATCATCTTAAGTACATTGTCCGACCCGTGCTGCATGGGGATGTCCAGGTATTTCACGATCCTATCCTCGCCTGCGAACACCTCGATCAGCTCATCGTCTATGAGAGAAGGGTAGGTGTACATCACTCTGATCCAGTCGATCCCCTCTACCCCCGCCAGCTCGCGCAGGAGCCGGGCCAGTGATGGCCGACCGTACAGGTCGCGCCCATACGCCGTCGTGTCCTGGGCAATCACGATGAGCTCTCGCGCCCCCGACGATGCAAGCCACTCGGCTTCGCGGACGATTGCCTCCACGGGCATGCTCTTTGCGGGGCCTCGCAAGGAAGGGATCAGGCAGAAGGAGCACCTGTTGGCGCAGCCTTCGGCTATCTTGAGATACGCGAAGTGGCCCGGGGTGGCTATGACCCGCGGGCCCCCCTCTTCGGCCAGAAAACCCGGCCCGCCGATGAGCACCGGGCGCTCACCACAGAGCGCGCCCTGCACGGCCTCCACGCAAAGGCCGCACTCCCCCGTGCCGATCAGGGCGTCTATCTCAGGGATCTCCTCCATGAGCGACCGGCCGTAGCGCTGCGCCAGGCATCCTGCCACCACCAGCGCGTCTATTCTTCCCTCACGCCGGTCGCGGGCAAACTCCAGTATCGTATCGACCGACTCCTGCGCTGAGTCGGCAATGAAGGCGCACGTATTGATGAACACCACGTCAGCCGAATCTCGATCGGCTGCGGGCTCCATACCGGCCGAGCGCAGGAGTCCCATCATCGTTTCCGTATCTACCAGGTTCTTGGAGCACCCAAGCGAGCAGTAAGCTATCTTCGTGTCATGTCCACCTCATTTGTTGGCTATAGACTGCAGTTCGGCCCGGCCTTCGTCCTGATCAGCGCGTGTTCCCTCCGGATCGCCCGGGTCAGGCGCCATCGCGAGCAACGCGCTCAGCGCCTGGCGCGCCTCGCCATACTGCTTTGTAGCTATCAACGCGCGCCCCAGCACGAGCCAGTGGGATGACGAGTCAGGCCCGTATTTGACTGCGAGCCTCGCCTCTTCCACAGCCTTCTGCTTGTTGCCAATGGAAAGCGGAGGTCCAGGAAGCTGGAGGTACAGCTCTGCCATTAAGTAATGACAGCTGGCATGGTTGGGGTCTGCCGCCAGCCCGCGTTCGAGCGCTTCCCTCGTCGGTTTCACCATGAACAAGCTCTGCAATATCCCTCTGGCCACACCGGTCTCCGCCATCGCAGCCGCATACCAGTAGTGGGCGTCTGGGTTTCCCGGCGCCGCCTTGGCCGCCCTCTCGCCAGTGGCCTTGGCCTTGTCCAGCCATTCGATCTTGGTCTTCTTATCATCCTTTGGGATGCGAGTCGACTTCCACCAGTATGCTCGCGAAAGCCTCCACAGGACTTCGCCCTGCTCGGGGTAGTCTCGGTCGGCCTCCTCCAAGTTCCGCAACAGCGCCTCAGTTACGCCCGCCTGTGATCGCCGAGACCAGTGTAGATCGGCCGCGGTGATCCTCTCCTCCAGGCTGGGCAGGCTGGCTGCAGACACGGGAACGGCCCACACCACCAGGGCAGCTGAGACTGCCATGATCGTCGCAAGCAGCGCGGTAACCAACATCCTAGCCTTCATGTGTCGGACACACCTCCTGTTTGTGCATGTCAGAACCGACCTAGGAGCAAAAGCACGCCGAGGATGACAAAACCTGACCCTGCCGCTATCCTCACCCATATCTCAGGGATGTACTTTGCGATCACGCCTCCCGCCAGTACACCGACGAGCGACGATACCACCAGAGCCGATGCTGATCCCAAGAAGACCGCGAGAGGCGACTTGCCCTGCGCTACCAGAAGCATCGTTGCAAGCTGAGTCTTGTCGCCCAGTTCGGCCAGGAACACCGTGGCGAATGTAGTCAGCGCCACCTTAAGCACACTACCATCTCCTGCTGCATAAGGGTAAGGTCGAATCCGCGGGCGCGAAGAACCGCCTCCTGATATCCTTGGAGGGGGATATTGAAAGCCTTCGCGGACCCGCGCGGCACATCGCTATCTACCGTCGACAGCAAAATCTCACACATGCTCTGCCTCTGGGCGCTGCCCAGCCGGGGAGCGGCAGCGAAGTCGGCTATGTACAGACCGCCCGCCGAGTCGCCAAACACGACATAGGCCGTAGCTGCACTGTCAACGTGGGACACGTAACCCACAAACCTATCGCTCATCTTCGCGAGCGACTGCGCCTCATTCTGCCAGCACGGTCGGATTTCGTTGAACGCATCGACCAGGGGAAGCACGCCCGCCATCCGCACTGCCCCTACCCGCACCCCGGGGTGCGATGAAGCAGTAGCGTCCGTGCGGCATGCCCTAGTCGCACAGTCGCCAAGTTGGGGCTTGGGAACCTGCGTCGGCGGAAAAGTGTTCCTCTCCCATAGCCCCAGATCGCGCATGGGCACAAACCCCAGCTTGGAATAGAGCGCGATAGCTCCGCGGTTGGCGGCCACCACTTCTAGCTGCACCGAGTTGAGGCCCAGCCGTTTTGCCTCGGCCAGGGCGCGTCGCATCAGCAGCTCTCCAATACCCCTTCGCTGGCGACTCGAGCGCACCCCCATGCCGCAGATGTACCCCCGCCTACCTCTCACGCCCAAAAAGACCACGCCCACCGGCAACTTATCCTCGTACGCGATGAAGGAGTTGTCTACCTGAATATCCTCCCTCTCGATGAGTCCGTGCAGTCGGGCCGGGCTGACCTGAATGTCGACGTAGTAGTTGCTGTAGGCATCGTTGAAGAGCTCGACCAGCGACTCCATGTCGATTCCGGACACGCGCCCGATTCCGTATTCCACTCAAGGCTCACCGCCCTTCCCGGCTATCAAACGGGGTCATCGCCCGAAGAGCCTCTATTCCAGTCTGCTCCAGCCTGCGCAAGCCCTCGCTTCCCTGCCCCTCGCACGCCGCGGCCGTCGCGGCCGCCTCGCCCATGGCCAGGAGCGCCGATCCCAGAGCGGCCGATCGTTGGGCGTCGCCCAGGGGATCCAAGTAGGCCAGAGCCAGACCGGCCAAGAACAGATCGCCAGTGAGCGGCCTAGAACTGCCGTCCAGGACGCGGGCGATGAGGCGCTCGAGCCCGCCGCGAACTCTATCGGGGCTGACGCCGTGCGGTGTTCGAGACAGAGCGTTGCGCACGAAATCCGGATCAAGCTCGCGGCGACGTTTGCCGCGATCGCGGGTAGCTGCAAGCGCACCAGGTCTCAGCCGGTGCACTGCCAGAGCGTCTCCCAGCCTGCGATCTGCTTCGATCTGCACCGCCTTCTGCAACAGGAAGGCAGGCAGCTCGGCCTGCTCAGGCCCGAGCGACGCCTCTCGGCCCAACCCGGCGATAAGCAGGTGAGCCGTGCGAAGGGCCTGATATGCCTCGGGGCTGCAGTCAAGCTCGTCGGGCAAGTTCCACTCGTTGGCCTCCGCCAAAGGCGACCGATCCTCCGCAACTGCGCGGGCATCGGCATCCGAATCGGCATCGTCTGATTCGCCAGACGCCCGTGCGGCACGGTGCGACCAGCGCTCCATCTCTGCGCGGATCTCAGTGAGCGAACGCCGAGCCTCGGCAAGCGCCAGGCCAGGGTCTGATGCCACATCGCCCTCCATCCTGAGAGCGCCCGCCATATGCGAAACCGCCTGGCGCGCCGCATCGAGTAGGCCCCAGGCGTGACGTGCCTGCGCGCCCCGAATGGCATGCATGAGCGACTCTGCGCCCTCCCGCGGCGGCAGTAGCTTAAGCATGCGTTCTATCTCGGAAGCGCCCAGGCCTGATTGTGGAGTCGAGGCGAACTCCGACAGGGGCGGCGACGGTGACAGCGGCGACGGTGACAGCGGCGGCGATGACGGCAGCGATAC
>DAOPWT010000048.1:0-7052 GCA_035351775.1 Bacillota bacterium | reverse complement strand
CGGCGATGACGGCAGCGATACCGACACCACATACTCCCCGTTCTTCCAGAACGCTCTCCACGAAGCCCCCTGCATCAGAGCGGCCAGCCTCGCTCGGCCCAGGGCCTCCTGCGGCGGACGCCCGCTACATATCCACGTCCATACCGAGCTCTGGCTATCATGCTCACATCTGGGAGGGGGGTCGGCTATGCCCAAGAACAAAGATATCGTCTCGAAGACATCGTGTCCTTCGCCGTCCGATGGGCCACTGACCGCCGAGTGCAGGCGCTGGGCAGACATCAACACGCTGCACGCATCGGACACCAGCGACACAAGCTCCGTGGCCATGGATCGCTCCGCCGGGTGAGGCATCGACTGTTCCATATCCGTGATAACGCTCTCGATTGTGCCTGCCAAGCTCTCGATATCGCTTCTCATTCCGAGCAGGTCGATCAGAAGGTCGGTGTATACACCCAACGCGTCATCGACCGCCGCGGCAGCCGATTCGGCAAGTAAGGCCCATAGCGCCGGATCCCCCGAGCGCGCGACGTGTTCAATGCAAGACGCAAGCCCAGGGCCGTCGTCTGCGTCGATCAGCGCCATGACGATCTCCGATACCGCGCCCACGTCGGGCTCCAGATGGAGCCTGGACACGAAGGCCTCCACTGACCGACCGGCGCCCAAAGCCGCGCGCGAAAACCATTCCCGAGCCACACTGTAAGGCTGGGGCCCTGCTTGTACAGCCGCCTGGCAATACCCGCCCAGACGCGACATAGCCTGGTCGGGCCGACCGACAGCCATCGCGATGCGCGATTCCAGCACGGCCTGGCCGACACCATCCGCGCCGGACGCCGCCAAGGCCGATGCGATGGCCGCCGCCGTATCCAGCCTGCCCTCGTCTATGCAGCGCTCGCCGCGGCGCGCCAGCAAATCGGCAGGCCCCATGGATATAGCCAACCGCGCCCCGGCTGAGCCCAGAGCGCGCGGCGCCATATCCACCAGAAGTTCCTGCACACGTGTCCACTGGCTCTGTACGGAGAGCCGGATCTTGCGTTGGGTCTCCCCCGACGCGCCCGACTCCCAGTAAGCCGCGAGCCGATCAAGCGCTCTGGGCCCTCGGTGGAACAGCTCGAATACGGTCTCGTCAAATCGTGGCCCATCCAGCCTGCCCAGATCGTCAATGAGATCCCCAACAGTGCGCACAGACCGACCTTCTTTCGCTTACCCAAGCCACGTAAGCCACGGAGGCGTCCACTTGATGAGCCCCATGGACCGGCCGGTGTAGTAGAGCACAAGCGCCACTGCCGCGATTATCAGCGCTACCAGGATACCCTTCCCCAACGCGTGCAGGCGCCGCTGCTTTCTCTCCTCGCGGGTGCGCTTCATCCTTCCTATCCGCTCCTGCTCCAGCTGACGTAGGGCCGCCGAGTCACGCATATGCCGCAGTTCATTATACTGCGCGATCACCTGCGTGCCGTCGAGGCCGAGGCAGTCGGCGTAAGTGCGTATGAAACCCTTGAGGTACACCTCCCCCGCTATGACGGAGAACTCGCCGTTTTCGATGGCCTCAAGGTACTTAGTGCGAACCTTCGTGATCTCGCTTGCCTGCTGCAGTGTCATGCCGCAAGCCTCGCGCGCCTCCCTCAGAAGCTCGCCGATCTCGTTCAAAGCCGGCACCTCCCGCGTGTGTTTGTCATCCGCGACGCCCGAGCGCTTCCTCCAGTTCTGCCTCGTCCATCAGTACCTTCCGGGGTTTACTGCCCTCATATGGGCCGATGATGCCCAGCACTTCCATGGTGTCAATCAACCGGGCCGCCCGAGCGTAGCCCACCCTGAACCGCCGCTGTATCTTGGATATGGACGCCTCGCCGGACTGAACCACCAGCGTGGCCGCCTCCGCAAACAGCTCGTCGTCTTCGGCTATCCCTTCACTGGCCTTTGCAGAGGACTGCACGTTCTCTGCCTCGTACAGCGGTTCGCCCCGGCGCCTCACGAACTCCACCAGCGCCGCGACCTCTTCGTCGGAGATGTAGGCGCCCTGAACCCGGATGGGCTTTGGCAGCCCCACCGGGTGGAACAGCATGTCGCCTTTGCCCAGTAAACGCTCGGCGCCGGCGGTGTCGAGTATGATGCGCGAGTCCACCTGGCTCGAAACGGCAAAAGCGATCCTAGACGGTATGTTGGCCTTGATTATCCCTGTCAAAATGTCCACCGACGGCCTCTGCGTAGCTATGAGCAAGTGTATGCCGGCGGCCCTGGCCATAAAAGCCAGCCTGGCAATGGCGTCCTCTACCTCGCGCTGCGCCACCATCATCAAGTCGGCCAGCTCGTCCACGATCACGACGACATACGACAGCGGTCGAGGGCGCTCGGCATCGGCCTGCGCCTGCACCTTAGCGTCAGCTTCCGATTCCTGATCAGGCAGAAACTGCTCCAGAGTGCCCGACTTGACCATGTCGTTGTATTGAGCGATATTCCTGGCTCCTGCAATCTGGAAAAGACGGTACCTATTCTCCATCTCCTCCACAACCCACCGCAAGTAGCCGGAGGCCTTCTTGGGATCGGTGATCACCGGGGCGAGCAGGTGAGGAACCCCGTCATACACCGATAGTTCCACACGTTTGGGGTCTATCATCAAAAACCTGACTTCCTCAGGCGTCGCCTTAAAGAGTAGGCTACAGATTATCGAGTTCAGACATACACTCTTGCCGGAGCCGGTGGCGCCGGCGACCAGCAGGTGAAGCATGTCTGCCAGATCAGCCACTATGGGAGCGCCGGCTATGTCTTTGCCGAGCGCCATGGTAAGACGAGATTCGGACCCACGAAACTCGTCGGAGTCGAGAACCTCGCGCAAATAGACTACAGACTTCTCTCGGCTGGGCACCTCGATCCCCACGGCAGATTTGCCGGGTATGGGCGCCTCGATACGCACGCCCGCAGAGGCAAACGCCAAAGCCAGATCGTCAGCGAGGTTCACGATTTTGGATACTTTCACTCCAACGCCCGGCTGGACCTCGAACCTGGTAACCATGGGGCCCTGGCTGACGCCGACCACAGTTGCGTCAACCCCGAAACTGCCAAGCGTCTCCTCCAGCATCCGCCCGAGAGCGCCGGGATCCTCCGTGTCCTTTCGCGCCGTCTTGCGACGCGCAGGCGTCCTGAGGATCGATAGCGGAGGAAGAATACCGGCAGCGCTGTCGTCGATCAGTTTCAGCTGCTGCAACGGTACATCGGGCATGTCTGCCGCAGGCGCAGATGGCGCCGCCGCCCGTACAGCAGCCCTGCCCGCGGCGGATGGAGCAGGAACGGCACGTGCATCGGTCGGAGGCAGTGAGTCAGCAGGAGTCATTGCAGCGGGGGCAGGCACAGCAGGTGCAGCAAGATCAGCAGGCGGAGCTGAGCGCGGTCGACTAGGGGCGCGAGGGGAAACGTCATCCGGCTTACCGCCTGCTACCCCCATCTTGTCGGGAGCGTCAGGCGATGGCGGACGCTCCTCGAACAGGTTGAGCACAACCGCGTCGAATGCAGCCCTCACCATCCTGATAGCCAGCCATATCGCCGACCAAATCGTACGGGCGACCCATGTAATGGCGCTCGCCACCGACACGTTAGTCGCCACGGCAATACCCCCGGCCCCCATGGCGCACAGGACCACTATGGTTCCTGCATAGCCGAAAAGGCGCATGAACACCCAGGCGCCGGCTGCGCCCAGAGCTCCCCCGCCCAGAAAACCCGCGTTGCGCAAGTAGTCGGAAAAAGGCAATGCAAGCGGGGCGCCGCCTACTGCGGCCAGCTCGAAAGCGACGACGGCCGCCAAAGACGCAACCGCGAGCCCAGCCAGGCGCACCATGACGACGTATCCGGTGCGACGCCAGAGCATCAGGACTCCGGTGAGCGCTGCAATCAAGGGAACGACATAGGCGCCCCTTCCCAACGCGCTCAACAGAGCGGAGGCAAGCGCGCCTCCCACATACCCAGCAGGGCCCCGCACCAGCGACACGAGCCCCACTCCGGCGGCAGCCGAAAGCGCTATGCCCCCGATTTCGACGCCCAGATCCCCTTCAAGCGCCTGCTCCTCGCGTTTCGGTTTGGCCTTAGTCTTCTGCTTCTTAGCCCCTCCGGCGGCCCGGGCCGGCCGACGGGCTCGCCGTGCTGTCACTCATGCTCACCACCTAGGACCTCAATTCTACTCTCATAGCCACAATCCTCTAGCTTCCCACAGTATGACCGCGACTCCAAGTGCCCAGAGGTAGTATGAGAACCGCCTGAGCTTGCCCTGTCGCACAACGCTCCTGAGGAGTAGCATGGCGGCCATTCCCGATACGAAAGAAGCGATCGCTCCGGCGGCCAACGACGGAAGGTGTATGGAAGAGAACGCGCCTGGGTTCGAGATAGGCCACAGCAGTAAGGCGCCCAGAATCACGGGAAGCGACGCAATGAACGAGTAGGCGGCGGCAAATGATCTGTCAAAGCCAAGCGCGAGCGCCCCGGAGATGGTCATCCCCGACCGCGAAACGCCTGGAAACACCGCAATCGCCTGGGCGACGCCGACGCCCAAAGCCTGTCCGTACGTGATTGTACGCCCGGTAACAGATCGCCTGCCCCGCAGGCCCGAAGCTGAAGCCGGGCGACTGCCTGTAACCCACAGCACGATCCCCGATAGCAGCAGGCCGATGGCCACAAACACGGGAGAGCCGAATGCGGCCTCCACTGCATCGCTTGCAGCGAAGCCCACGATGGCTGCTGGAATGCTGGTGAACACGAGGCACAGCGCCATCCGCGCGCTGCCGTCGCGATGAGCTACCCCTCGGAAGAAGCCGGCGATCATGCCGAAGACGTCGCGACCGTATAGCGCCAGAACCGCCAGGGCCGTTCCTGCATGCACTCCGAGCGCGAACGTTACCGAGGGCTCCACGCCCATGATCATCTGTGCCAAAGCTAAGTGCCCCGAACTGGATACTGGCAGGAACTCAGTGAGACCTTGAATGACCCCGAGCACGATGGCCTGAAATGTTGTCAATGCTTGATCGCTCCCCGATGCGGCCGACGAACAAGGATGCAAACTGGCGCGAGAACGGTAGTACTGCGGCCGCTGTGATTATGTTGAACAGCGCATGAGCGTTGGCAAGCTGAACACCTGGGTCGGCAGACGTCGCGGCCAGATACTCCGAGATAGGCTCGACAAATGGCAGGACCGCCGCCGCTCCCAGTGTGTTAAAGACCATGTTGGCCCATGCCAGCGCCCTTGCCTCCCTGCCGGTGGGAAGCGAGGCCGCCACCGACGCCAGGCATGTGCCCACATTGCTCCCTACGACCAGTGCGATTGCGCCGGGCAACTCTATGAGCCCCTCACGAGTCAACGTAACGAGCAGTGCCGTTATGAGGGCGCTGCTCTGCACCGCGGCCGTAGCCGCAGCGCCCACCGCGGCCGCAAGCACCCTGTTTCGGGACGCAACTGCCAGTATCAGCTTGAGGGCCTCTGAGTCGAACCCCTCTGCGCATGCCCCCGCCATGACACTCAGGCCGGAGACTATCCCGGCGAATCCAAAAGACGCCACGCTCCCGTAGGCGCGGGACGCCGCGCGTGGGCTCGCCCGCTCTCGGAACGCGAGCGCCATGAGCGCCGCCCCTGTCGCAGCAGCTATCCACCCAAGCCAGGCCGGGCGGAATCCGGCTATCTGCGCGGTCACCGTAGTCCCTACATTGGCGCCCAGAACGGCCGCGAATCCTGGGCCCAAACCGATGGCGCCGGCGTGCACCAGTCCTACCAGCGTAACACTGACCAACGTCGAGCTCTGCACCAGGGCAGTGGCCACCACCCCAGTCGCAAACGCCATGGGCACAGACGCGCCGGAAAGCGCTGAACGCGTTCTGGGCCCAATGACGCGTCCGAGCGCTGCGCTCATGCATACCAGAGATAGGAGGAAGAGCGACAGTCCTCCGGCGAACTGAATTGCCATAATCATCAGCCGCACCCCTCCCCGGCAACACATAGTCACACAAACGTATGTGGCCGGGTAGAGGGTTATGTAGCGCGCCAAAGCGCGGCGCACTCATCCAAGGCGCAGGCTATACCATGGCGCCGGGCGTGAGCCGCGGGTCGAGATAGTCTAGAGGGTTGGTGGAGATGACACGCTCCACGCGGTGACGCCCATCGTACGACGGCGACACGAGCACCTGAACTCCGCCTACAACTGCCGGAACCGGGATGGGCGGAGCGGCTGCCGAACCCGTGGAGCTCGTGGCCCAGGCAGGAGCGGCAAACACCTCTTCGAGAGGGATGATCGTGTAGAGCATCAGTGCACCTTCCCCCGCTTCTTCCCACCAGATATCTTGCGCCTCAGGGATATCAACTCATTCAGCTTGCCAATAGCGTCCGACAGGCTTCCGACTGAGTCGATTAGGCCTGCGTCCACTGCGTCCTGGCCGACCAACACCGTCCCGACATCGCGAAGGAGTTCGCCCGTGCGAAACATCAGCTCTCGGAAGCTCTCCGGCGTACATCTGGAGTGCTCGGCGACGAACTTAATGACCCGCTCCTGCATCCGCTCGAGATACTCGTATGTCTGCTGTGTGCCGATTACAAGCTGGCCGGAGAGCCTTAGCGGATGGATAGTCATCGTAGCCGTGCTGGCAATAATCGAGTAACTGCAGCTCACAGCTATCGGCACAGCAATGGAGTGACCGCCGCCCAGCACAATGCTGACTGAGGGCTTGGTCATCCCTGCAAGCAGCTCGGACATGGCCAGCCCAGCCTCAACGTCGCCGCCCACAGTATTGAGCAGGATCAACAGGCCCTCGATCTCCTGGCTCTGCTCGATGGCTACGAGCTGAGGCATGATATGCTCGTACTTGGTGGTCTTGTTCTGCGGAGGCAGAACCATGTGCCCTTCGATCTGGCCCACGATACTCAAGACATGTATGTTGCTGACAGGCGGAGCCGGGGTCGCAATCTCCCCATATTCCTTGATAGGACTTGTAGCCGGTTGCCTGGCCTCGGTTTCCGCTACACTCGGGCCAACTTCAGATTCCACCCTCATAATCACCCGCACCTCCGTTTGACTCCATACGGT
>DAOPWT010000047.1:0-12196 GCA_035351775.1 Bacillota bacterium | reverse complement strand
GCCTCATGTTCGGGCGGCGCTACAGCGACGGCCTGCACCAGGCGATCGAGGCCAAGGAGAGTGTGAGGGTACAGAGGGAAAGCCAGACTCTGGCAACGATCACGTTCCAGAACTACTTCCGCATGTACTCCAAACTGGCCGGCATGACGGGCACGGCGGCGACTGAGGAAAATGAGTTCATCAAGATATACAACCTCAATGTGGTGCAGGTGCCCACGGCGAAACCCATGATCAGGCAGGACCTGCCCGACATCGTGTACAAGACGCAGAAGGCCAAGTTCGGCGCGGTGGTGGAGGAGATCTGCGAAAGGCATGCCACGGGCCAGCCGGTACTGGTGGGAACGGTATCGATTGAGACGTCCGAGAGGCTCTCGGAAATGCTGGTCCGCCGAGGTGTGCCTCACCAGGTTCTGAACGCGAAGCACCATGAGCGCGAGGCGGAGATAATCAAGCTTGCGGGGCAGCCCGGTGCGGTTACCATAGCTACGAACATGGCAGGTCGAGGCACTGACATCGTACTCGGCCCGGGCGTGCCTGACCTTGGGGGCCTGCATGTTCTGGGTACGGAACGCCACGAGAGCCGCAGAATCGACAACCAGCTTAGAGGGCGTTCGGGCAGGCAGGGCGACCCCGGATCGTCACGGTTCTATGTATCTCTTGAAGACGACCTGATGCGGCTTTTCGGCGGGGAGTTCATATCGGGCATGATGGACCGGCTCGGATGGGGTGAGGACGACCCCATAGAACACCCGCAGCTCACAAGGGCAATCCAGCGTGCGCAGGAGAAAGTGGAAGGGCGCAACTTCGATATCAGGCGGCAGGTTCTGGAATACGACGACGTCATGAACAAGCAGCGCGAGGCCATATACGCGCGTCGCGACGCCATAATGAGAGGCACGGATCTTCGGGAGCAGGCTATGGAGCTGCTGTCGGTTGTTGCGGAAGGGATTGTCGCGGCGCATGCAGACGAGAAGCTGGCCTCGGCAGAGTGGGACCTCGCGGGCCTGTCTGCCGAAATCGCGAGCATACTCGCCTTGCGCGCCAGGCCTGACCTTTCCCAGTACGTCCAGCGCTCATGGGCGGATCTGCGTGGCGGAGTCATGGGCATGTTCCGCAGTGCGTACGAGCAGAAAGAGGCGGCAGTCGGAGGCGAGCGCCTGCGCGAGCTGGAACGCGGTATCATGTTGTACATGATCGACTCCAAATGGGTCGATCACCTGCAGGCCATGGACATGCTCAGGGAAGGAATCGGCCTCAGGGCATATGGCCAGATGGATCCGCTGGTGGAGTACAAGCGAGAGTCTTTCCTCATGTTCAACGATCTTCTGAAAAGCATAGGGGAGGACTTCGTCCGCTATCTTCTCCGGGTACAGGTCCGAAACGTCAGTAGCGAGGGCGGCGAAGGCGGACCGGGCGTCGAGTCAGTCGCGTCGCGGGCGGAGGCGGAGGGGCCAAAGCGTCCCAGGTACGCTGTGACCACCAACAGGGAGGACGGCGGCTCATCCAGGCAGCCGCAGCGGCGGTCTGACAAGAAGGTAGGGCGAAATGACCCATGCCCGTGTGGCAGTGGGAAGAAATACAAGAAGTGCTGCGGTGCAAGCAAGTAGAGTAGAGGGAGTGTACCTGATGAGAGCGGAACTGGAACAGCCGATTGAGTCGCTGGATGCGAGAATTCGGGAAATGAGGGCTTATCTTTGACATACCGGGCAAGCTAGCCCGACTGGCAGAGTATGAGGCCCGCTCGGGCGAACCTGGGCTGTGGGACAACCGGGACGCGGCTCAGGAACTGATGCAGAAGATAGCGACGGTGCAGGCGCAGATCGAGAGATTCGAATCACTCAAGTCCAAGTTCGACGACTTGCTCATTTTAGCGGAGCTAGCCGACGAAGAGGATGATGAACACGCGATCGCCGAGTGCGTGGAGCAGATAGACGTTCTGGACACGGCGATCAGCAGGATAGAGCTCGCGAATCTGCTGTCAGGGCCGTATGACGCGTCGAACGCCATAATGGCGATTCACCCGGGGGCAGGCGGAACCGAGAGCCAGGACTGGGCGGAGATGCTCATGCGCATGTACTCGCGGTGGGCAGAGAGAAACGGCTATCGGGTAGAGGTGGCCGATCTGCTTCCCGGCGAGGAGGCCGGCATTAAGAGCGCGACCCTCATCATATCTGGGCAGAACGCGTTCGGGTATCTCAGGAGCGAGCGGGGAGTGCACAGGCTGGTGCGGATATCTCCGTTTGACGCATCGGCGCGCAGGCACACTTCATTCGCGTCGGTGGATGTCGTTCCCGAGATGGGAGAAGAAGAGGTCGAGATAGATCCATCGGATCTGAAGATCGACACGTATCGTTCAGGCGGCGCCGGAGGCCAGCATGTCAACAAGACAGATAGCGCGGTTCGCATCACGCACTTGCCCACAGGCATAGTAGTGCAATGCCAGAATGAAAGGTCTCAGCACAGTAACAGGGAGACTGCTATGCGAATCCTTCGGGGTCGGCTTGCCAGCCTTGCACTGGAAAACCAGGAGAAGGAGTTGGCAGCGATCCGCGGGGAGCAGCATGAGATAGCTTGGGGCAGCCAGATCAGGTCGTATGTGTTTCAGCCCTACACCATGGTCAAGGATCATAGAACCAACATTGAAACAGGCAATGTCAGTGCAGTGATGGATGGGGAGATAGATCAGTTCATCGAAGGCCAGCTCAGGCTGGCCGCTCAATCGGCCAACAGAGGTGTGAGCTGATGGCGGCAAGGGCGGGCGGGGGCGGCGCTGCGCGGGCATTGGCCGTATGCCTGTTGCTGGCTGTGGCAATGACCGAGGCTGCGCTACCGCGCCTCATCGAGCGGCGAGTGGAGAGGGCGGTTGCGTCGGGCTTTGCTGACGTAGGATCAGTTAAGGCACAGGCGCGGGCGTTTCCTGCCGCGAAGATGCTTTTCGGCCACTTCGATAGGCTGAACGTGAGCATCCGGCGGGCGCAGCTTGCCGGCTTGCGAGTGGACGACATCGAAGTGCGTTCTGTAGGGGCCGAAGTACCGCTTTCGGATTTTGTGCCGGGCTCCGGGCGCTGGGCGCGCGCACTTGGCGACTCGGAGCTTGATGTTTCAGTCCTCGATGCGGACATAAATGAATACCTGAAGACTCGCGACGACGCGCTCAGGACGTTCAGTGTCTCCTTCAGTCAAGGTGTAGCTCGGCTGGACGGGAGTCTCTCCTTTGCGGGGCTTTCGGTGAGCGTCAGTTCACAGGGCCGTCTGGTGATTGAGGACAATGCACGTCTTGCTTATGTCGTAGATAAGCTGAGCATTGAGCGGAGTGAATTGCCTGCATTCCTGCTCGATGCGCTCGAAGGCAGGATTGAGTTGGGTGTAGACCTGTCGACACTGCCGTTCGGCGCTATCGTGGAGGGCGTAAGGATCGACGCAGGAGTGGCGCACTTGTACGGTAGGACCGTCAAAGGGGGCTAGTAGCTTGACAAACCGCAGGCAGCCTTGGACGATCGGATGGTTGGTTGCACTTGTGTTAGTATCAACACTCGCATCGGTCTGGATAGCCGCCAGAAGGAACCGGATCGAGGAGATGAACAGAAGCGTTGAGCTGTGCATGGATTGGCGGGAGGGTGCTCTGTTTGCTCAGCGGATCGGGATGGCTGAGGTGGACTACCTTGAGAGACTGCGTGATGCGGGCATTACGAGCATAGCTGTGGATGAGGACACGCTCGGTTCGCTGCAGGCATCCGGCGACCTCGTCATGCTGAGGACATCTGAAGTGGCCGCGCTTTCGAGTCTGGGCCCCCAGCTGCTTCCTGTGGCCTTGGACACGACTGCGCTTCCCGGCGGGTACACGGTCGTCGTGCCGCTCAACCCAGATGCGGCCGCATTTCTCACCGACCGATTGCCCATGCGACTGCAGGGCGGGCCGTCATTGGTTACGATGCTTTCCGGCCAGACGTCGGCCTTCGTCATAGGTCTTCCGCTGGAAGAGGCGCGCGGCATCAATCTGGGCCCCCGGCCGTCTGCGATGGAGCTGGTCACAGGCGCCGGTCTTCGTGTAGTCCCAAGATTCGTCAATTACCCGGGCGTGTCCGAGCGATGGATAGACTCTGTAGTTCGCCCAACGGACTCGGCTCATAGGGCCGACTTGGTGATATTTGCCGGGACCGAGGTACTGGGGTATCCTGCGCTGACGGCCGTGACTGCACGCGCGCTCGGCCGGGCGGGCATGATCTACGGCAGCGTTGAGTTCCAGGGGCAGGCTGGGGAGAATCGGATCATGCAGGCCGCCGACTACAATATCGTGCGTGTGCATAGCATCACCCGGGGCGAGGTCGACCGCGGGCTGTCGATTCAGACCATGGCCGACAGATACGTCA
This sequence comes from Bacillota bacterium, assembly GCA_035351775.1. Classification (GTDB taxonomy): domain Bacteria; phylum Bacillota; class DTU025; order DTU025; family DTU025; genus UBA5389. Next base: position 7,826 of record DAOPWT010000047.1, on the reverse strand, counting down.
GGGCGGCCAGGGAACGTAACATTCGCGTCATGTACATGCGTCCGATAATGAAGCAGATCGATGCACGCGCTCTGCCCGAGCTGAACGATTCATTCATAGGCGCAGTTGCGAGCGGGCTTCAGGAAGCGGGCTTCACACTCGGCGCAGCCCGCCCATTTGGGCAAGCTGATCCGGGGCTTGCGCCCGCGCTCGTCGTTGTAGTGGGCATAGCCGCAGGCTGCGTAATGCTTCTTAGCGCCATTTGGAACCTGACACTGCCCATTTCCGCGGGTCTAGTGGCCGTGGCTGCAGCCGGGTTCGCTGCCCTATCAGCCTTCGGCCGCGCCGATTTGGCCAAACAGGCAGCTGCGCTGGCTGCGGCCATAGCGTATCCGTCACTGTCGGCTTTCGTTCTGCTCTCTCCGTTCCCGACGTCTCCGGCGGCTGATGCTTCGAACGTCGCAGAGCGCCGATTCGGCTGGGTGCGCATTGTCATCATCAAGTTCATTGTGGCGTCTGCTCTTTCGCTTGCCGGCGGCCTGATGCTTGCGGGCTGCCTTACAAGCCTTGCATTCATGATCAAGGCCCGTCAGTTCATGGGTGTCAAGCTCATGCATGTGGCGCCCATGCTGTTCCTTCTGATGGCGTACTGGAAGTACGTGTATCGCCGCGGCGACGAGACGCTTTCCGCTTCTGCCAGGCGCGTTCTGTCATCGCCGATTCTCGTGTGGCATGCGGTTGTCATCGGCGCTCTGGGAGCGGCCGGTTTGGTCTACATTGCACGTACCGGCAACACATCGGTGTTGCCTGTGAGTGTACCTGCATGGGAGCAAGCCATGCGCTCCATCCTCGAGAGGATTCTGCCTGTCAGGCCCAGGACCAAGGAATTCCTGCTGGGGCATCCCGCCTTTATCCTGGCAGCCGCCCTATCGTGGGCGGGAGATCGCGTTGCATTGCTGCCCGTGGCGGCTCTGGCCCTGATAGGTCAGATCTCGCTTGCGAACACCTTTGCGCATCTGCACACGCCCATTGCCGTTACGCTCGTCAGGGTGCTTGTGGGAGCGGGGCTGGGACTCGCCATAGGGCTCGCAGCTGCCGGCGTGTTCCTGGCCATCCGCCGCGGGCTGCGGCGATCGTCGGGCAAAACTGCCGAGCGGGAAGGATGACTTCGGCATGCGTGTTGTGGTTTCCGGGTATCACGGTTTCGGCAATATGGGCGATGAGGCGGTACTGGCCGCCCTTGTTCAGCAGATGCGAGACATCGCGCCGGGAGCTTCGTGCGTGGCTCTGTCGGGCGATCCCGCCCGCACTGCATCTGTCCACGGAATCAGGGCGATACCGCGAACTTCTGTCTCTGCCGTCCTGCGCGAACTGCGGCGGGCCGACCTCCTGATAAGCGGAGGAGGCAGCCTGCTCCAGGACGTTACCGGCCGTGGGTCCGTTCCCTATTACGCGGGCATCATGATTCTCGCCCGCATGCTGGGCGTGCCTGTTTCGGTGTACGCGCAGGGAGTAGGCCCACTTCGCTCGGGGTTCGCCCGGTGGCTCGCTCGGCAGGCGCTCTCCCGGGCTCAAGTGATAACCCTTCGCGATCCTGGATCCATCGAACTCATGCGGCAGGTCGGGGTCACGAAGCCGCAGCCTGTGTTGGTTGCGGACCCAGCGTTTGCGCTGGAGCCGGAGGATGCAGATGTAGCTTGGGCCTCACTTCCCCCCCGCCCTCGCGTGATGTTTGCGCTCAGGCCGTGGCCCGCGCCGGGCAACCCCGAGGCGGCATATGCCCGTGTGATCGAGAGGGTTTGTACTGAGCTTGGAGCGCATGTGACGCTGTTGGCTTTTCAGCCAGAGACTGACCTGGCCATGGCCGACCGTATTGCCGATCTGTGCGGAGCAGGAGGCTGTGTTCGCCCACAGGTCGTCCCGTTCTACGGTTCTCCCGGGCAGGCATTGTCGGCGATAGCCCAAGCCGACCTGGTAGTCGGGATGAGGCTTCATTCGCTGATATTCGCGGCATCGGCGGGAGTTCCGGCTGTGGCAATCGACTACGACCCCAAAGTGCGTGCCATGGCTCGACTGACGGGTAACGCACATGTAGTGCCGGTTGATGCCCGGCCCGAGGAGATGGTCCGTGCCGTGCTGGATACCTGGGCGCAGCGTGACGAGCTCCGCTCCGAGCTGGCCCGGCGAGTGCCCGACTTGAAAAGACTGGCGCGTGAGGCGGCCAGGCTTGCGCTGATGCCCATCGTGGACGGGCCGGCTGAATGCGGGCGGGCGCATGTGCTCGGGGTGCCGGTCGACTGCGTGAGCATGGACGAAGCTGTGGGCAGGGCGGTTGAGATGGCGACCTCGGGCCTCGGCGGTCATGTGGTGACTCTCAACCCCGAGATGACCTTGTCGGCCGGGTCCGACGCTGGGCTGGCCTCGGTGATAGCCGGCGCAGATCTTGTGGTCCCAGACGGAATCGGCGTGGTCCGCGCCCTCAGCATGCTGGGATACCGTCCGCGCGGGCGGGTGCCCGGCATTGAGCTTGCCGCGAACTTAATGGGCAAAGCCGCAGAGCGCGAAATGTCAGTCTACCTTGTAGGCGCCAGGCCAGGCGTGGCGGAGCAGGCCGCCGACGCCATGTTGAGCGACTTTCCGAGCCTTAAGGTCAGCGGCACTCATCATGGGTACTTCACAGATACTGAGGAGCCGGCTGTTCTCGAGAGCATTTCCCAATCGGGCGCTGCGTTTGTCTTTGTGGGCATGGGAGCCGGCAAGCAGGAGAAATGGATAGCGCATGCGCGCGTCGCGGCGCCGGGCGCGGTATGGATAGGCGTGGGAGGCTCGTTCGATGTGATGTCGGGCAATGTGAAGCGGGCGCCTGCGATCTGGCAGAGGTTGGGGCTCGAGTGGCTGTACCGGCTGGCGGCCGAGCCGAGGAGAGCAAGACGGATGACGGCGCTTCCAGTGTTCATGTTGAAAGTGATCGGGGAAGCATGCCGCGGGCGGAGCAGGAGTTGAGGAAGGAGCTGGTAGTTGATGGGGCGCGCGTTACTCACCACCCCTGAGGCACTTGGGGAAAAGGCGCGTGACATCAGGAAGCACGTGGTAAGAATGGTGGGCGCGGCATCGTCGGGCCATCCGGGCGGGTCGCTGTCGGCCGCCGACATCGTGACTGTCCTGTATTTCGGCGAGATGAACATCAGGCCGGACCACCCCAAGTGGCCTGATCGAGATCGGTTTGTGCTCTCAAAGGGGCACGCGGCGCCGGTGCTTTACGCAGCGCTGGCAGAGGCGGGGTATTTCCCTGTGGATGAGCTGATCACCCTGAGGCGCATTGACAGCCATCTTCAGGGCCATCCCAGTATGGGCAGCACGCCTGGGGTGGAGATGTCCACCGGTTCGCTGGGCCAGGGGCTGTCGGCAGCGTGTGGGATGGCCATCTCAGCCAAGCTGGATGGAGCTGCATGGCGCGTATACGCGCTGCTGGGCGATGGGGAACTGGAGGAGGGCCAGGTCTGGGAGGCTGTGATGACCGCTGCCCACCGCAAGCTCGACAACCTCACAGCCTTCGTTGACTCAAATCGCCTGCAGATAGATGGGCCGGTGGCCCAGATCAAGTCCATCGAACGGATAGGTGAAAGGTTCGCCGCCTTTGGTTGGCACGTTGTGGAGATAGACGGGCACGACTTCGGGGCCATCATGGCCGCACTGGCCGAAGCCAGGAGCACCCAGGGCCGGCCCACGGTTGTAGTTGCCCACACGGTCAAGGGGAAGGGAGTCTCGTTCATGGAAAATCAAGTGGGGTGGCACGGGACTGCTCCGAAGCCGGATCAGGTCCAGGCGGCCCTGGCTGAGCTGGATGCGCTTGGCGAAGGCGGTGACGGGCAGTGACTGAGATGATCGCTACCAGGGCGGCTTATGGCGCGGCTCTGGCGCGTCTTGGAGATGTGAACCCGGGCGTAGTGGTGCTCGATGCCGACCTGTCGGCCTCCACCAGGACGGCTGACTTTGCGAAGAGGCATCCGGAGCGGTTCATCCAGATGGGCATAGCCGAGCAGGACATGATCGGCACAGCGGCTGGATTGGCCGCGTCGGGCAAGGTCGCATTCGCGAGCACCTTCGCGGTCTTCGCCAGCGGCCGGGCGTTCGATCAGGTGCGCAACGCGGTGTGCTATTCAAGGCTGAATGTGAAGATATGTGCAACTCATGCAGGCCTGACTGTGGGAGAAGACGGCGCCTCGCACCAATCAGTAGAAGACATCGCCTTGATGAGGGCGGTGCCCAACATGACTGTGATCGTTCCGTCGGACGCGGTTCAGACTGCATGGGCTGTGAATGCCGCAGCTGCGATGGATGGTCCGGTCTACATGAGACTCGGCAGGGCGCCTGTGCCGGTGATCTATGGAGAGGGGCAGGAGTTCGCCATAGGCAAGGCTCACACGATGCGCATGGGGAGCGATGTGACCATAATCGCGTGCGGGATCATGGTGCCCCGGGCGCTGGCTGCAGCCGAGGCCCTGTCCGAGGAGGGAATCAGCGCACGGGTGCTGGATATGCACACCGTCAAGCCTCTGGACGTCAATGCCGTGCGGGCAGCAGCGGATGACACCGGTGCCATCGTCACCGCAGAAGAGCACTCCATAATAGGCGGTCTGGGCGGAGCGGTGTGCGAAGCGGTTTGTGAGTCACACCCCGCGCCTGTCGTGCGGGTGGGAGTGCGCGACGTATTCGGGAGATCGGGCAAACCAGATGAACTGCTGGCGGCGTACGGCCTCACTACCGAAGAGATCGTGAAGGCGGCCAGGAGGGCCATGTCCATGAAGACCGCGGTCGCAAGAAGCATCTGAGGCGAATATCCCCTCTATTTCCATCCCGTCTCAGCAGGAATCGGCGCTAGCCGAGAAGAACATTCGAATGATGTGACCTGCGTGAGACGGGGTGGTCCTGCTTTGGTGAAGATGTACGGAGTCACAAGGGTGTACGCCGGAGGCGTGCAGGCGCTGCGCGGCGTGAACCTGTCAATTGACAAAGGCGAATTTGTCTTTGTTGTCGGGCCCAGTGGCGCCGGCAAATCTACGCTGCTGGCCATGATATATCGCGGTACGGTTCCAACACGTGGCCAGGTATGGGTGGCCGGGAGGAATATCGCCAGGTTACGATGGCACGAAGTGCCGCTGCTGAGGCGCAGAATCGGCATTGTTTTCCAGGACTTTAAGCTCTTGCCCGATAGATCAGTATATGACAACGTCGCATTCGCGCTGGAAGTGATAGAAGTCTCTCGACGCGATATCGCCAAGCGGGTCCCGATGGCCCTGGATATGGTGGGCCTGGCACACAAGGCTCAGGCCATGCCTGATGAGCTCGCCGGAGGGGAACAACAGCGGGTGGCGATCGCGCGAGCGATTGTCAACGATCCGTTCATAGTGATTGCCGATGAGCCCACCGGCAACCTGGATCCCGATACCTCAATGGATATCATGAACCTTCTGTGCGATATCAACATGCGCGGCACCACGGTGATAATGGCTACCCATAACCAGCTAGTGGTGGATCGGCTGAGGCGACGCGTGGTGCAGCTGGACGAAGGCGCAGTTGTCCGAGATGAGCTGCGAGGTGGATACTGCGGTGAAGCTTAGGACGATGGCGATGCTGGGTGGGCAGGCGCTGCGCAGCCTCAGGAAGACGCCCGCCCTGACATCGATCATGGTAGTAATGGCATGCATGGTGGCTGTGAGCGTTTTCGCCGTGTTCGCAGTGAACCTGACGGCCATCGGTCGCCAGCTGCAGTCGCAGGTGCAGATCAGGGTCTTTCTTGATCAGAACGCCGCCGTGCCTGACAAGGAGGCGCTCGGCCTTTCGATCAAAGCGCTTCCGGGGGTCACCAAGGTCGAATATGTTTCTAAGGACGAAGCGCTCAGCCGCCTCAGGCTACAGATGGGGGATAGCGGGTTCTTCCTTGTCGATCTGGAGCACAACCCGCTGCCCGATTCGTTTGACGTGTCTCTTGCGCACGCCGAGGACGCCAGGGCAGTGGCAGGCGAAGTGTGGAAACTAAAAGGGATCTCCGACGTCATATACGGGCAGAAGTGGGTTGACAACCTCGTGGGCGCCCTTCGGGTTCTCTGGGGCATTACGGGGGCTGTGGCCTGCCTGGCGCTGGTTGGGGCAAGCCTCATAGTATCCAACACCATACGGCTGTCGGTGTTTGCCAGGCGCAAGGAGATTGAGATCATGAAACTCGTCGGGGCGACCGACGGGTTCATCCTCCTTCCGTTCGTGATGGAGGGCTTAGTCATTGGAATTGCCGGGTCTTTCGCGGCAACGGCTCTGGTGGCTGCGGGCTACGTGGGCCTCGTGACGTGGGTGAAGTCCGTGGCATCATTCATCCCCATCATAGGGGATCCGATCCACATGAGACTCGCCGTCATAGGAACAGTGGCGTTCGGAGCCGCAGCCGGGCTGGCGGGAAGCGCCATCTCGGTCAGACGATATCTGAAAGTGTAAGAGCGTCGCTCTTCAAACATGGCTTCTGGAGGGGTGGCGTATGGTGCGACTCAGAGGACTGGCAGTGCTGGCCTTGGTGTTTGTGATTGCCATCGGATCCACCGGCGGCTCGGCATTCGCGAGCCCCAACGCGGGCGAGTTGTCGAACAAGAAAAACCAGCTCGGCGATATTCAGACACAGATAGAGAAGATCCGCAAGACTGTATCCAAGTACCGAACAGAGGAGAAGAATGCGCTGGTCGCGTTGCAGAAGACTGAAGACAAGTTGGAAACGCTTCAGGCGAGCATTGCCGCGACAGACCGAAAGCTGCGAAGCGCTGAGAAACAACTTGTGCAGGCAGGTGCGGATCTAGGTTCTGCAGAGCGGGAGCTTGCCAGGGCGACTCGTGAGTACCAGGCTTCACTGAACGGTCTGGACAGCCGGCTGACTGAACTATACAAGATGGGGCCGGGTTCCTACCTCGAACTGCTTCTCAGTTCGCAGGATTTTGCGGATTTCGTTACTAGATACGAGTTTGCCAGCCTGATCGTGCGGCAGGACGCCCAAACCTATCTGCGCCTGAGGGCGGAGAAGGAGTCGTTGGAGGAGCGAAAACAGGACATTGCCGAGCGCCAGGCGAACCTGGAGAAGTCCAAGAAGGAGATAGCGCTGCTTTCGGCCAGCCTCGATAGTGAGAAGAAGCGAGTGGAGCAGGCCATGGAAGAACGGGCCTACTATCTCCAGCGTGTGCAGGCTGAGAGAGTTCGCTGGGAGAAGGAGCTTGCCGAAGAAGAAAGGCAATCGCGCGAGCTGGAGAAGGTCATACGGGAAATGCAGGCTCGACTGGGGAAGTCCGGCCAGCTCACCAAGTGGACGGGCAAGTTCGTCTGGCCAGTGGCCGGCGGTCGTATCTCGTCTCCGTTTGGCTGGCGCATCCATCCGATCTTCCGCGACAGGCGTTTTCACTCAGGCATCGATATCGCTATCGGCACCGGCACGCCTGTCAAGGCAGTGGCAGACGGATATGTGCTGATGGCTGGGTGGATCAACGGCTACGGCAATACTGTCATACTCGACCACGGCGGGGGGCTATCCACGCTGTATGCGCACAACAACTCCGTGTCCACAGGCGCTGGCAAAGCGGTGCTCCAAGGTGATATCATATGTAAGGTGGGGTCTACCGGTTTCGCGACAGGACCCCATCTTCACTTTGAGGTGAGGCAGGATGGCTCGCCTCAAAACCCTATGAGCCTGCTGCCGGCACGGTAGCGCGATTGGCCGGGCGAGCGCAGGCAACCATCTGGGGCGGACATGGGAAGCAATGTTGGGCATAGGATGTACGGAATGCCGAAAGTGAGTGTGTGACTATGGCTGAAGA
>DAOPWT010000046.1:3998-12242 GCA_035351775.1 Bacillota bacterium | reverse complement strand
CAGAGGGCGGAATGGTGATGGGGATGGGCTATGCCCTGATGGAAGATACGATAATCGAGGGCGGCAAGACCTTGACGCCGAACTTCAGCACCTACATCATCCCCACTAGCATCGATGCGCCCGACATGGACACCGTCGCGTGCGAAGTGCTGGAGCCTTCCGGTCCGTACGGCGCCAAGGGAGTGGGCGAAGCGGTGATGGTTCCGATAGCGCCTGCGATAGCCATCGGGATCGACAGAGCCGTCGGGGCCAGAGTCACCCACGCGCCGGCCACGAGCGAGCGCGTGTTCCATGCGATGCGGAGCCGCGACGGCGGCCGGGGGGCGGAGGAGGGATCGACTGCATGAACTGCCAAGACGAAATGTGGCATCCGGTTGGAGCGCGCGCGCCTCGCGTTGACGGCGCCGACAAGGTGACAGGGCGCGCTCTGTTCGGCGCCGACCTGGCCTTCGACAACATGTTGTGGGGCCTGCCGGTGAGGACGCGGTATCCTCATGCTAGGATAGTAGCTATCGATAAGTCGAAAGCAGAGGCCATGCCCGGCGTTGTTCGGGTGCTGACAGCTGCCGATGTGCCGGGCTCGCGGACCTTCGGCGTGGTAGTGCCGCACCAGCCCGTGTTGTGCCCGGATCGAGTCAGGTTCATGGGAGACGCCGTAGCCTTGGTGCTTGCCGAGTCGCGGGAGGCGGCGCAGGCGGCGGCGCGCGCTGTTCGGGTGGAGTATGAGGAGCTTCCGGCCATCTTCGACCCGGAGGAAGCCATCCGGCCCGGGTCGCCCCAGCTTCACGACGAGTATCCGGGGAATATCGCTGCTCACCATGTTGTGCGCAAGGGCGATGTGGAGCAGGGGTTTGCCCAGGCCGATGTGATCCTCGAACGCGATTACGCCACTCAGCTCATCGAACACGCATACATCGAACCGGAGGCGGCGGTGGCTCTGCCCGGCGCAGGCGGCGGCGTGACGGTGTACGGTTCCATTCAGAACCCCTTCACGTGTAGGCGGGCGGTGGCAGGCGTGCTCGGGCTGCCGCTGGCTAAGGTGAGGATAGTCCAGAGCCACATGGGCGGTTCGTTCGGAGGCAAGGACGAGGTGATGTCGGCCATGTGCGCCCGCGTTGCCCTCGGCGCCCAGCTCACGGGAAGGCCGGTCAAGATGGTCAACACCCGCGAAGAGTCTCTCGTGGAGTCATACAAGCGCCATCCGTACAGGATGCACTACAAAATCGGCGTGCGGCGCGACGGGCGCATCACGGCCATGGAAGTTCGCATGCTGGCCGATGCAGGCGGATACGCATCGCAGAGCGCCTTCGTGACGTGGCGCTCCACGGTTCAGGCGACAGGACCTTACGTCGTGGAGAATGTGAAGACCGACATCTATGCCGCGTTCACCAACAATACCTACACCGGAGCCATGCGGGGCTTCGGCTCTCCGCAGGCGATATTCGCCAATGAATCGCTCATGGACGAAGTGGCGCTGGAGCTTGGGATGGATCCTGTTCAGCTCAGGATGGTCAACGGCTTCGAGGGCGGATCAGTCACGGCTACAGGGCACAAGCTGGATGAGCATACGGTATCGCTCAAAGAGGTTGTGCGCAAGGCCACGGAGACGGCGCGGTGGGGCGAAAAGCGCGCTCGACTTTGCGTGGAGAACGAGGGCAGGGCGATAAAGCGCGGAATAGGCATGGCGTGCAGTTTCCGCGGATGCGCCCTGGGAGCGGAAGGCGTTGACGCAGCCGCGGCAATAGTGTCGGTGCAGACAGACGGCTCAGTGCTGGTCTTTTCGGGGCTCGCTGAGAATGGGCAGGGCCTTAAGACTATATTCTCGCAGATAGCCGCGACAGAGCTGGGGGTGACGCTGGACCGCGTGGTCTTCATGGAGACTGACACGTCCACTGTGCCCGACAGCGGACCTACGGTGGCATCGCGCAGCACCGTGATAGGCGGGAGCGCGGTGCGCATAGCCGCTCAGAAAGCGCGCGACGCTCTGTTTGAGGGCGCGGCGGCGAAGCTCGGCGTTGGCACGGGGGAGCTCGCGGCCGCCAGCAACGAGATATACGTGGCGAGCGATCCTGCAAGGCGCATGCACTTCGACGACGCCGTGAAGATCGCGTGGAACGAAGGCCGGCTCATGGCCCAGTTTGGATGGTATGGCGCGCCGCATGTCAACTGGGATGAGCATACTGGCCAGGGCAAGGCCTACTTCACATATGTATATGCGTGCCAGGTGGCGGAGGTCGCAGTCGACACCCAGACTGGACAGGTGGTCGTGGAACACATGACAGCCGCCCACGATGTGGGCCGCGCTATCAACCCACAGACGGTCGAGGGCCAGATATACGGCGGCGTCGCCATGAGCTGCGGGTATGGTCTGCTTGAGGAAGTCGAGCTGAACGAGGGATCGACGAGGACGCGCAATTTCGACGAATACCTGATACCAACGGCCATGGACGTGCCAGAGGTCAAGCCCATCATCGTCGAGAACGCAGATCCTTACGGCCCCTACGGGGCCAAGACAATAGGCGAACCCACGTGCGAGCTGGGCGCGGCGGCCATCGCCAACGCGATCTTCCACGCCATGGGTGCGAGGGTGAGGGCGCTTCCCATGGACATGGAGAGAGTGCTCCTTGGCAGAACGCTCAGGCCCATGCGGGGACGAAGGGGGAGTGAGGCCCGATGATCCAGATGCAAGTCTACATGCCGTCATGCCTAGATGACGCCTTGCGGTACCTGTCGGAGTGCGCCCGCACCCAGGGCGTTCCTGCAAGGCCCATTGCGGGCGGGACTGATCTTATGGTGTCGGCAAGGCATGCGGCGATGGCAGCAGCAGGGGAGGAACCGGCCGCCTGGCGCGTGGTCGACATATCCGGGCTGCCCGAGATATCCGGGATATGCGGTGACGGTGATGAGATATGCATTGGCGCTGCCACCACGCACACCGAGATTGAAAAGTCCCGAGTGATCGCCAAAGCGGCGCGGTTTCTGGCGGAGGCGGCGGCGACTATCGGGTCTCGCCAGATCCGTAACAGAGCCACCATCGGCGGGAACGTGATGAACGCGTCACCTGCCGCCGACACCCTTCCGCCACTCACTGCGCTGGACGCAGTTGCCACCCTGGCCTCGGTGCGCGGCAGGCGTGCGGTCGCTCTGGCTGAGCTGGTGGCCGGACCGTACAAGACGGTCGCAGCCCCCGATGAGCTGCTGGTTGATGTGAGATTTCGGGCGTTGGATCCGAAAGCCCAGTCAGTCTTCATAAAGGTTGGGCGGAGGCGCGCGCTTGCCATCTCTAGGCTTGCCGCTGCAGTTGCTGTGCTGTTCGACTCGGATGCGAAGATCGTCGATGCCCGGATCTCAGCGGGGGCCGCTTTTCCAACGCCTTGCCGGATCGCTCAGGCTGAGCAGACCATGCTGGGCAGGGAGTATGGGGTTGAGCTTGCGGAGGAGGCGGGGCGCGAGGCTGCTCGGGCCATGGTTAGCGCGACTGGCGTCCGCTGGTCCACAAAGTACAAGGAACCCGTCCTTGCAGCCATCATAACCAGGGCGATCAGGCAGTGCGCAGCTAAGGAGGGGTTGGACGTATGGCCGGAGTAACGGAGACGGGTGCGCAAGGCGCCGGAAGCAAGCAGGAAGCGGGAACCACGGTAGAGGTGTGCATGAAGGTAAACGGGCAGGCCCGCGCGGTGACCGTGCCCGGCGGCGAACGCCTGCTCGATACGATCAGGGAGCGCCTTCGCTTGACCGGTACCAAGGAAGGCTGCGGAGTGGGCGAGTGCGGGGCATGCACCGTGATCCTGAACGGGCAGGCCGTAAATTCCTGTCTGGTCCTGACCGCACAGTGTGACGGGGCTGAGATCGTTACAGTAGAAGGGCTGGCTGAGGATGGGGAGATGCATGCCCTGCAGCGTGCCTTCATAGAGCACGGCGCGGTTCAGTGCGGGTTCTGCACGCCCGGCATGCTCATGTCGGCCAAAGCCCTGCTCGACGCGGACCCTCATCCTGACAGGGACGGGATACGTCAGGCGATAGCGGGCAATCTGTGCAGATGCACCGGCTACGAGCAGATAGTGCAGGCCATCGAGTCGGTGGCGCGGCAGGCCGACCGGTCGGAAGATCGGGGTTCGCAGACACATCATGTGGAAGGCGGGTGCGAAGCGGATGGCGGACAAGGTTCCTGACCTCATCATCGGCAACGGCGTAGTCGTGACATGCGATTCCGGGTCGCAGGTGATCGAAGATGGTGCAGTTGCCATCGCAGGCGACCGAGTCGCGGACGTGGGGCCTACACAGGACCTCAAGCAGAAGTATCCCGGCGCGAAGTTTGAAGACGTGGGCGGACGTCTGGTAATGCCGGGGATGACGTGCACTCACATGCACTTATACAGTACATTCGCCCGGGGCATGCAGCTTGATGGCGAGCCGGCGCGGACTTTCGGGCAGATACTGGAGAGACTCTGGTGGCGGCTGGACCGTGCCCTTACAGAAGAGGATGTATGGATGAGCGCCATGATGCCTCTGATATGGTGCGTGCGCAATGGAACCACCACCATGCTCGACCACCATTCCGGGCCCAACGCCATACCGGGTTCGCTGGACGTGATCGCGGATGCGGTCGCCCGCGTCGGAATGCGGGCGTCACTGGCTTACGAAGTGTCGGATCGGGACGGCGAGAATGCCCGAGATCAGGGCATCGCCGAAAACGTGCGGTTCATTGAAGCATGCAAGAGAAACTGTTCGCCGCTGCTCAGGGCCACATTTGGGCTACACGCCTCGTTCACGCTATCTGATGAGACCCTGAAAAAGTGTGTGGACGCCCCGGGCGCCATGGAAGCCGGATTCCACATCCACACTGCCGAAGGCATTGAGGACCTGATTCAGAGCATCAGGCAGTACGGGCAGCCTGTTGTCAGGCGCCTGGACCGTATGGGACTGTGGAACGACAAATCGCTGGCAGTTCACTGCGTGCACATCAGCCCTGAGGAGATCGAGATACTCAAGGATAGAAACGTGAACGTTGTCCATAACCCCGAATCCAATATGGGGAATGCTGTGGGCGCGGCGCCGGTGCTTGAGATGATTAAGCGTGGAGTGCGGGTGGGCCTTGGCACCGATGGCTATACGTACGACATGTTCGAGAGCATCAAAGTGGGCAACCTCATCCACAAGCACAAGGAGGCCAACCCGCAGGCTGGATGGGCAGAGATCCCGCTGATGGCGTTCGAGAACAACTCCAAGATACTGGCGAAGTATTGGGACGTGCCCCTCGGCGTTCTGACCCCGGGTGCGTATGCCGACGTGATTGTGGTCAATTACTGGGCTCCTACGCCCATCACCAGCAGCAACTGGTACAGCCATGTGCTCTTTGGGGTATCCGGCGGCATGGTCGACAGCACAATGGTTGGAGGCAAGTTCTTGATGCGCCGGGGCGAGCTCCTCACCGTGAACGAACAGGAGATGGCGGCCAAGTCGCGCGAAATGGCACGCCGGGTGTGGGAGCGAGCATAGCACAGTAGAACGGTTTCAGACATATTAGGATACGGACGCGCTGATCTGACGATGATGGACGGGTGGACACACACCCGTCCATTGTTGTTTTTCCGTTCCGTGGACGCGTTCCCTCCGATGATCGCGGCCCAGACCGAGGCTGTCTTGACAGATAACTCGGACTTCGGGGCACACACAGATCCCCCACGCGAGGTGTTGACTCCCATCATCTGGGACGGTATACTATGGATGGAAGTAACCCATCAATAAAGGAGGACTTATCCATGAACATACATAATAAGGATACCAGTCCTGACGGTTTCTCCATCTCGTCCCCAGAAGGAGTCGCCGATTCTCTCTCTTCTTTGATGCCTGGCAAGACCGGGAATGGTGTTGTCATGCTGTACATGTGTCCCCTCCTGAGCGGCGCTGAGCGTGGCAACTTCCCCGGGTGGAAAGGAGGCGGCCCTGGCGCCGCAAGCGCTGCCTGGGTCAGAGCTGATTCCGGCATGGGCAAGGATCTGCCGGAAGAGGATGAGCCTGCCGCCGTCAGGCTGACCGTCACAGAGACCCACGTGATGCGACTGCTGGCAGAAGGCAAAACCAACCGTGCCATCGCAAGGGAGATGTTCATCTCGATCAACACAGTCAAGACGCATGTCAGAGCCATATTTCAGAAGCTGGGAGTGAACTCCAGAGGCTGCGCGGTTACTCAGGCTATCGTCACAGGGCTGATAGATTGGCCGGGGCTCACGGGCGCTCAAAATCACCCGTTTGGGTAATACCCGGAAAATGGTACGGATGTTATGCTATGGGTGCAAGCGCGGTCGCGCGGCGACCATCTGGCCTCGGGGAGTTCACGCATTGAGAAGGAGGTGGCAGCGGTGTTTGAGGTCACAGCAGGGCGAAAGCGTCGTATGAACGTGTCGGTCAATAGCTTCTGTGTCAATTTCATCCTGTGGGGCTATCTCATCACCATCGGATAGCCGGCTTTCTGAGGGGTTCTCTCGTTGTCTGTCCGCCGCCCTAGGCGATGGAGCTATCATGCGGGCGGTGTGCACCGGATCTCCCACCTTAGCGTACCGGAGCCAACCTCGGGCCTGGTTGGTTCCTCCCTAGCTATGCTATCACTCACTTAGCACGAAAGGAGGGGGGCAGCGGTCTGCAGATCAAATGCAGACCTTGGCTGCTCTGGTCGTGGCATGGACGTGCGCTCTTTAGACCCCACAACCCAGTATGCACTCTCTCCCGGCACGACGCTGGTCGCCGCCGACGATGGCTACATTATCATGGACCCGGAGGATGGAGTATGGGTCAAACTGATGCGACCGGCAGGAGCGGTGCTGGAGAAGGTAGTGGATACCAACATCACAGAGGTGATCGATTCCGTCGGCAGAGAGTACGGTGAAGATACCCTGTGTGAGCTGATGGACCTGCTTGAGGAATTGCGGGCCGAAGGCCTGCTCATCCGCACCAAGCTTGTGACGCGGAGGACGCGGGATAAGGGCTCAGGAACCCGGTACAGGAACCCCAACACCGGCACGCAGAGGGCTTTCTTGGTAGTCACCGACAGATGCAACCTGAAGTGCTCCACATGCTATCGGGGCGCGGGGCACGGTGACGCGCCCTCGTGGCAGGTTGCTCGCACCATATCTAGGGCTGCCAGTCTGTGTGTGGATGAACTCGTGGTTACGGGGGGTGAACCTGTCCTCCGTCGGGACCTGCCGGATCTGCTCTATGAGGCCAGACGAGTGGCTAGCCGCGTTACGCTGGCCACGAATGGCACCCTCATTACGCCAGAGCTGGCCGATGTCATAGCTGAGGCCCGCGTGCGTGTGCAGGTGAGCCTGGAGTCGCCTGATGAAAGCGAGCACGATCTCATCAGGGGGCAGGGCTCGTTCAAGGCCGCGCGCCGGGGCCTAGAGCTTCTGGCCGAAGCGGGAGTGATGGATATCGAAGTAGTCTCTACGCTGCTGGATCCAGAGACGTTTTCGCCCGATAGGATGATCTCTCTTGCCGCGCAATACGGGGCGGCGTTCCACGCCAGTCTCTTCCAGGAGGTAGGTCGTGGCGGATGCGGTTTCAGGCGACCGGTCGAAGATCCCGATTCTCTGGCCCGATCTATGCTGCGATACCTCTTGCGCCGCGCAGAGGAGGGGTCGATTCCGGAGAACGCGCCATTTGCCGAAGTGGTGGGCATTATGCCACGAATTGGATGCGGAGCGGGGAACTACGTGGTCGCCCTGTCGGGAGCGGGGGAAGCTTACCCATGTCACTTGCTGATGCTCCCGGAGTTCCGAGCTGATATGTCCAGCCTGATCGACTCTCCTGCCGAAGTACGTAGGCAACTGAAGAGAGATTCCAGGGACTCAAGCCAGGACTATGCTTCGAAAATGTGCAACAGGTATCTGCAGCTGAGCCCCGCATGGAATCTGCCGGGCGTCGACTCTATTCCATCGTGCGAAGGGTGCGATGTACGCTACTTCTGTGGGGGAGGCTGCAGGGCTGCGGCATATGCGGCCACTGGCGATGTTGCCGGGCGCGATCCCAGCTGCGCGTCGTACCGAGCTCTCATCTCCAGCCTGCTCTGGGCATGGGACGACAGAATACCAGTGATCTACAATCTGTACCAGGCCTGTCATAGGCTGGGCATGAATCCATCTCCATGAGCTCTGTGCCGTTCTACTCAATAGTCGGAGCGTCAGTCGCTGTCAGAACGGTTGTGTCTAGGCTGCCGGAGAACAGGAACCGGGGCGTCGATATAGG
>DAOPWT010000046.1:0-3898 GCA_035351775.1 Bacillota bacterium | reverse complement strand
ACGTCGTCAGGAGCTCTGCTTGAGGAGCTCATCTTCCGATGGTTGCTGATGGGATGGGTTGGGCGCCTGGCCGGTCCACTCGCAGGCATGGCGGTCCAGGCAGCCATGTTTGGACTGGTACATGCGGCGCCCATGGCCGCCTGTGGGGCCCCGATTCAGGTCGTGTCATATGCGTTTGCCATGCCCTTCGCCTGCGCACTGGTCTTCGGCCAGCTCACGGCGGTCACAGGAGGAGTGGCATGTGCGTGGATGGTCCATTGGGCACTGAACTACATCGCTCTCGTGTCGGCGCTCCGGTCCGAAAGGGAAGGCTCGCTCTTCGCAGAATTAAGAGAGCAATCGAAGTGAGTCTGATATACTGCTATGGGCAACCGGGCACACTACACTGTTGCCGGGGCTGAAAGCTGCCCAGCGAGCTGTCGGGAGGAGCGCAACGCGAATGTTTGTGGACTACATAGAGGTTTACGTCAAAGGCGGCGACGGCGGAGCGGGCGCCGTGGCGTTTCGACGCGAGAAATACGTGCCTCGCGGCGGTCCCGCCGGCGGCGACGGCGGGCATGGCGGGAGCGTGATTCTTGAAGCCGACGAGGCGTTGCACACTCTTGTCGATCTTCGATATCAAAAACACTTACGCGCCAAGAACGGGCAACCAGGCGCAAGCAGCGACAAGACGGGCGCTGATGGCCAGGATCTGGTAGTGCGGGTACCCGTCGGCACCATTGTTCGTGACGTCGGCACCGGCGAACTCATTGCCGACCTGGTCGCCCACGGGCAGCGCGCTGTGCTGGCGCGCGGAGGCATGGGCGGGCGAGGTAACGCGCGGTTTGCCACTGCTGTTTACCGCACTCCCAGGTTCGCCGAGAAGGGTGAGGCCGGCGAAGAGCGCACCGCATCTATGGAACTGAGGGTGCTGGCCGATGTGGGCTTCATAGGCTACCCCAATGCAGGCAAGTCCACTTTGCTGTCGAAAATCTCTGCAGCCAGGCCCAAAATCGCCGACTACCCGTTCACCACTCTCAGTCCGGTGCTGGGCGTAGTGAAAGCGGGCGACGATAGCTTCGTCGCGGCCGACATACCTGGGCTCATTGAGGGAGCCGCGAACGGCGTTGGGCTGGGGCACGAGTTTCTCCGCCATATCATGCGCACTCGACTCCTAGTGCACGTGGTGGATGTGTCCGAGTTCTCCGGTCGTGATCCGGTGTGCGATTATGACGCGATCCGACGCGAGCTTGCTCTATACGAAGCGGGGCTCGAAGGTAAGCCTGAGATCGTGGCTGCCAACAAGCTGGACATGCCGGGAGCTGCAGCGCGCGCTGAAAGCCTGCGCGAAGCTCTGCTGCCGAAGGGCGTACCGGTGTACAACATATCCGCTCTCACCGGCGAGGGCGTTCAGGCCTTGCTTTACGCAGTGTCGGCGAAACTTGCACAGCTGCCGCCCGAACAGCTTCGAGTCGAGCGCGGCGGCGACGACCCGGACGAACCGAGGCGCTACACTGCGCGCGGTCCTCGCCTGAGAGATGTGTCCATCTCTCGTGACGGTGATGTGTTCGTCGTAGTTGGCGAAGGAGCCGAGCATCTGGTTCAGAGGACCGATCTCGGCAACGAAGCTGCTCTCAGAAGATTCTACGGGATGCTCGCGCGCGCGGGCGTCATAGATGCCTTGCGCGATGCGGGAATGAGCGAGGGCGACACAGTTCGCATTGGCGACACCGAGTTTGTGTTTGCCGAATCCTACAACATGGAACGCGACTAGCTACACTGGTTGCAGGAGTTGGTGTTTGTATGCAGCGCATAGGGATCATGGGAGGCACCTTCGATCCGGTACACTACGGGCACTTGGTCACGGCTGAAGAGGCATACCATCGTTTCAGCCTCGACAAGGTGGTCTTTGTCCCGTCCGGGCATCCTCCTCACAAGCTTGATAAGGTCATCACATCTCCCGCGCACCGCTACATGATGACTGTGCTGGCTACGATGAGTAACCCGCACTTCGAGGTGTCGTCAGTCGAGATCGATAGGCCAGGTCCTTCCTATGCTGTTGATACCGTTGCCGCTTTCCGGAGGAACTACCCGAACGACACGGCGCTCTACTTCATCACCGGGGCGGATGCGATCCTGGAAATGCTGGGATGGAAGGATTCGACCACACTCCTCGGCATGTGTGATTTCGTAGCAGCGACACGTCCGGGCTACTTCATTGCCGATGGAAAAATCGCCGAAATATTCGGGGAGAATGCATCGAAAGTCCATTTCTTCGAAGTACCAGCACTCGCCATTTCGTCTACCGATATTCGGGCGCGGGTTCACGGAGGGCGCCCTGTGAGATACCTGCTGCCTGACATCGTCATCAGCTACATCGAGAGAGCAGGGCTCTATGTCGTGTGATGGTGCCTGAATAGCCCGGCGTGCTTCGCGAGAAACTATGACCGATGGAGCGAGGTGCTAGGATGAGCAAAACACTGTATGTGGGCAACTTGCCGTGGGCGGTCACAGATGATCAACTCCAGAACGTCTTCTCGCCGTACGTCGAGGTGGTAACTGCCAGGGTCATCACCGATCGCGAGACGGGGCGGTCACGAGGGTTTGGATTTGTCGAGGTGGCCACTGACGACGTGGATCCGATTATCAGGACGCTCAATGGAACATCTCTGGGTGGACGGGAGATCAGCGTAAACGAGGCCAAAGATAGGCAGATGAGAATGTAGCTGCCAGATCCGGTAAGTGCGTCGCCCCCCGGGTTTCGCCCGATGGGGGCGATGTGCTATTATGGATACAGGCTCTTTGTCACTCACTGGAGGGCGTGCGCGGTGAACAGCGAAGCGCTTAGGCAGGCCAGAACCCGGCTTCAGATGGCCATTCCTCAGTCCAGATACGAGCATAGCAGGCGCGTAGAGGAGGAATCGATGCGCCTTGCGGCGAGGTTCGGGGCCGACCTGGAAGTATGCGCCACTGCCGGGCTTCTGCACGACTGTGCCCGGGATTTGCCCCTCGACCGGCTGATCGCTCTCTGGCATAGGCTCGGGCTTGACCGACGTGGCCCCGATCCCATCGTGTTCAGCTCTGCGCTGCTTCATGGGCCTGTCGGCGCCTTGATCGCCTGCGAGGAGTACGGGGTATGCGATCCACGTGTACAGAGCGCCATCAGCCGTCATAGGGTCGGAGCTGTTGACATGACTCTTGAGGACAAGGTGGTCTGCTTGGCCGATTACACGGAGCCCGGAAGGTGCTTTCCGGGAGTGGATTCCATCAGGAACCTGGCAGAGGGCGACCTCGACGCTGCCCTTATCTGTGCGTTGGGGGCAACCATAAAGCATTTGGTGGACTCCGGCGCCTTGATAGACGCGGACGTGGTCGTGATCAGGAACGATCTCCTGCGCAGGTCAAGAATGATGCCTAAGGCTGGTGATACTTCTGCGAGCTAGTACCGATACACCTCCAAGTGGTCTCCCGTCGCTTCCGCATGCGATGCTTGCCGTCTCCGTGGCGCTGGAGAAAAAAGCAGAGGATATTGTCCTTCTGGACATCTCTTCAGTCTCTATCATGGCCGACTTCTTCATGATCTGCACAGTCCGCACCGACACGCATGCTCGCGCTGTCAGGGACGCCGTGACGCAGGCTCTGCAAAGCGTCGGCCTCAACCTGCGAAGGCGCGAGGGTTCTGACGCGTCAGGCTGGGTCTTGCTGGATTGGGGCGATGTGGTGGTCCACATTTTCGGCCCGGCTGAAAGGGAGTTTTACAGCCTTGAGAAGCTATGGGGAGACGCTCGGGTCTGCCGCTACGACGAGGAGACGCAGTCGCGTTCACAGTCGCGTTCAGCGCTTGACTTACCGCTGCCCTAGGGCTATAATGAAACCTGCTTGACAATTCACGATGGAAACGCGATGACGAGGAGCATTA
>DAOPWT010000045.1:0-12505 GCA_035351775.1 Bacillota bacterium | reverse complement strand
TGTGGCCTAGTATCGACATTTATGGGAGGAAATGGTACAAGCCTGTCGAAATCCCCATGTGTATGACGGCGTCGCCCGTGTCCTGCTGAGAGTCGGCGCGTGGAGGTGAGGTGATAGAGGCTCTGCAGTGTTGTGATCGACGCCATGATGAGTCTTTTTGAAGCGGAAGTACGTAACTACACAAGGGGGTAAGTACGTTGAGAATCCTAATTCGAAGGCGTGCCGCGCTGATCGTGGTGCTTGGAGCACTCGCGCTCTCCGCGATTCTCCTAGCAGGCTTCTACGTCAGCGCAGCGCCGGATCTGCCGCCCATTACGAGAGCGATGCCGGGCCCGGACGAGGTCGTTCGCGTCGACAGAGAGCGCCGGGCGCCGGAGTATGTCGAAGGCGAAATCATCGTAAAACTTAGGCCCACGTTGAGGATGGCATCTGGCATGGATGCGGCGACCGAGGAGTTCCGCGCCCTCAACATGGAGCTCGGGGCCAAGATAGTGGGCTCTGCCCATGTCGGCCCGGACTCCGAGATATTCCTGGTGCGGATCCCGGCTGGCGTGGACGTAGGTGAGGCCATCATGACATACGGGGCCCGAAAGCTGATCGAGTATGCGGAACCTAACTACTTATGGTACCCTGAAGCGCCGGTGATTCCGAACGACCCTCATTTCTGGCGCCTGTGGGGCATGAGGAACTATGGACAAGACTTCTACCCGGGCGTCTTCTGGGAAAAGGGCATACCAGGATGCGATATCGGCGCGACCGAGGCATGGGATGTGCGCACTGATGCATCGTCGGTGCTGGTGGCGGTGATCGACACTGGCATCGATGTCGACCACCTGGACCTTACGAACAACATATGGCGAAATCCCGGCGAGATACCTGGCAACGGCATCGACGATGACGGCAACGGGTTCATCGATGACGTGTACGGCTGGGACTTTGCAAACGATGACAACACTGTGTTCGACAGTCAGTCTGCCGATCGACACGGCACGCACGTCGCAGGCACGATCGGCGCCGAGGGCAACAACGGACGCGGCGTCGCCGGCGTGGCCTGGAAGGCGCAGATCATGTCGTGTAAGTTCATCCATGGCCAGAGCGGATCGACCTGGGATGCGATTGATGCGATCAACTACGCTTCGATGATGGGCGCAAAGATCGCCAGCAACTCCTGGGGCGGCGGAGGAGAGAGCCAGGCGCTGCGGGAGGCGATTGCCAACTCAGGGATGCTGTTCATCGCCTCAGCAGGAAACTCCGCAGAAAACACGGACATATACCCGCACTATCCATCATCCTATGATTGCCCCAACCTCATCTCAGTGGCGGCGTCCGACTGGAACGACAACCTGGTCAACTTCTCGTGCTACGGTCTGGAGAGCGTTGATCTGGCAGCTCCCGGGCACTGGATAATCTCGGCCTACGCCGCTGCGGGCTACATCTGGATGGGCGGCACGTCTATGGCGACCCCGCACGTGTCGGGCGCCGCAGCCCTGGTAGCGGCCGAATACCCGGACATGCCCCTATACCCCGGGGCCGAGGGATGGAGCGAGGGGGACATCACGGTCAAAGATGCACTGCTGGCGTCTGTTGACGTAAATCCCGCCTTTGTCGGCAAGATGACTACCGGCGGGCGGCTCAACGTGGCCAATGCCGTCAAGCTGGAGTTCCCTGTGAGGATAACCTCAGCCTCGGCTGACGTCACCTTCGGGGCCGCGCCCCTTGCGGCCGAGTTCTCCGCCGAGGTGGAGTATCCATCTGCGGTTGATCATGCTTGGTGGTCTTTTGGGGACGGCTCGGATGACGCCGCCGGATATACGGCCACGCACACATATGCAGAAGAGGGAGCCTATCTGGCCTGGTTCCATGCTGTCACTTGCGACGGCGTCGAATCCACTTGGCCGGTACAGGTTGTTGTAGCCGACCCCGGAACCATTATCCTCGTTGATGACGACGGCGGATTCAGCTTTGAGGACTACTTCCTTTTCGCCTGCGAGCAAGCCGGACTAGGCTGTGTCGTGGTGGATTCGAGGTATCCGCTGGGCCTGCCTGACGACTTCAACGACCGCATGCTTGTGTGGAACACCTCATTCTCCTGGAGCGATACTCTGCTACTTGACCAGGAAGACTACTTGGCCAGATTCCTGGACAATGGCGGAAGGCTCCTCATGATTTCGCCGGAGTACCTGTACGACCTGGCGCTTACCCCGTTTGCCTGGGACTATCTCCATGTATGGGACTACGGAGATAACGTGCCGATGGGTCATTGGGACGGAATCGACGGCGATGTCATCACCGACGGCATGAGCTTCGACGGCGATATCGGGTTTGGGCTGGAGGATGCACTCTGGCCCGACATCAATGCCAGGCCAATCCTGAAAAATGAGGATTACGGGGAGGAGATATGGCCGGCACTGCGATATGCCGATGAGAACCAGCGCTTGGTGTTCACCACCGTGCCGTGGGAGGAACTCCCCATATTCGATCCAGGAGACGATGGGGATCCAACAAACCCAAACCCCAACAACTCGGCGTACTTCCTTGCCAAGGTCTACAACTACCTGATGGGCCCGATCAACAGGCCGCCCACCATCGATAGGATGGAGGCCGACATCTACTTCGCACAGGTGGGCGAGGAAATCACATTCACCGCTGAGGCCCACGATGCGGATGGTGATAGCCTCACTTATCTCTGGCTGTTCGATGATCCGAGCGAACCCACCGATCCCCTGGTGGGCAGCACCGTCACCATGGCTTTCGACGAACCCGGCGCGTACGCAGCCCTCCTCATCGTAATTGACGAGCGCGGCGAGTGGAGAAAGGGCGTCATTGCGGTGACCGTGGCCAACCCGGGTAGCGTCCTGTTCGTCGATGACGACGACTCGGACGACGACACCGAGTACTACTTCTTCGACGCCTTCGACGCCATAGGACAGGAGTATCTCGCGGTTCCAAACATAGTCATGACCGGCCAGTACTGCGGACTGACTGGCCTCGAACGTTTCCTGGTGGTCTGGAACTGCGGCGAGCTTGGAGGGCTGAGCGAACCCGAGCAGGCGACTGTGGCCGAGTTCCTGAGCCAGGGCGGGCGTCTCTTCCTCGCAGGCCAGGAGGTCATGTTCGGGCTGGACAAGTCGGACAACGGCAGGGCCTTCGCCCGTGACTTCCTGCATGTAGCTGGCGTAGAGCATGATGTGGGAACCGCCTACGTGACCGGCTTCGAAGGCGACCCGGTGACCGGAGGCGCCGGCCAGGTCGATCTGACGTTCCCGTGGGGCTTCGATGACTGGACAGATAGCCTGGAGCTTGCACCCGAAGCGACTGCGATATTCCTGAACGATAACGACAAGCCTTGCGCGCTCAGGTACACCGGCGACGACCACCGCTTGGTGTTCCTGGCTGTAGCATTCGAGGCATTCCCGCTTGAGCTTGCTCCAGAGGCCTACAGGGCAGCCGGCGTCGGCCCGCACAACGGCGTTCTCCCGTTCGACGCAGGGGCCCTGCTTGGCAACGTCATTGAATGGATCGCCGAGCCCATAGTCACAGTGACCAGCCCGATCGCTGATCAGATTTGCGCCGAGCCGACGGTCATCGCCTGGGAGGCAGTGGACTATGCTGGCGCAGAACTGGCCATTGACATAGATTATTCCATGGACGATGGGATCACTTGGCATGCCATCGCAACGGACGAGGCGAATGACGGATCCTATCTGTGGGACGTCACCAAGCTCAGCGAGAGCGGGCCATGCGTGATCCGCGTCACCGCATCGAGGCCCGACGAGATCTCGGGCAGCGGCCTGAGCGCCCGCTTCAATGTGCTGGTCAACTTGGGCGTGATCGTGTTCGTAGATGATGATGACTCGGACGACGACACGGAGGGCTACTTCATCGACGCCCTTGATGCCATCGGGGCCGAGCATATCGTGACCCCGTCTGGGTCGATCATGGGCGAGGGCGGCGCCAAACCTGGACTCGAGATGTACCGCGTTGTGTGGAACTGCGGCGAGCATGGCAGCCTTAGCGAGCTCGAACAGGCGGCCATAGCCGAATTCCTCGGCCGGGGCGGGCGGCTGTTCCTTGCGGGCCAGCAGATCATGTCTGGGCTTGCGGGATCAGGCGAGGTTGCCGACTTTGCCCGCAACTACCTGCACGTGACGGGCGTTGAACTCGACGCGGGAACCGCCTACGTGACGGGCGTCGCAGGCGACCCGGTGACCGGAGGCGCCGGCAAGATCGACCTTGCATTCCCTGAGGACTTCGACGACCTGACCGACGTCCTCACAATTGCGCCCGAAGCAACGGCCATTCTCCTCACCGACAAAGGTAAGCCCTGTGCACTCAGGTACACCAGCGACAACCACCGCCTGGTGTTCATGGGCGTGGCCTTCGAGGCTTTCACGCTTGCGCCTGCTCCAGAGGCTGACAAGGCGCCCGGCGCAGCTAACGGCGTGCCTCCGTTCGACGCCGGGGCCCTGCTCGAGAGTGTGCTCGAGTGGATCGATACACCGGTAGTGATAGTGACCAAGCCTGTACAGGGGCAGGTGTACACTGGATCCACGCTGGTGGGTTGGACGGCCTCAGACTTCACCGGGATGGGGCTTGCGATCAAGATCGAGTGCTCCCCCGACGACGGGAACACCTGGGCTACGCTGGCAACGAACGAGGCGAACGACGGATCCTATCTCTGGGATCTCACGAGGCTCAGCCGCGGCGGGCAGTACGTAGTTCGAGTGACTGCGTCCAGACCCGACAGCGTGTCAAGCAGCGGAGTGAGCAAGCCGTTCATCGTATCGGTGGTAGGGGCCAACAACTTTGTCGTTGGTCCAAACCCTGCTTCCGACTCGGTCAACTTCTACATCAACGCTTCCGGCGAGGCGACTATGTACGTATATGACGTCGCCGGTCGACAGGTGTTCTCGCAGAAGATCGAGAGCGGCCAGACATGCTTCGAGTGGCATCTTGTGAACAAAGCCGGCAAGCCTCTGGCCAACGGGCTCTATCTGTGCTACATGGTCACCGCTGACGGTGTGAGAACTGACATCACGCGGCTTGTGATCAGCCGCTAAGTGGGGGTGACGAGATGAAGGCGAAATACGTTAACTGGCTGGTCATCGCCGTAGTGGCTGCGACATGGCTGCTCGTGCTGGCGCCGGCGGCGGGCGTAGCTGCAGCAGAGGATCCTGTAGGCACCGCGGCGCTGTTCGATGTGGGAATGGGCGCCCGGGCACTCGGAATGGGCGGGGCATTCGTGGCCGTCGCCGACGACGCCAACGCGATCTACTATAACCCCGCAGGTCTGGCGCTGATCGATGGGCACGACGTGACCTCAATGTACTCGACTCTGCTCGGGGCCGGCAACTACTTCGGCGTGGGCTATGCCCAGAAGAACATAGGCGCGGCCGTGTTCGGGCTGCTATCGACAGCCAAGGGCACTGACGAATACGGCAACCCTACTGAAGAATTCGGGTACCGCGAGGGAACGCTGGCGGGCGGATACGCCCGCGCTTTCGGCCCGTTCGCGTTGGGCGGGGCGGTTAAGCTCTATGCACAGGACGCAAGCGTTAACCGAGGCTTTGGCGCAACCGGCGACATAGGCGCGCTGATCGCCCTGCCTTACCTCGACGGGATCAGGTTCGGCGCCGTGGCGCACAACCTCATCGGCTCCGTCAAATTCCAGAGTGGACATACTGACGACTTCGATCCATCGTATGTGTTGGGCCTGTCGGTGAAGCCGCTCAAGGGGCTCACGTTGGCGGCTGACTACGACGTAACCCACTCCACCGGTCGAGTGGGCGCAGAGTATCAGATCATCGACGCGTTTGCCGCTCGGGTGGGCGCGATGGTGAACGCCGACAAGCAGTGGGGATTCACCGCCGGCGCGGGGTTTGCGCTTGCAGGCTTCCGTGTCGACTATGCCTACCAGTTCCACGCGGAACTGCCCGACTCTCACTGGGTATCGCTGGGCTACTCGTTCTAGAAAGGCCCGCGGGCAGTGCCGCAAGTGACATCGACGCGATCGAGAAACGCAGGGAGGGTTCCTGCCCGCCTTCTGGGCAGGCAGCCCTCCTTCATCTGTACCGCGCGTTCACCGAGTGTTCCATCAGACAGCCGGGCCTCAGGGACAGGCCATGCTGCCCTGGGCTGTTGCCAGTAGAGCAGACTATGCCGTTCCAGGCCGCTTCCACAGGGCCGCGAGATCGAATGCGAACCCCGGGAAGTCAGGATGGACGAACTCGCCTTCGCCGAGCCCCGAGCTTCGCATGACATATGCGCCGTCGCGCAGGGCATAGGCCTCGATAGCCTCGTCCTCGGGATCGACCACCCAATAGTGCGGCACTTGCATTCGCTCGTATATGTTGCGTTTCATGACTCGATCTTTGGACCGGGTCCACTTCGATAGGACCTCCACAACCAGGTATGGGGCTCCGTCGATGCGTGCCTCCTCGACGATCTCGCTGCGCGCGCCGGGAATGTAGATCAGGTCTGGCTGGACCACGTTTGTGCCCGACAATGTCACGTCAATTGGCGCGTCGAACACTTCGCCGGCCGGATCCCGGGAGGCAAAGTAGTCTTCCAGAAGACGCTGCAACCGCCTGGACACTCGCTGATGATGCACGTACGGCGCCGGTTCCCGGACCAGCATACCGTCGAGGATTTCATAGTGGTAGCCTTCTCCATCAGGCAGCTGGAGGTAGTCGTCATAGGTGTACACCTTGTTCGTCATGTACTCGGGCCTGGCCTCGCACACCAAACCGGCACCGAGCCCTGGGGCGCTCACGCCCAGGCGGCTCATGACCTCGCTCGGGTCATACCGGTACTGCCTGTTGGACAGCTGAATGTATGGTATTCGTTTATTGCGGGTGTAGCGCCATATAGTTTCCACCGATAGCTGAAGCATATCGGCCAGCTCTTGGGCGGTAACGAGCCTGCGCTTACTCATGAGACTACCTCCCCTCAAGCAGACCGTACAGGAATACACAAGTAAAGTCAAGTGATAACAAGCCATGACAAGTCGTGCAGATCAGCGATGCGCTGCACTTTGCGACATGTTCCCTCACGAACTGGGCAGAATGAGATTGACCCACAAGTCGGGAGGGGCAAATAGTGCACACAGCGCGCACACTGCATACACAGCAAGCTTCACAGTCATCGCACGTGCCGACGGAGCCACATGAGTCGTCGCCGCATGTGCCCAAATCCGGCGATGCCATGCCCTTCGAGTGTGGTGCCTGTCCTCCGGTGCGTCGGTTCGACGTGTCGATATCCATCGGGGGCGACGCCGGGCAAGGTGTCGAGTCCGCCGGCGCCATAGCCTGCCGGGCTCTGGTTCGAGCAGGCTATTTCGCTTTCGGTATGGCCGATTACCGATCCAGGATCCGCGGCGGGACCAACTTCTATCAAGTCCGAGCGAGCGACGCGCCTGTCCTCTGCCATGGCGACCCCGTGCATGTCATTGCCACACTCACGCGTGACGCTGCCCTCACTCAGATGGGCAACTTGGCCCGGGGCGGCGGCTTGATCTGCGACGAGTCCGTCGACCTCGAGGGCGGTCTCAGGCCCGACATCGGCGTCTTTCGCGTCCCCATAACGAACATCGCTGAGAATGCGGGAAGCAAGGCGTCGATGAACATGACCGCGCTTGGGGCGGCTATGGGGCTTATCGGGTTCAGCATAGACGCTCTGTGCGCCGCAGTAGAGCAGCGGTTTGCCCACAAGGCCGAGTCGGTGGTGCACACGAACGTCAAGGCCGCGCGGGAGGCGCACGAATACGTGTCGGGCAGACTCGCCGCAGGCTTCCCCTTCAGACTGCCTCCGCCGGAGGTTCCATCTCCGTCTGTGTCGTCATCGCCTCCACCTGCGCGCATTCTGTTATCGGGCAACGAGGCATTCTGCCTGGGAGCGGCAGCGGGGGGCTGCCGTTTCATCGCCGCCTACCCGATGACTCCCGCAACTACCATACTGGAGTGGATGGCGGCGCATGCCGGCGATTTGGGCATTGTCGCGGTACACGCCGAAGACGAGATAGCCGCGGCCTGCATGGCTGTGGGGGCCAGCCTGACCGGTGCGCGGGCGATGACTTCCACGTCGGGAGGCGGGCTCTGCCTGATGACAGAGGCGTGCGGCATGGCGGGGATGACCGAGGTTCCGCTGGTCATCGTGGACGTCCAGCGCGGAGGGCCGTCTACCGGCCTGCCGACTCGGACCGAGCAGTCGGACCTGCTGCTCGCGTTCCACCCATCTCATGGCGACTTCCCGCACATCGTGACTGCACCCGGCAGTGTGCAGCAGTGCTTCGAGGCAGGCTACCGCGCCTTCAACCTCGCTGAACGGTATCAATGCCCGGTAATCGTCTTGCTCGATTCGTATGTCGGGGGTTCCCTCGTCACGCTGGGCCGATCATGCCTAGGCTGGAACGCGGTCGTGCGCGATCGCGGGGAGTACCTGGGCGGGTACAGCGACGAGGCTCCGGCCGCGGACGCGACTGACGAGAGTTACTTGAGATACGCGATCACCGAGTCGGGGATCTCGCCTCGGGTGGGTTTTGGGCATCCTGGCGGTGTGCACGCGCCGTCTACAGATGAGCACGAGGAGGACGCGCACATCACCGAGGAGAGCGGCGTCAGGGTGGAGATGATGCGCAAAAGGATGCGCAAGATGGAGACCGCGCTGGCCAACGACTTGCGTGGGCCCACGGTGTACGGCGATGCCGGGACGAATGGAGATGTGGACGCAACCCTGCTTGTGTGGGGTTCAACATTGCCGGCGGCATGCGAAGCGGTCGCGCTCCTGGCCGCGGACGGTATCCGTGCCAACGTGCTGCACTACACGGATCTGTGGCCTGTATCGGACGCGGCGGCGCCTTTGACAATGCGTGCGATGCCTAGGGGCGACGCAACAGCCGGGGCGGGGGGCGCCGGTGGCTCGGGCCGTGGGGGAGGTCGGGCCAAGGAGGGCATGCTCGTCGCCGTTGAGCAGAACTACAGCGGGCAGATGTCCTTGATACACAGGATGATCACGGGGCGGGCTCCGGACTTAGCTGTCCTCAAGTACGACGGTCGTCAGATTTCGCCGCGCGAGATTGCAGACGGGGTGAGGGAAGGTCTGCAGAGAGGTCGAAAGGAGGGCACGCCTGATGCCTGATGCCCCGTTCGATTCCGAACAGAAACCTGTATGGTGCCCCGGTTGCGGGGACTATGGGATCATGGCCGCCCTGAAGCAGGCATTTGTGTCGCTGGGCCTTGGGCCTCACCAGGCGGTGATCGTGTCCGGAATTGGGTGCGGCAGCAAACTGCCGGACTATGTGCATGCCTACGGCTATATGAGTATCCATGGTCGTCCTCTTGCAGTAGCCACCGGGGTGAAATTGGCCAATCCCGAGCTCACAGTGGTTGTGGTCGACGGTGATGGAGACGCATACGGAATCGGGGGCAACCACCTGATCCACACGGCCAGACGGAACATGGACATCACGCACATCGTACAGAACAATCAGGTGTACGCGCTCACGAAAGGCCAGTTCTCGCCGACGACCGACAGAGGCAGGCGCACTTCAACGTCGCCATTTGGGGTGATCGAAGCGCCGATCATGCCTCTTGCGTTGGCGCTGGCTGCGGGCGCCACCTTTGTGGCTAGAGGAGCGGCATTCGATCCCAAGTACACGGCGGGGCTCATGGCCGATGCCATGAGCCATCCGGGCTACGCCCTGCTCGATATAGTGCAGCCCTGCGTGAGCTTCAACAAGATCAACACATACGAGTGGTACAGGCAGAGGGTGTACAAGGTGGAGGAGCGTCCGCAAGGCCATGAGGCAGGAGGCGGCCCGGGCAGTCGCCGACCCGACGGCGATCAGGGCGACCGTCAGCGTGCGAATGGCCATGATTCCGGCGACTTCTACGCTGCGATGAAGCTTGCACGCGAATGGGGTGACCGGATTCCCCTGGGCGTGATCTACAGGCGCGCTGAGCAGCCGTATCACACGTCACTGCCGGGGCTAGTCCGTGGCCCTCTCCCGGCGAGGGCTCTTGACGACATCGGAGCCGACGGGTTTCTGCATCTCCTGGACGAGTATGCCTGAATATGGAGGGACGTGCGAGCGTGGACATGAAGTCATTCTGCAAACAGGTCATGGCCAGAGCGAAATTCGGAGATGAGGAGGAGGTCGAAAGAACCGCCATCGAAAGCGTGGCGGTGCTCGCGAGGTCTCTGCCTCACGCGCTGGCCATGGAAGTGGCTGCAATGCTCCCAGTTCAGCTTGGGGAGACAATGAGGACGGCTGCGGGGGACGGTGACAGCAGCGATCCGCCCGGCGACGACTCCGGCCCCGATACAGGCATGCCCGAAGACTGGCCTGCCATCACTCCGGATGAGCCGTTCGATTGGGGGGTATGGGGTGGGCTACCAGACGGAGAAGGCGTACATCACGCGGATCCGACACAGGAGCCAACTGAAGAGGCGTCTGGGGATCCAATGGTTGACGCGCAGGACTTCATTGGGCCGACTATCAACATGATGGAGACTGAATCCGGATACGACTCCACCCTTGGCGGGCGCGACCTAGTCTCGGTTCCGATGGGAGATGACGCCATCACGCGCGTGGCGGCAGTACTCAACACAGTCTGCCAATGCGTCGGACCCGACATAGCGGCCCGCATACGCGAGGCCCTTCCCGAGGAAGTGGCTGAATGGCTGGGCTGAGTCACCTGGGATTCCCCGGCGCCTCAGAAGCCTATCGAACCCGCATTACGCTCATCCGATGACGGAGCACACCTCTGGGATTCTGCGGAACAGATCCCCCACGGTCCGGCTACACGCCACCGAGATGTCGACCGCCTGAGATTGACGATGGGGTTGACACCATTGCGCCGATATCCTAGTATGGAATCGGTGACTATATCGTTATAGAAACTCCCATATTTCCCCTAACATCCTCAATGAGCATTGCAGCATTCGCAACAGAATCTGATCACTGCAGTTGATTACCTAACCTATACGCTCTTGTGCGCCGGCACTACTGCCATGAAGCCAAACGGCTATGAGCACACGGTGAGGGTGGCGTGTTAGGTTGAGCGATGACGTGCAGTCAGGCTGGGTTCAGAGGCCTACAATAAGGGACATTGCCAGGGCGGCAGGTGTGTCGGTCAGCACGGTCTCGCACGTGCTGAACGAATATGGCGACATCAGTGCACAGACCGAGCACCGTGTCCGTGAGGTAATGGAGCAACTCAACTACTATCCAAGCGCGCTTGCTAGGAGGCTTGTCGCAAAGCGCAGCTATGTGCTGCAACTGCTGCTCTTTGCAGTCGAAGGACTGCACCACCCCTTCTTCTACGAAGTTACGTGCGGGATAACCGCTGAGGTCGAGAAGGCCGGGTATGAGCTGGTTCTTGGCGTGAAGGACACTCGAGATCGGCGGTGGCGCGAAACTCTTCGGCGCTGCTATGAGGCCAAGGTAGAGGGGATCATGCTTATGGGAACATTGCCCTCTGCCAAGGTTCTCGCCGAAGTGCGGGCGAGCGGAGTCCCAGCCGTGATGATTGACATCCCCTTTGAAGGACCCAGAGTAACGTACGTGACTTCCGACAACATCGCCGGCGCCCGTCGGGCTGCTGAGCACCTAATCTCTCTGGGCCATCGCAACATCATATATGTAGACGGATACGACCAGCCAGGCGAATACGCTCCTCTGCCCACGATAGCGGTAGCTAGACGTATCGGATACGAGGAAGCACTGCGCGCGCATGGCATTGAATTCGATCCGAGCCTGCTCTGCATCGGCAACTACACTCAGGAAGGGGCAAGATCCGCTGTCCGTGCGAAGCTGGAATTGCGCCCGGATGTCACTGCCGTATTCGCGATCAGCGATGTCATGGCATTTGGCGCGATGAAGGCCGTCCGCGACACGGGGCGCAGAGTGCCCACAGATGTCGCCGTTGTGGGCTTCGACGACATCGAAGCCGCTTCTTACGTACGCCCGGCACTGACTACCATTAAGCAGCAAGGCGAGCTGATGGGCAGGAGTGCTGTGTGTGAATTGCTGCGCATTATAACGAATCCCAAGAGATCCCCGAAGGCGACTGTCCTTCCTGCGGAACTCGTTGTTCGCGAGTCATGCGGCGCTAGCCGGCTGTCGCCGCAGCTCGCGTGAGTGTCCGCGAGAATGCATGACACCGAATGACTCAGTTCGGAGGTGATGTTCCGGCACACCAGGTGTAGATGTGTATCGAATATCCGCGAAGGCTTGAGTGTGTGGATTTCGGTCGAGTGTGGTCTAGTTCGGCCGCATGGGCGGCTTATCATCAGGTCGATTATGAGAGGAGGCAACTCTAGTGAAGAGGGCGATTGTTTCATCATTGGTGGCCTTCCTGATGCTTGCGCTGATCGTACCTACAGGTTTCGCCGCAGCGAAGAAGATCAACTTCACGATCTGGACCAAGGAGAGCGAGGCTGAAGGAGTTCTGCAGGAGATTGTGAAACTCACCGAGGATTTCGCGAAGTCCCGTCCGGGGCTGTC
>DAOPWT010000044.1:0-12713 GCA_035351775.1 Bacillota bacterium | reverse complement strand
ACCGCAAGCATGCCGCGTCAATTATAAGCGACGCAAACCTGCAGTGTCAAGAACCACTCAGGCAGCGATCCAGCCCAAATCGCGGACTAGGCGAGGCGCGGCTCGCAGCCCTTTCCGTTTGTCCACAGGGACCTTTCAGACACTCCATTCGGACTGTCCCGGTACCCCCAAGTCTGTTATGATAGTGTTTGCAAACGGATGAATTTTTCATCGGCCATTCCATGCAATCATGATTATCGCCAGTTGTGGGCCTGTTTATGCACAGACTGTGGATCAATCTGTGGATAACGTGTGCGAAGAACGTGGATTTTCCACGAGTGCCGAAGTACGGGCGGTCCCGATTTCGAAACGAGCTGTGGACAACTTAGAAAACGTCCTCAACACGCCTTATGCCACTAGAAACGTTTGTTCCCGCCGTTTCTGCTGGTAGTAGGATATCCACAGTTGACTGTGGAATACTTGTTCATGCACTGTGGAGTTCACGTTTTCGAAACGAGGGCCTGATGACTTTTCAACAGCTGTGGAAAACCCTGTGGATAACTTGAGGGGCCCTCTGCGATTTTTCGAAAGAATGCAGGCTGCACCCATCAGCATTCGAGTATTGGTCCATAAGTGTCGTGCAATTTCGAACATCTCTAGCTGGCATGCTACTTATCCACAGTCTCCTGTGGATATCCTGTGGATAGACTCAGCTCTGGCATGCGTCGCGAAATCGGGGGGTTTGTGTGAATGGTCTTCTTCAGACTGCTGTTCGCCAAACCGAACAGACCCAAAGCCCATGTAGACGCCCCGGCCGCCGATTCTCCGGCACCGGTCGCGGCTAAACCTTTGTATACAGTAAGAGTTGCATCATATGACAACATGGGTTCTCTCCCACGCACCCTGGATTTGACATCAGATGATTTCCGCGACTTCGTCGATGAGGTCTCCAGCCGTGTCTATGCCCTGTGTCGTGAGAAAGGCGGTTCGGTCCCATTCGTGGTCATACGGGAAGCTGTGGAAAACCTGGTACATGCGGATTTTGCGGACGCAGTGATCACAATCCTTCCGGACGGCAACACTGTGAGGATATCAGATCACGGCCCCGGCATATCCGACAAGGAACGGGCTTTCCTGCCTGGATTCACGACAGCCAGCACATCTATGCGGGATCTCATCAAAGGAGTGGGGTCAGGCCTTCCCATTATGCGAGAGTCGCTGGCAGCCATGGGAGGCTGGATCACAGTCGAAGATAATCTGGGCGCCGGCGCCGTAGTGACCATAAGCTCAAGTGGAGTTGCGGCTTCGGCCCATGCTGCAGCGGTTGATCGGCCCCCGAATGCGCATTCGGAGCAGCCGCCCGGCCATCTGCGCGAGACGAGTGCATCCGCCGGAGAATCTGGGGAAAGACTAGCAGGTACAGATCAGTCACGTCACGAGCAGGCCAAGCAGGATTCATCAGGCGATCAGTCGAACAAGGGACAGGATGAGGGATCACCTTCATCATCTCAAACCTCTGAAATGTCAGATGAAGCTCTGGACGCAATACTCTCGTCCCGGCAGAAGAAGGTGTTTCTGCTCATCGCCGAAATGGGCGAGATTGGCCCATCGGTTGTCACAAAGGAGCTTGACATCAGCCTCAGTACAGCATACCGCGATCTGGTCACGCTCGAAGAGCTCGATCTCGTGGCAAGCCTTGACGGGGGCAAGCGCAAGCTCACCAAGAGGGGTATCGATTTTCTGGGCTATATATTCCGATAGCTACACGTCTTGCGAGTGAGGGATGGCACTGTGTCCGACGAACTGAACGCTATGTGGGCAAACGCCCTGAGCGTCTTATACAACGAGCTGTCGGGGCCGAGTTTCGATGCATGGCTCAGGCCCAGCAGCCCGGTTTCTTTCTCCGATGGAACCCTTCTCGTTCAGGTTCCGCATGAATTCGCCCGAGATTGGCTGGAGACTAGGCATTCCGCGCTTCTGTCTGAGATTATGACCTCACTCGCCGGTCGAAGCGTTACGGTGAAGTTCGTCACGAAAGCAGCGTCCGGCCTTCCTGCCCAGGCAGAGAATGTGCCGGTCATGCCGATCCCTGCATCCAGGCCCGAATCCGGGGAGCGTACGGTGTCGGCAGCACCGCAACCCGCGCGCGCCCAGGCGCCCTCTGCGACTCAGCCGGACGATTCCAAAGACCTGGACGACTTTAAGCAGGCTGTGCTGAATCCCAAGTACACCTTCGATTCCTTCGTGGTTGGAGCGTCCAACAGGATGGCTCACGCAGCTGCCCTGGCTGTTTCCGAGGGCCCGGGGCGCACTTACAACCCTCTGTTCCTCTACGGTGGGGTGGGATTGGGAAAAACCCACCTAATGCAGGCAATCGGACATCAGCTTCTCGCACTGAACCCTTCGGCCCGAGTAGTGTACGTGCCATGTGAGCAGTTCACTAATGAACTCATACTTTCCATACGTTTCGAAACCACCGACGCTTTTCGCGAAAAGTACCGCAACGTGGACATCCTGATGATTGACGATATTCAGTTCTTGGCCGGAAAAGAACGTACTCAGGAAGAGTTCTTCCACACTTTCAACACCCTATATGAAGCGGGCAAGCAGATCGTGATCTCCTCTGACCGTCCGCCGCGGGAGATTGCGACGCTCGAAAGCCGGCTGAGGTCTCGATTTGAGTGGGGTCTTTCCGCCGACATCAGCGCACCGGAACTGGAAACCCGTATGGCGATCTTGAACAAGAAGGCTGCTGCAGAGAACCTGGCCCTGCCGCAGGATGTGTGCCTCTTCATCGCACAGCAAGTCCAGTCCAACATCCGCGAGCTCGAGGGGGCGCTCATCCGCGTAACAGCCTACGCCTCGCTCAATCACCGCGATATGTCAGTGGATGTGGCGGGAGAGGCCATCCGAGACATGATGCCGTCTTCGCGGCCCAAGCAGATCTCTGTGGAGATGATACAGCGCGCTGTCGCCGACTACTACCACATCCAGGTAACGGAGATGCGCGCAAGGACACGTGTGCGTATGGTGTCTCTCCCGCGTCAGGTAGCCATGTTCCTGTGCAGGGAATTGACAGAGTTGTCTTTGCCCAGAATAGGGGAGGAGTTTGGAGGGAGAGACCACACGACTGTCATCCATGCGGTCGAGAAGATACTGCAGGACAGGCAGACTGACCCGACACTCGACGCCAACGTGAAGGAGATAATCGAAAGGCTGAAGAAAGCTTGACCGCTGTTGACAACTGTGTGGATGAAACGTGAAAACTCTGTGGAAAGCGTGTGGAAAAAGGCATCTGGGCGGATCGGCTGTGGACAACTCTTCATAAGCGAAGCCTCTTTCGGCCGATAATCCACAGACGTTTCCACGGTCGAAAGTTGGACAGACCTGCTGGATCGTTAATTATCCAGATATCCACAGGCCCTACTACTACTACGACGGAGGTACAATGTACATATGTACTCTTAATAGTAGTTACGTATGCCTGCACGCCAGGACGTTGGGAGGTATCCGAAGGTGAAGGTATCATGCTCCAAGGCAGCGCTGGTCAACGGGGTTCAGGCCGTGTACAAGGCGGTGTCGCCAAAAGCCCCCATCGCCGCCTTATCGGGGATTCTCGTCGAGACTTGTGCACAAGGACTCCGGTTGGTCGCATACGACCTCGATCTCGGGATCGAGACGTTCATCCCGGTGACCATTGAGAGAGAAGGGGCTATGGTGATGCCTGCCAGATATCTTTCCGACATCACCCGGCGGTTGCCCCATTCTGAAGTGGTTATCGAATACCGAGAGGACGTTCGCGCGGCCGACATCCTGTCCGACAGATCGAATTTCACTGTCAAGACCATGCCCGCCGAGGAATTCCCGGCGCTGCCGGAGATTCCGGCGGTCAGCACATGGTCCATACCTGAGCCAGGCCTCAAGACCATGATCAGACGTACGGCTCCCGCGGTGGCAACCGAAGATAACCGCGCGTTCTACACGGGCATCTATACGATTTTTCAGCGAGACTCACTCACTATGGTCTCCACCGACACATTCAGGTTAGCCCACAGAAGCATGCCGGTATCGCTTCCCATCGAGAACCAGGTCGGAGTGATAATACCTGGCAAGACCCTGCTTGAGGTGGAGAGGAACCTGGGCGCAGAAGGAGATAGAGAGGTCTCGGTGGCGGTGACAGACCGACATGCCATGTTCCGCGTGGGAAGCACCACCTACATCACGCGCCTTCTCGAAGGGCAGTTTCCCAATTACCGACAGGTATTCCCGCAGAACATTCCCGTGCGCCTGATGTGCGACCGCATGCAATTGCTCAACGCCATCGATAGAGTGTCACTCATGTGCAAGGACGAACTGAGCGCCGTCAGGATGGTTTACACCGGAGACGAAGGCATGGCGTCCGGATTCCTCACCATAACCGCGAACACTCCTGAAGTTGGCGACGCCCGTGACGATATCCCCGTGTCGATGCAGGGGCATGCCGACGTGACAGTGGCCTTGCGCGCTCGATACCTCCGAGACGTCCTTCGCGTACTAGACGGCGACGAGGTCTGCCTGGGCTATACCAGTTTCAAGCATCCAATAGAGGTGACCGATGAAACCGACCCGGCCTACACATACCTGCTGATGCCAGTTACTGCTCCTGTTTGACGGCGACGGACATGAAAGATCTCGTGATACGTACCGAATACATCCAACTGGATCAGGCGCTCAAACTTGCCGGCCTGGTTGGCTCGGGCGGGGAAGCCAAGGCGGCCATCCAAGGCGGCTCTGTGTTGGTGAACGGAGCAACCGAAACCAGGCGCGGTCGGAAACTGCGTCCGCAAGATGTGATCGAATTCGACGGTATAGTAATGCGCATAGCCTGGAAAACGGGAGGCTACGGCGAAAGGGAAGATGCCTGCAGCGCGGATGGCGGGGTAACGAACCTGGAGAGGACGGGTGGGGAATGTGTGGGTAAGCCGGATAGAGCTGACTGACTTCCGCAACTACGCGGAAGCGTCGGTGGTTCTGGACCCCGGTCTTAACCTGTTTCTCGGGCTCAATGCGCAGGGCAAGACCAACTTGCTGGAGTCGGTGTACGTGGCGTCTGCAGGCAGATCATACCGGGCTGCGTCCGATGCTGATCTGGTCCGCTGGGAGTGTCCACATTTCCGAATCGCGGTGGATGTCGAGCGCAGGCCTTCGCCGGCGCGCTTGGAGATAAGCTACTCGCGTGACGGACGGCGTCTGATCAGGCTGAACGGCACAGAGAGGATTCGAGGGGCAGAACTTGCGGCTTTCCTGAACGTGGTGATGTTCACCCCGGATGACCTGGCGCTGGTTAAGGGGTCGCCGGGCGACAGGCGAAGGTTCCTCGACCTTGAGATCGCGCAAGTCAGCCCGGCCTACCGCAACTGGGCGAGTGTTTACGGCAAGACCGTTGCTCAGCGAAACGCCCTACTCAAGCAGGTCGCTGCAGGTCCACCTGCCAAAGCCGCCGATTTGCTGGCGCCCTGGGACGAACAGCTCATTTCGGTAGGCGCCCGGGTCATAGCGCGGCGGGCCGAGGTAATTGCCGAGCTCGACCGGCTGGGCAGCGAAGCGCACCGCCGGATTACCGGCACGCCGGGCGCCCTGGCCGTGCGGTATATGCCGTCGGTTCAATTCCAGTCGCCCGACGTGCAGTCTATCGCGCGAGCCTTCAAGGATCGTCTTGCCGAGATTCGACGAGTCGAGCTCATCCGAGGCGTCACAATGTGCGGGCCTCACCGCGATGACATTCTGTTCGAACTCGATGGTGTTAACGTGGCCACTTTCGGATCCCAGGGTCAGCAGAGATCGACGGTGCTTGCGGTGAAACTGGCGGAGGTCGAGTTCATACGCGCACATACTGGCGATCAGCCGGTGCTGCTCCTCGATGATGTTCTGTCGGAACTGGATGAACGCCGCCGGGCGCATCTTCTGGCGGAGATCGAAGGCAGATACCAGGCTCTGGTCACCAGCGTTGAGCCTGGCTGTGTGGAGATAATGCCTCCTGGGGCCACGGTGTTCACGATTTGTGCGGGGCAGATCCATACTGGGGAGGTTGCGGCGGATGCTGTGCCGTCTGAAAGATGCGCTGAACACGACAGTAGACAGGCTGGGCTACCGGGGGCGTCTGCGCTCGCTGGCGGCAATGCAGGCCTGGAATGAGGATATCGCTCCGTGTCTTGCGACCAAATCACGAGCCACCTTCATCAGGGGCAAGGTACTGTACGTGACTGTTGAGAAACCCGTATGGGCGCAGCAGCTTTCCATGATGAAGCAGGACTTGATCGACAGGGTGAACGCGTCGGCGGGGCCGGGCGCTGTCACTGACATACGGTTCCGCACGGGCCAGATCAGGGAAGCATTTACATGGGGTCCGGGCGCTCGCGAGGAGGCCGCGGCGGGCTTTGGCCAAGGGGCTGCCGCTCCTGTTCCCGACTGGACATGCGTGGAACCGGATATCGATACACGGGCCAGGGCTAGGGCGGCCGCGCTGACGATCACCGACGATGAGCTGCGCAGCAGGTTCGAGCGCTTCATGTTGTTGGATGCCAAATACAGGATGTGGATTCGACACAACCTTTCCGCCGCCGCGGCGCAGGCAGCGGACGTGCTCAGGCGCGAACCGTGGCTATGCGACGATCACCTTCGTTCGCTCGTGCCCGTCGCTACGATGGATGACTTGATGCGTGCGCGGGAGACAGTAGCAGCGGAGTTATGTGACGAAGTGCGCACACGCTTGTCTGCCGAAACAGCAGTCGCCGGGGCGGGCCGCGACTTCGATGTCGGGCAGCGCCGGGTCGAGTTGACGTTGCTCGTTGAGTCCATAGCCATGCTCTTGACGGGCCGACCTCCCGAGCAGGTGGACGAGCGCCTCGTGACCTATGCTCTAGGTGAGGAGTTTGCCAGCTATGTGCGACACGCAGAATAAGCCGCTCGGCCACTGGCTCTACCTGGGCGGCGACGCAGTGATAGATAGCAGTGAAGTCGTGGCTGTACTTGATGGAGAGAGAGCCAGACGCTCAGCCGCGCTCGCGGAGTACATCCGGAGGAACGTGGAGGCAGGCCGGGCAATAGACGTGTCGGAGGGCGGGTCAATAAAGGCGGTCGTAGTCACCGCCGACCGAATCTACCTGAGTCAGGTGGCGCCGCCTACCGTGGGCAAAAGAGCCAATATCATCTACTCGGGCGAGGATGAGGGCGAGGAATAGCCGGGCGTTTTGGTGTATAATTGGTCTGGTGGGCGCCGTGGTGCGGTCTCGTACACCACGGCGATTTCATGGTTTTCGGAAACGTCAGGGAGGTAGTTTCTTGGAAAACTCCGGCGCACGGAACAACAACACGCAGTACAATGCCGATCAGATTCAGGTGCTGGAGGGGCTCGAAGGGGTCCGCAAGCGCCCCGCCATGTACATCGGGAGCACCGATGCCAGAGGCCTTCACCACCTGGTCTACGAGGTCGTCGATAACGCCATCGACGAGGCTCTCGCCGGTTTCTGCG
This sequence comes from Bacillota bacterium, assembly GCA_035351775.1. GTDB lineage: Bacteria > Bacillota > DTU025 > DTU025 > DTU025 > UBA5389. Next base: position 5,224 of record DAOPWT010000044.1, on the reverse strand, counting down.
ACACCATCGTGGTGACGATAGGAGCCGACGGTTCAGTCTCGGTTGAGGATAATGGCCGAGGAATCCCGGTCGACATACATCCCAGAGAAGGCAAACCCGCTCTGGAAGTGGTCCTAACCATGCTTCATGCAGGGGGGAAGTTCGGCGGCGGGGGATATCGAGTGTCAGGAGGCCTTCACGGGGTGGGCGTGTCGGTGGTGAACGCGCTCTCCGAGTCTCTTGAAGCGTGGGTGCGCCGCGACGGTCGCACCTACTATCAGGCGTTCAGGCGCGGGGCCACGGTTACGACGCTTAAGGTGAAGGGGCCGGCCGACAGCACCGGAACCATAATCAAGTTCCGACCGGATCCCGATATCTTCGAGACGCTGGACTTCAGCTTCGATACGCTCTCCTTTCGATTGAGGGAGTTCGCATTCCTCAGCGCAGGCACGAGGATTGTTCTCAGAGACGAACGGGACGGCGACGGTGAGCGCAGGGAGAACGTGTTTCAGTATGACGGAGGAATCCGCTCATTCGTCGAGTTCATCAACCGGGCAAAAGATCCTGTGCATAATGATGTCATATACGTCTCCAGGGAGCTCGAATCGGTATCGGTGGAGACGGCGATTCAGTATAACGACGGCTACTCAGAGAACATGCTCTGCTTCGCGAACTACGTGAATACTACTGAGGGCGGGACGCACCTGTCGGGGTTCAGGTCGGCTCTCACTCGGTCCATAAACGACTACGCCCGGAAGGCGAACATCCTCAAAGACAACGACGAGAACCTTGTGGGCGACGATGTGCGTGAAGGGCTCACGGCTGTGCTCAGCGTGAAGCTTGAGGACCCGCAGTTCGAAGGGCAGACCAAGACTAAGCTTGGCAACAGCGAGATGCGAGGCATAGTTGACTCCGTTGTGACTGAAGGGCTTACCGTGTACTTCGAGGAGAACCCGGGCACGGCACGCAAGATCGTCGACAAGTGCGTTTCGGCAGCCCGGGCCCGCGAAGCGGCACGCAAGGCCAAGGAACTCACCCGCAGGAAGTCTGCTCTGGAGATATCGTCGCTTCCTGGGAAGCTTGCCGACTGTACGCTGCGCGATCCGGCTCTGTGCGAGCTCTACATCGTTGAGGGCGACTCTGCAGGCGGTTCGGCCAAATCCGGTCGCGACCGCAGGTTCCAGGCGATCATGCCGATCAGGGGCAAGATCCTCAATGTGGAGAAGGCACGCATCGACAAGATCTTTGCCAACATAGAGATCCGGGCGATGATCACAGCTCTGGGCACCGGGATAGGCGAGGACTTCGACATCTCCAAACTTCGCTACAGCAAGGTCGTCATCATGACAGACGCGGACGTGGACGGCGCGCACATACGCACACTTTTGCTGACGTTCTTCTTCCGGTTCATGAGGCCGCTCATTGAGAACGGGAACATCCTAATAGCGCAACCGCCCCTGTACATGGTGCGCCAGGGCAAGAAGGAGCATTACGTCTACAGCGATCGTGAATTGCAGGAGATCCTGAGAAGCCTGGGAGGCGGCAACTACCCGGTGCAGCGATATAAGGGTCTCGGCGAGATGAACTCGGAGCAGCTATGGGAGACGACGATGAACCCTGCGACACGTACCATGCTCAAGGTTACCATGGAAGACGCTATAGCGGCGGATCAGATATTTACGATGCTGATGGGCGATAAGGTTGAGCCCAGGCGGGAGTTTATCGAAACTCACGCCAAGTACGCTACAGAGCTAGATGTCTGATCTCTTGATAGTCTGCTTTATGCTTTGAGGTGTTGTAGTTTGACCGAGCTTACTGACGGAAAGATAGTCCCGATCGACATAGAACACGAGATGCGCAGGTCTTTCTTGCTCTACTCGATGAGCGTCATAATGAGCAGGGCGCTGCCTGACGTGCGGGACGGCCTGAAGCCGATCCACCGCAGGATTCTCTATGCGATGCACGACATTGGGCTCACTGCTGAAAAGCCTTACAGGAAGTCCGCTACGGTAGTGGGCGAAGTCATCGGCAAGTACCACCCCCATGGCGAATCCGCCATCTACGATGCCATTGTCAGGCTGGCGCAGGATTTCTCCATGAGGTACCCGATGGTAGACGGGCACGGGAACTTCGGATCTGTGGACGGCGATCCGGCAGCGGCCATGCGCTATACCGAGGTCAGAATGGCCAGGCTCGCATCGGCAATGCTGTCGGATATCGAGAAGGATACTGTGGAATTTGGCCCCAACTACGATGCATCCACAAAGGAACCGCTGGTCTTGCCGTCTCGGTTTCCCCAACTCCTGGTGAACGGCTCATCAGGGATCGCCGTAGGCATGGCCACTAATATTCCGCCCCATAACCTAGTTGAGGTGATCGACGGAGTAATCCATCTGATCGACTGCCCTGAAGCATCAGTGGCCGAGCTGATGGAGTTCATCAAGGGGCCCGATTTTCCCACGGCAGGGCTGATCTTGGGTACGCAGGGCATACGCGATGCCTACCATACCGGCCGAGGCAGCATCAAACTAAGGGCCCGTGCCAAGATCGAGCCGATGAACGGCAGCCGTCAGCGAATAGTTGTTACCGAGATTCCATACCAGGTCAACAAGGCTCGTCTGGTGGAGCGCATAGCTGAACTGGCCCGCGACAAGCAGATTGACGGCATCAGCGATCTTCGCGACGAGTCTGACCGGGAAGGCATGCGAGTAGTCATTGAGCTGCGGCGCGACGCCAACGCCAACGTGGTTCTGAACCAGCTGTACAAGCATACTCCCATGGAGACAACCTTCGGCGTGAACATGCTGGCGTTGGTGAACAATGAACCGCGCGTGCTGAACATCAAGGAGATACTGCACCATTACATCGCCCACCAGGAAGAGGTAGTGACGCGCAGGACCAAGTTCGACTTGGCAAAGGCCGAGGACCGTGCGCACATCCTGGAAGGCCTGCGGATCGCGCTCGATCACATAGACGAGATCATCGCTCTCATCCGCGCGTCGGCCAGCCGGGACGTGGCCCGGGGAGGGCTGATGCAGCGTTTCGGCCTCACAGAGCGCCAGGCCAACGCCATCTTGGACATGCGCCTCGCCAGCCTCACCGGCCTGGAGCGCGAGAAGATCGAACAGGAGTACGCTGAAGTGCGCGCCCTGATCAAGCGTCTGCTCGAGATACTGGGCGATGAGAGCCTGCTTCTTGGCGTCATCAAGGACGAGATGATCGCGATCCGCGACAAGTTCGGCGATGCGCGCCGCACCGAGATTACGGAGGAAGCGCCCGATATCGAAATGGAGGACCTCATCGCCCGGGAAGATGTGGTGGTGACCATGAGCCACCAGGGCTACATCAAGCGGCTGCCGGTTAACACTTACCGGTCGCAGAGGCGCGGCGGTCGCGGCGTCACGGGCATGGCCACCCGGGAAGAGGACTTCGTGGAGCACCTTTTCGTGACCAATACCCACGACACGATCCTGTTCTTCACGAACCGAGGCAAGGTTTACAGCCTCAAGGGGTACGAGATCCCTGAGGCCCAGCGCCAGGCGCGCGGAACCGCCATCGTCAACCTTATCGACGTAGAACCGGGCGAGGCTGTAACGGCCCTGATGCCGGTCGTAAAGTTCGCCGATGACGTGTATGTTGTGATGGCGACCAGGCAGGGCACGGTCAAGAAGACGGAGCTCACGGCATTTGCCGCCATCCGCAGAACGGGCATAATAGGAATCTCTCTCGCCCCCGACGACGAGCTCATAGCGGTCAAGATGGTCGGCCAGGACGATGAGATACTCCTGGTGACCAGAAACGGGATGTCGATACGCTTCGGCCAGGATGACGTCCGGGCGATGGGCAGGACTGCGGCTGGAGTGCGCGGCATCGAGCTCGACCCCGGCGACATAGTGGTGGGCATGGACATCGCCCGCGACAATGCGGATGTGTTGGTGATCACGAACAACGGATTCGGCAAGCGCACCTCGGTGTCGGAATACCGCCCGCAGCGGCGCGGGGGCAAGGGGCTCAAGGCCTGCAAACTGACTGACAAGACCGGCCATATCGCCGGGGTCAAGCTGGTGCGCGAGGAGAACCAGCTGATGCTGATGACGATGGCAGGGTATGTGATACGTTTCCAGATCTCCGACGTGCCTAGAATGGGCAGATACGCGCAGGGAGTCAAGGCAATGGCTCTTGAAGAGGGCGATCAGGTGATATCGATCGCAAGGGTGTCGTCCAAGATTGCGGAGGATCTGGAAGACTAGAGGGGATAAGTTAGTGGCCGACGTCAAGACCATCATTGAACCCTTCGATGAGGCCGGTGACGCCGCCTTCCGAGTGACAGCGAGCTCGCTTCCGGAGGTATTCACCGGCTGCGGGCTCGCTCTGTCCAATCTGATACTTCCGCGGGCAGAGCCTGGAGGCGTGTGCCGGCCTGGGCTGGGCACGCCTGCGATGCGGCGAATCAAGCTGGCTGCGCCCGACCTTGAGTCATTGCTGGTGGGCTTCGCCAACGAGGTCATCTTTCTCTTCGACTCTGAGGCATTCGTGCCGATGCAATTCCGATTTCACGAGCTCACATATATGGAGCGGGACGAGGGCGAGGGCAGTGCGCGTCTTGAGGCGGAGGCTGATGGCATTGTGCTGACGGAAGACGCGATCCACTCCGCAGCCGACCAAGGTGCGATACTGGGGCTTGTGCCCAAGGCGGCTTCTTATCACATGATAGAAGTGGCGGAACTGGCCGATGGTAGGTGGACGGCCCGGCTGGTCCTGGATGCTTGAGAGGAGGTGGAGCACGTGTCGAGTGTATGGAAAGGCCCGCTTGAGATGATCGATGAGTTCCGATGGCGCATACCCAGCCATTACAAGCAGGGCATGCGCGCGGATGCCGTAGTGGTTACTGACAGCGAAGGGCTGGAGGTTGCCCGCGATGGAGAGGCTCTGGAGCAGCTCGCCAACTCGGCCTGCCTCCCAGGCATAAGCGGGCCCGCTCTGGCCATGCCGGACATCCATTCGGGGTACGGCTTTCCCATTGGCGGTGTAGGGGCGATGCGCCTGGAAGACGGCGTGATTACCCCCGGAGGGATTGGCTTCGACATAAACTGCGGGGTAAGGCTAATCAGGACGAATCTGGAGCTTGCCGATGCGACGCCCAAGGTTAAATCCTGGATAGACCGGCTGTACCGAGATGTGCCGTCCGGTCTCGGCACGCGAGGTCCCATTCAGCTCAGCGCCAGCGAGGTCCGCAAAGTCCTCG
>DAOPWT010000043.1:0-12994 GCA_035351775.1 Bacillota bacterium | reverse complement strand
ATCATGAAGTGGAGGCTTGCTGAGCGGATGCTTAACAAGGACAGTTTTGTTCCTCTGTATTATCAGCTCAAGGAAGTGCTCAAGGACAAGATCATCTCCGGCGAGCTTGAACCTGAAACGTGTATCCCTTCAATACGCGAGCTATGCGAGACCCATGATATCAGCACTACAACGGCCAAGCAGGCCATTTCGGAGTTGGTCCATGAAGGTCTACTCTACTCTGTACAGGGTAAGGGCACGTTCGTGTCTGTGCGGCAGTGGCCTATGGAGTACAGAGAAACCACATACATCACAGATGAGATGCGTCTTGCGTCCAGAATCCGCGCGCTGGGCCATGAGTTCTGGGCGGAAGTCCTTACGATAGATCGAATCACCTGCTCCAATCTGGTCAGCGCATACCTTGCCATCGAACGCGACTCTGAGGTGCTGCGAATCAGGCGCCTGAAGAAGGCCGCCGGCGCCCCTATGCTGATCGAGACGACGTTCATACCGCCAGATACGGCTCCAGGAGTTGAGCATGCCGATTTGTCTAGATCTCTCTTCAGGGTACTTCGCGACAGATACGCGATTGTCCTAAAGCAGAGCGATGAGACGTTCCGCCCGGTGTTCCTCGATAGCCTCGAAGCGGAGCTTCTCGGCCAACCGGTCGGAGCATTGGCGATGCTGAATGAACGGGTTTCATACGCCGAATCGTCTGTCCCGGTCTTGTACGCCAAGTCCCTGATACGAGGGGACATGTGCAAGACCTATATCGATCTCACCAACATGCGCAAGGTAAAGGAGATGGTCATCAATGGGTCTTCATTCTAGCAATGGCGGTGATGCGTCATGAACAAAGCCATTGTGCTCACAGATGGTGAGCACTACCCCGCAGTAACACACGATGCCATCGAGGCTCTCGGGGCCGAATACGACATCTTGGCCGCCGTTTTCATCGGCGGTACTGAGAAGATCGGCTCCGATGCCGACCTTGCCCGGCTCGGAGTGCCAGTTGTGCGCGGCGCAGATTACCTTGAGGCGATAGCCCGTGCGATTCAGGAGTACCGACCAGATGAAGTTGTAGACTTAAGCGATGAGCCTGTTGTGGGCTACAAGGAGCGGTTCGCGATTGCCAGCGTAGTCCTGGCCAACGGTGCGGTCTATCGGGGAGCGGATTTCCAGTTCTCTCCTCCGGTCGCAGCTGCACGAGTAAGCAGGCCCAGCGTGTCGGTGATAGGCACTGGCAAGAGAATTGGAAAGACCGCGGTTGGCGGGTTCGTAGCCCGCACGCTTGCCAAGGAGTACAGGCCTGTTGTGGTCACGATGGGGCGAGGAGGCCCGGCAGAACCGGAGTTGCTGAGCGCGTCCGAGATCACTATCACGCCAGAATACCTGCTCTCCGTCAGCAGGCAGGGTCGGCACGCATCATCGGACCATTTCGAAGACTTATTGACCTCGCAAGTCACGACTATCGGATGCCGAAGATGCGGAGGGGGAATGTCCGGGCAGACGTTCGTCTCCAATGTAGATAGAGGCGCTGCATTATCTGAACAGATCGATGCCGATGTAGTCATATTCGAAGGCAGCGGCTCGTCGATTCCGTCGGTTCACACGGACGCCCGCATACTAGTAGTGGGCGCCAATCAACCCCTAGACTACGTCCGATCCTACCTCGGGCCCTACCGCGTCCTCACCTCTGACCTGATCATCCTCACGATGTGCGAATCCCCAATCGCCGATCAGGCGAAGGTAGACGAGATGGTCGGCGCCATCAAGGCGATAAACCCTGGATGCACCGTGGTAAAGACGATCTTCAGGCCTGTCCCGATCGGCGACATAAGGGGCAAGAAGATCGTCCTCACTCTCACCGCCCCCCAGACCATGACGGATGCCATATCGACCCACCTCGAGAAGACATACGGCTGCGAAGTTCGGGGGATCAGCACCCACCTTTCGAATCGGCCGTTGCTTCGCGAGGATCTCGCACGCTTCGAAGAGATGAAGCCGGATGCGGTGGTGTCAGAGCTCAAGGCAGCTGCAGTCGATGTAGTCACTGCCTGGGCACTGGGCAGAGGGCTTGAGGTTGTCTACATAGACAACGAGCCTATTCCCACAGAACCCGGGGTCAAGCTGGAAGAGGAAGTGCTGAAGATCGTCCGACGAATCAAAGGGTTACCCGAGCATACCACCAAATAACAAGGAGGCATGTCGAACATGAGAAAGGCCTGTATTGCGGCTCTGGCTTTCGCGCTGCTGCTATCGATCTCCACTTGTGTACTCGCTGAGTCGAAGGTCCTGCTCTATACGTCCGTCCCGCTGGAACTCGCTACGAGTTTTGCGGATCAGTTCATGAAGACGAACAAGGGCGTCAAGGTAGAGGTGTTCCGGGCTGGAAGCACTGACGTGGTCAACAAGATATGGGCAGAGTCCGAGGCAGGCGGCGTCAGGGCAGACGTCATATGGCTTGCCGACGCTGCAGCATACTACACGTTCAAGGATAAAGGCCTGCTCTACGCCTACAAATCTCCTGAGGCTGCTCTCGTTCCCGCCGGCATTAAGGATCCGGATGGATACTTCACCGGTGCCCGGATGATTAACATGGTGATCGGCGTAAACACCAGCATAGTCAAGAGCGGATCTGAGCCGAAGACCTGGGATGACCTGCTCAAATTCGGTTCGCGCGCCGCAATGGCAGACCCACTCTACTCCGGCTCCAACTTCACAGTCGCAGCCGCTTTCGTGCAGAAGGACAAGGGCTGGGGTTGGTATGAGAAGGCTCGCAAATCAGGCATACAGGTTCTAAGAGGCAATTCGGACGTATCGCGGGGGCTCGCCGCCGGCGAGTTCGCAGTATGTATGGTGCTGGATTACATGATCTATGAGCTCCAGAAGTCCGGAGCGCCGGTCGATTTCGTGTGGCCGACTGACGGCGCCGTCTCAATTCCCAGCCCGGTGGCGATAACGGCCGGGTCCAAGAACATCGAGGGGGCCAAGGCGTTTGTCGACTTCACCCTGTCGAAGAAGGGTCAGGAGCTCTTGGTCAAGGACGGCGTAATACCAGTGAGGCCCGATGTGGCTCCTCCAAAGGGGATGCCCACTGCCGACAAGATAAACATGATGCCCGTTCCATTCCAATGGGCGGCTGATAATGCATCTACGATCAGAGAGACGTTCGAGAAGATAATGCTCAAGTAGGTGCGTATAGGGCATAGGCGCTCTCGCTGCGGCGGCGCGGTCGGCGCCGCGCCGCCGTCGCCCTGCGGGGACAACGCAAACCCCAGCCCATTGTAGGAGGGGGATGACTCCATTGAACATTGTCAAAGCAACCACTGGGCGGTCCACTGATGTTCGCTATGTACTCATGATCCTCATTGGGCTGTTCTTCCTGGCTGTTATAGTGTATCCTCTGTCTCTTGTCATAGTGAAAAGCTTCAGTTCCGGTGCCGACTTCACCATAAACAACTATGTCAAGGTATTCTCACAGGAGGCGAACTTGAGAGCCTTCTGGAACTCAATCTGGGTATCATGCTTATCTACAGCGGTATGCGTGGCGCTTGGCACTCTCCTCGCAATGCTAATAGTGCGCACAGATATACCCGGCAAGTCGTGGCTGCGGATGCTGCTCCTCCTGCCATACGGCATACCGCCCTTCATCGGCGCAATGGCCTGGGCTCAGCTGTTCGGTCCGGTAGGGTATGTATCCAAATTATACATGAGCCTCACGGGCGCTATGTCGGCGCCCTGGCGAATATACAGCGCCGGCGGAGTCGTACTGGTTTTGGCCATATACCAGTTCCCTGTCGTGTTCATCACGGTCAGCGGGGCGCTGGGGAGAATCGACACCAGCCTGGAAGAGGCAGCGAGGATGTCGGGCGGCGGCCCGTTCAGAACACTCATCGATGTGACCCTGCCCCTCATCACGCCTGCGATCACAGCCAGTGCGCTGCTGGCTTTTGTCGGCTGCATATCCAACTTCGGAATCCCGGCTCTGCTCGGATTCAGGGCTCGATTCTTCGTGCTCACCACGAGGATCTATTCGGCTCTTTCCATACCGGATATGCCGCTGGCTACGGCGATGGCAGTTCTGTTGGCGATAACCTCGGGCGTGCCTTTGGTTCTTGCGAGACGCCTGGAGCGCAGGCAGAGCAGGTACACTGTGATCTCAGGCAAGAGCGTGAGGCCTCAGACGATGAACCTTGGCGCCTGGCGGGCCCCGATCTTCATCATCGTTGTGATAGTATCGCTCTTTGCCGGAGTGGTTCCACTCATATCGATGCTCCTGACGTCATTCCTGAAGTACTGGGGCGCGCCCCTGAGATTTGCGAACATGACGACGGGCCACTACAAGTACATTCTCAATCTGCCCATGGTGACCCGGGCGTTTAGGAATAGCGTTTTCTTGGCGGTTGCAGCCGCTACCATTACGATGGCCGTCGGGGCCCTGGTGTCCTATATGTCCATTCGAGCGAAGATCCGGGGCGCCAAGACCCTCGATTTCGTTGGAACCATACCATATGCGGTGCCATGCACGATGGTAGCCATCTCGATGATCCTGGCGTGGTCAAGGCCTCCCGTAGTGCTCTACGGTACGATATGGGTGATACTCGCGGCATACCTGGTGCGCTACATGCCCTTCTCGATACGGACCACCAATGCCACCCTGCAGCAGGTCCACGTTTCGCTGGAGGAGGCGGCGCGCGTATCGGGGGCAGGCTGGATCCAAACCATGAGGCACATAGTCATGCCGCTCATAAGGCCTGGGCTTGTAGCAGGCTGGATCCTGGTGTTCATGCCGGCTTTGAGAGAGCTCACCATGTCGGTTCTGCTTTGGTCGCAAGGGGCTGAGACCATGGGAGTCGTTATCTACAATATGCAAGACGCCGGATACAGCCAGATAGCAGCCGCATTGTCCACTGTCGTCTTGCTTGTGATACTGGCCGGAAACGTAGTTGTACGCAAGCTCACCAAGGGCGAGGTCAGTATGTGAGATGGGCGCGGAGGTGGTATTAGTGGAGGAAAGAATCAGAGTCTCAAACCTTGCCAAGCAGTTCGGCACATTCACCGCGGTTCACGATGTCAGCTTCACCGTTCACGAGAACGAGTTCTTCTCGCTCCTGGGTCCCTCAGGATGTGGAAAGACCACGACGCTGCGGTGCATCTCAGGGCTCGAGCAGCCAACCGAGGGTGAGGTATATATCAGCGGCAGGCTAGTGACCGCACCGACCAAGAACGTGATGGTACCGCCTGAGAGGCGCGGAATCGGAATGGTCTTTCAAAACTACGCAGTATGGCCTCACATGACTGTCGAACAGAACATGTCCTACCCACTCCGACTGGCCAAGAAGCCCAGAGAGCACGTTGCCGCCAAGATGGCCTACTTGATGGACCTCCTTGAGCTCAAGGGCCTGGAGAAGAGGTACCCTTCAGAGCTATCCGGAGGGCAGCAGCAGCGCGTTGCGCTGGGGAGAGCGCTCTCAACCGACCCGAAGGTGATGTTGCTAGACGAGCCCCTCTCTAACCTCGACGCGAAGCTTCGCGAGCAGATGCGCTTTGAGCTTAAGGATCTTCAGCGAAAGACGGGAATATCCATTCTCTACGTCACGCACGATCAGGTTGAAGCCATGGCCATGTCGGACCGGGTTGCCGTGATGAATGCAGGCGCGGTAGTGCAGGAGGGGGCTCCGCACGACATATATGCGAATCCCACCGACAAGTTCGTCGCCGATTTCATCGGAACCATGAACTTCGTTCCGGGCACGGTGGTCAGTGCGACAGAGCAGGGCGCACGCGTTCGCCTGCGCGGCGGGGCGGAAGTCACCGTCCGAGAGTCATCGCTAGAAGCGGGAAGCTGCACACTGGCGATCAGGCCTGAGGACATTCTGCTCGGAACCGAGCGCGGGGTCGATTGCGAGGTAGACGTGAGGATATTCCTCGGCAATGTCATAGAATACCGAGTGCGGATCGGGGAGGACCTGCTTAGGGTCCAGACCAACGCCTCCATCAGGCTCGAACCCGGAGACCGCACTCGTGCGATCATTCAGCACGCGCTGGTCTTCCCGGAGTAACGCGGGCTTTACGATCCAAAAGCGCCATCTGAGAAACATGAAGTGGGAGTGACGCGGAGTGCAGACTACGCTTTTCTTACAGCAAGCTCTGAGGCAATGCTACAGCCGGGGAGAGATGGATTACTGGATGGCCCCCTTGATCCGCGTCATTGGCGGAAAGCCAGTCGGCAAGATAAGGAATGGAGACTCCGTCTTCTTCTGCTGCAGGCGCGGCGACCGCGAGACGCAGCTTACTGAGGCTTTTGCGGACCCCGGTTTCGGCCACTTCGAAGTGGAGCCCATGCCCGACCTGACCGTTATCCCCCTCGTGCAGTTCCATGAGAAGTTCGCCGACCTGCCTACCATCTTCCCGGTTCTTCGCCCCACTGGGACCATGGGCGAGGCTCTCAGCCTGGCCGGCGTGGCGCAAACCCGCATCGCCGAATCGGAGAAGGCAGCACATGTAACCTTCTTCTTCAACGGAAGACGCGTTGCGCCATACTCCAATGAACAGTGGGTCACCGTGCCCAGCCCGCACTCGTCGGAGTTCTTGTCGAAGCCGGCCACGAGCACGATGGAGGTTGCGCTCGAGGTTGAGCGCGCGATGGCGGGCGCTCACGGTGGGGCCCGCGACAGGCACTTCATACTCGTCAACTTGGCTGCCGGAGACATCGTGGGGCATCTAGACGACTACGATGCCAACGTGCTGTGCGCCGAGGCAGTAGACCAGGCCCTCGGCAAGATATGCGCGAGCGCGGCAGAGCACGGTTATGCAGTGGCTGTGACTGCAGACCACGGGCTGTTGGAGAGGTTCGTGAACGATGACGGCAGCCATAACCTCAGTCACACCGGGAGTCGCGTGCCTTTCGGGCTTGTGCTGCCGCCTGGAGGGCCGCCGGCACAGCTGCGCGCGGCCGACGACGCGACTTTGGCGGACGTGGCGCCCACTCTGCTCAGCATGATGGGTATACCCATACCCGATGGCATGACAGGCAGATGCCGGGGAGCCTTCACGCAGATCTGCGACAAGGTCGTCATGGTAGTCCTGGACGGTTGGGGCATCGGCATCGATGATCCTCGGGTGAACCCGATCACGGCAGCCAACACTCCATGTATGGATCGAATCGCAGAGAGTGCCCCCTACATGACTCTGGCCGCGGCCGGGATGGCCGTCGGTCTTCCGGAAGGAAGATCGGGCAACTCGGAGACCGGGCACCTGACCTTGGGGGCCGGAAGGGTAATTCCCCAGGACGAGGTGAGGATCGCCCGGGCCATCAAAGACGGAGAGCTCAGAGAGAACGAGGCCGTGAACCTCGGCTGCGAGTCGGCGAGGGAACACTGCGGAGATGTGCATGTGATCATGATGCTGTCAGAGCGGAGCTCTCACGGGAACATGGATGAGGGGATTGCAGTACTTCAGGCGGCAGCGCACAAGGGAATCACGAGGGCGTGGCTTCACCTGATTCTGGACGGTCGGAGCAGCCCGCCGCAGGGAGCAGCCGATATACTGGAACTGCTTGAGGCACGAGCCCCTTCGGGCATAGACGTGGAAGTTGTCACGGCGATGGGGCGTGCATACGCACTCGACCGCAGCGGCAGCTATCGCGAGAAGACTCAAGTCGCATACAGAGCGCTTGTAACGGGAGATGGGCGCGGGTACTAAGTGGGTATCGACCGCAGCATTGCTCCTTGCGCTCCGCTGCGGCCGATCATGTCTTCACTCAAGCCATCTTCGGCCGACTTTCGGCCAACTCGCCTTACGTTATCCGAACAGCCCGCCCTTTGCAGCACTGCTCAGTCTGTTCATTGCGAACAGGGTTATGACGCCCACGACTATGAGGATGAAACCGAGCGCGGCTGCGTCTCCATGGGTACCTCCTGTATAGAAGGTGAATATGCCCATGGTCATCGTCTCCCACCCTGGTATCGATAGCAGGAGTGTAGCTGCGCTCTCCTGTATCGATGTCATGAAGGAGAACAACGCGCCTGCAAGTACTCCCTTCCAGATCAGAGGCAGGGTGACGTCCTTAAACGTCTTGAACCCTCCTGCTCCCACGGATTCGGCCGCTTCCTCCATGGAACGGTGCACTACGAGCAGCGAGCTATACGACGACCGCACAGTGTATGGGAGTCGCCTCACAGCCAGCACTATGGGGAGTATGATCCAGATGTTCGCAAGCGGCACTCTAAACAGTATCGGAGTGTTGAATGCCCTGATGTAGGCGATGCCAAGCGCAGTGCCCGGCAGAGCCAGCACTAGCATTGTCAGGATGTCCAGCGCACCGCGGGTACGCATCTGAGTCCTGGCCATGATCCACGATACCGGCACGCCTATCAGGATACACATGATGATGGCCAGTATGCAGAACCTGAATGTGTTGATGATATAGCCTGGGGCGTACAGCAACACTTTCTCGTAATGGACTAGAGTCCACGACGTCGGCAGCGGCGACATGGACCAACTTCGAGCAAATGAGGCCAGACCTACGCCGACATAAGGTATGAAACTCACGAGCAGAAGCAGGATCAGGAATACCAGAGCCAGCACCGCCCATTTGCCCTTAAGAGGTTTCCTCTCCACAGCTCTGTACGAGAGAGTGCTGTAGTCTTTCATCGAAACGTACTTCTTGGCTATCAACAGGAACACTATCGATAGAACCACCATGACAGCGCCCACTGTGATCCCCATCTTGAACAGATGCCTATCGGTGAATTGCTGGATGTCCATGTACGCCAGTGGAGCAATGAAGTTGGTCAAGCCCACCACCATGGGGGCGGCAAAGTCTGCGAAAGCTCCGATGAACACCAGAAGCGCCCCGGTGATAAAGCCCGGTATGGTCAGCGGAATAGTCACGTCAAAGAGGCGCTTGAGGCCGATGGATCCGATGCTCTCCGCCGCTTCCTCCAGCGAGGCATCTATCTTGCTGAGCGAATCAAGTACATTGAGCGTAATGAGTGGGAACAAGTGACACGTCTCCACCAGCAATAGCCCGTGCCATCCATAGACGAAGTTGAACGGCAGATGATCAAACAGCCAGTTCGACATAAAAGGCCATGATCGCTCCAGACCCTCCGCCAGCTGGTAGAAGAGTTCGTTCACGGTGCCTCCTCTGCCGAGTATGAAGATGAAGCCAAGCACGCCCACCAAGGGAGGCATTACTATAGGCACGGTAGTAAGGAAGCTGAAGGCCTTCCTACCGGGAAAATCGTACCTAACAAGAAGGTAAGCCACGGTAAAGCCGATGATCGACGTGGTGATCACCGTAGCGAACCCGAGAAGCAGGGAATTAGCCAGGGCCTTCATGTATAGCTTGTCTCTGAACACATCTAGGAAGAACTTCACTGAAAATGCCTGCCGCGGCAGGCGCAGGATCTCTTGAATCAGAGCCCGGGCTTCATCGGCTTCTGCCAGGGCAGCCACTGGATCGTGCTGAAGTTCGGCCATCACTGCCGCTTCCTGTGCCACACGGTCCTGGGCATCCTGCCATTTCGCTATCAGCTCGTCCTGAGAGAACGTGGCCCTGCCGAGCGCTTCCATCATGCGGCCAATCGTATCTACAGACCGATTCAGCTGAAGCGTTATGTCATGGGCCGTCGCCTGCGCGCCCTCCATCTCGCCGGCGCGCACCCTCTCCTCAAGCAGATCGGTAGTGAGAACGACCTCGTTAAGCGCAGAAAGCTGCACGTCTGCAGTAGAGAATGAGTCAACGAATAGCCTCACAAGGGGGAATATGACAAACATGATCAGAAACAGATATATCGGCCATACCCACGGATTGGAGGCCTTGAGCCATCTTCTGAAACCTATCATGGTCTTCCCTGAAGACATTGAACAACCACCTGCCTGTCCATGGTCGGGGTCAGCATGTCAGTCCGGTATGACAAGCGCAGCAGACTTCGGGAAACAGAAATACACATCACTGCCCCAACCCAGTTCCTCATGCTGAAGAGGATTCTTGATATCGGCCTTTAGTATGACCCCAGCCGGATGCTCCATTTCGTAGCGCAGCGTATTCCCCATGTAGCTGGCAAAACCGATCTTGCCGTGTATGTGGTTGTCCTGCGAAGAAGGCTGCGCAGTGTGGACTTCCACGTTCTCAGGCCGGAACGCCACAGTGCACCCGCTTCCGGGTTTCACGGCAGAGTGGCTGAACCCCTTGATCGTACCTAGCTCGGTGACAACTGTGATGTCCTCGCCCACAGCCTCCACCGTGCCGGCCACAAGGTTGTTGGTGCCGATGAAGTCGGCTACAAAGCGTGTCGACGGTTTCTCATATAGGTCGTGCGGCGTGCCGATCTGGACCAACTTACCGTCGCACATTATGCCGATTCGATCGGAGAGTGTGAGGGCTTCCTCCTGATCGTGGGTGACATATACTGTAGTGATGCCCAGCGATTGCTGCAGTTTCCGGATCTCTGCTCGCACTGATCCTCGGATCTTGGCATCCAAGTTGGAAAGAGGTTCGTCTAGGAGCAGCACATCCGGGTTGAGCGCCAGGGCCCTTGCGAGCGCTACGCGCTGCTGCTGTCCCCCTGATAGCTGGCCTGGATAGCGCGTCTCGTAGCCAACTAGCCCCACTTTGATGAGTGCCTCGTTGACAACTCCCGGCCAATCGGACTTGGGAACCTTCTTGAACTGCAGCCCGTATGCTACATTTCGGTATACAGTCATGTGAGGCCACAGAGCGTAGTTTTGGAACACCATCCCGATATTCCGCTTGAATGTGGGGATCTCCTGGACCTCACGGTCGCCGAACATGATCTTGCCCTCGTCAGGGAGGTAAAACCCGGCGATAAGGCGCAGGGTAGTTGTCTTGCCACAGCCCGAAGGTCCGAGCAAGGTGAAGAGCTCGCCGTCTCTTATGTGCAGATCCACTCGGCTCAACGCCTCAACGCTCTTGAACCTCTTTGTTACCCCAGTAAGCCTGATATCCATGCACTTCACCTCAAGTTAAGCGACTGCCAAAGTCAAACGACTACCAAAGGAAACCCACGGGCGAGGTAAACTCGCCCGCAGGCTATCAGAAATCCATGCTGTCAAACGGACCAATTGCCAGGACTAGTACTTGGCCTTCAGGGCATCTAGTTTGGCAAAGATGTTATCTCTGAAGAACTTGTTGACATCGCTCTCTCTGCTCTGCGACAACGCGTTGTCGTAAGTGTTCTCCACAGTGCCTTCAAAGTAGCTTCTCCGTCCTCCGTAGAACGTGACTGCAAGCTCAGCCGTGGATCCGGGGGCGCCTTCTACCTTCATGTCAGGCACCACAGGGAACAGGCCGCGATCGATAAACAGCCTCTGACCCTCATCGGTGAGCAGGAACTCAATGAAAGCCTTTGCAGCATTGGGGTTCTTGCAGTTCTTGATTATGCCGATAGGCTCAGGCGTAACATACGCACCCGGCGGTGCGATGAACCTGATGTCGGCTCCGTTTAGGAAGTTCTCAAACGCCATGTAGCTCGGGACTGCGAAGCCCAGTGCATACTCGCCCTTGGCTACCACGCCCGGAACGTCGCCCGACTTCGCAACGAACTGGCCTGTGTAGGCGCCCAGCTTGGACAGCCACTCCCAGCCCTTATCCCAGCCATACTTCTGCAGGATGACCTCGTAGGTCGCATGGTTCGAACTGGAGTTGTCAGGCGTGCACTGAGCGATCTGGCCCTTGAACTTGGGATTGCCCAGCATGTCTTCCCACGTTTTGGGCGGGGTGGCGCGCAGTCTCCTTGTGACCAGGCCCTCGTTGAACACTATGCCGTAGGGCTCCAGTGCTGTGCCGGTCCAGAAACCCTTAGGGTCCTTAAGCGGCATCGGCTTGGGGGTACCCATGGCCGCCGGTATGCGATCCAGCAGAGCCTTGGGGGCCTCATGTTTGATCAGGAATCCGTCAGCCGCCAGCATATCATAGAGCACCGTCTCGCCGCCCCAGATCACGTCGGCCTGGGGATTGGCGCCCCACTCGCGGATCAGGCCCACCGCCAGCTGAGTGCCTTTGGCAGTATAGTTGGTCTTCACATCTATGCCGTACTTGGCCTTTGCCCAGGCTTTGAACGCGTCAAGCGCAGCCACGCTCACGAAACTGGCAACAGGAGTGATCAGGCTGAGCTCAGCCTCGATCTTCGCCGGCGCGGCAGCTATGGTTGCCGACGCCACCATGATGACCGCCAAGACTAGTACTAGAAGCCTTTTCATCGGATTACCTCCTCGCAGTATTGTTCTGGTCAGTGAACAGCGTCCAAGTCACATAGATACAACACGACCGTGATGTTTCCCTGCAGTTAAAATGCATCTAGCTTCAGTAATGCAGCTGGCTGCCCTACTGGGTGTCGGCGAGCGGCTAGCTTCGCACCGCCAAACATCGCCTCCATTCGTTTCATCCCATCTTGTTCCATATCATGCCAACCTACGTGCCCGCGCATCGAGCACGACCAACCGCCCGCAAATGGCGTCGATACACAGAGAACAAGGGCGCACAAATGAAGCATAAAGGCTTCATGAGTGGCCCTCTCCTTATCTCCATGCCACATTCATCTGACACCTAGCATTCTTATTCTGCACGAGTTCCTGTTATCCTGCTACGCCATGGTGACCATGATAGTAATCTATCAGCCGCTCAGGAGATCTTGGGATACAGAGCTCGCTCGCCCCCTATGAGCTTCGGCCTGGTGCGGGCCACGGTCAGGTGAGCATCGCCTATCTTGGTGATCTCCAGCCGCACAGGCACAGCCACGTGCCGCAGATGCATGCCGATGAACGTGTCTCCAATGTCCATGCCTGCATGCGCCGAGATACTCTCCACCACTACAGGGTCGCCGTACTCCTTCATGGCCGCGGCAGACAGAGCCCCGCCGGCCCTGAGGTGCGGAATCACCGTGACCAGTTCCAGCCCATAACGGCCGGCGCATTCCCGCTCGACGACTAGCGCTCTGTTAAGGTGCTCGCAACACTGGACGGCCAGGTACAGCTGGCTTTCGCG
>DAOPWT010000042.1:0-13268 GCA_035351775.1 Bacillota bacterium | reverse complement strand
ATGTCGCCGCTTACTCACGACTGAAGTCACGAGTATGCGCGGCGATTCAATCAACGCCTCTCCGCGATCGTGTGCGATGTCGTTATCAGTGATGGCCACGAAGTCGAGGTCTCCATAGCCGGGGGCGAGATCCCCAAAGGCGACCGATCCATAGAGGATCACCGAACGCAGCGAGTCTCCGAGAGTGTCACCGACAATACTGATGAACACTCCAAGCGCCATGTCAAGCTCAGGATTGGCGAAATCGTGGCAAGGCAACGCCGGGATACCTCCCCCTGTCCCCCCAAGACGAGCATAGAGTCTCATGAACTTCGCGCAGAGCCGCGAAAACTCCTTCCATGTCAGCGCGGCGGGCTGAGTTGGGGAGAACCTCAGTTGCACAACTTCCGTTGACTGCCCCCGGGCATTCTGATAGTTTGAGGGCAGTCTTCGAATGGGGCTGGGGCGAGGTGGCTGTGTATGACCGGATTCGAAGAAGTGCGAATGGTGCGATCAATAGCAGACAGTGTGCTGCGGGAGCAAGAAGACGAAGAGATCCGTCGTGCCGGCTACATTCACCTCTATGGTGTAAGCGAGACAAGCGCGCTGCTGGCCGGTCGGAGGTGCCTTAGTGCGACAACTGCCGCGGTTGCCGGTATGCTTCACGACATCTACACCTACCGCACAGGGTTGCAGCAGTTGCACGCCCCGAGCAGCGCAGAGGATGCTCGCGTGATCCTGCGTGACCTCGGTCTTTTCTCGCAGGAGGAACAGCTGACAATCCATTCAGCGATTCTTCGCCATAGCGACAAAGAGCGAGTCGATGGTCCATACGATGAGCTGCTGAAGGATGCCGATGTTCTGCAGCATTATCTCCATGACCCCACGAAGTCCTTTCCCGCGCCAGTCGCCCAACGCATCCGCGCCGTGGCGGCCGAACTTGGGCTGCCGGCAGTCGAAGTCAGCGTAAGCGATACAATACCTGCTGCCTGGGAAGGTGACTCCGGCAGGAGGGCACGTCTGGCAGATATCGCGGAGGAACTGGCCCGGCGGCCCCTGGTTGGAGATGCGAATCAGAGTGGGCCGGACGTGTGGCCTCTAATCAGATACTTCCCAGGGGCGCGTCGGGATCGAGGCTACGAGTGGTGCGCATCTTTCGTCTACCATTGTGCAATGCAGGCCGGCCTGATTGTGCCGATTCGGTATCCGGGCGTCTCGTGCCGTTTCGCGGCTGTGTTGGCATGGCTGGAGTGGGCCCAGCTGCCGGAGTCCGGTTTCTTTCATCGCGGCGACGATCCGGGGTTTACGCCTGAGCGCGGCGACCTGGTCGTATACGATCGCCTGGTATCGGGCGCGGAGCATGATCACATTGGCGTGGTGCTCGGCCTGGATGACTGCACCCTGATTGTCGCCGAAGGTAGCGTGAACAACCGATCAGGCGTTTTCCGGCGTTACAGGTTCCAGCAAGTCAACGGGTTCATACGAGTGGAAGACAGTTACCGGTACGCCTGGCCAGGCCAGCGTGGGAAGTAGTACTGGCCGAGCTGTAGGCGAGTAACGTGAAACACATCCGTCATACCCCCATCCTGCTCGCCGAAAAGGCGTTTTACCTGGCTTAATGAGGACAGACGGGTGCCACAACGGCTGGAGCTGGCATGTACTCGTTTTTTGAGGCTAGTTCCGGAGATACCGTCAATATTTGAGTACATCGATTTCGGACGCCCCCGGACATCCCGCGGGATGCGAAAACCGGGGGGTATCCGGAACGCACGGGAATCACAACCCGCGAAATGGTTGGCATTATAACCCACAAGGTGGGTGGTATTGGCAGCAGTGCGCAGGATATGGCGCTTGCTGTCAGCTGTGTGACATATACTAGGGCTTAGTCAGCCCCCGAATAGGCTTCGCCCAACCCCATGAGTTCACCGTCCAACTAGATGTACTCAAAAGTTGAGTACATCGGCCCAAACTATCGTCAAAATCTGATGCTTTCCCTGTCTAGATACCCCCGGGGGTATACCGGTGCGGCACTTTGCAGGTGTTCGGGGCCGTTTCATGCCACGCCCACAGCTGGCATGTGAACCCGGGGAACGGAACATCTACCCCCCTTGCGGCGTTTCAGTAATCGAGGTTCGTTCCTGCGAAGCCGCGTGGCGCTGACCATCGCCTGGCAGCAGCAGAGGGCCGGACCGTATCCATGAATTCCAAGGAGATGCTTACACATGAGGAGGAGTAGGCTCTGGCGAGCAACCATGTTCGTCCTGATGGTGTTAGCAGTGACGGGCCTGGCTGTATTCGCGCAGGAGGGTCAGCAGGAGGCCCAGCAGGTGGCCCAGCAGGTGGGTCAGCCGAGCGGCCAGCAGGAGGGTCAACACGAGGGTCAGCCGAACGGACAGCAGGAGGGTCAACACGAGGGTCAGCCGAACGGCCAGCAGGAGGCCCAGCCGCCGGCGCCGCCGCCGGGAGGCCAACAGCCTCCTGGGTGGGGGCAGGGCACACCCCCACAGCCGCCCAGTAATGGATTCCGGCCTGGCACGCCTGGGCCAGGGGGAATGGCGCCTCCCCCACCGCCTGGCGGCAGCACGCAAGTGACGGGCACAGCGGTCTACACGCTGAACAGCGGATCGGCGGCGAGATCCAGTGAGACGCTGACTGCCTCCGCAGGCGACCAGTCGGCGATCATCGTATCGGACGGCGCCCAGCTGAAGCTTGCGGGCATGACGATCGAGACCTCCGGCAACACGTCATCAATGGACAGCAGCAGCTTCTACGGACTCAACGCAGCGATTCTGGCCCAGGCGGGCAGCGGAGTATCGATCACCGACTCGACTATCATCACGTCTGGGACGGGCGCCAATGCCGTCTTCGCGTGTGGCGCCGGGGCCCGGATAGACATGACCAACGTGGACATCGTATGCGAGGCGTCCGGAGCCCACGGCGTCGATGCGACGATGGAAGGCACTATCACTATGAGGGACGTCAACATCACTACGGCAGGGAACGGCGCCGCCGCGGCAATCGCTACTGACCGGGGCGGAGGAACGATCACCGCCTCAGGCGGGACAGTGGTAACCACGGGCGCCAAGTCGCCGGCCATCTACTCTACAGGCAGCATCACCGTGAGCGGAGCGGCGCTGAGGTCGACGGCTTCCGAAGTGGCTGTGATCGAAGGCAAGAACTCCATCACAGTTGACGACTGCGTTATGGAGAGCAAGAGCAACTTCGGGGTGTTCATCTACCAGAGCATGTCGGGTGACGCCAGCCCGGGCACGGGAACTTTCACCATGACCCGGGGCTCGCTCACCGCTGAGCAGGGTCCGCTGTTCTATTCGACTAACACCGACGCCGTCATCAAGCTAAGCGGCGCCGCCCTAAGCTGCAAGTCGGGCGTTCTCCTTAAAGCCGGCGCCGACCAGTGGGGTAATGCCGGGGCTAATGGGTCCAACGTCACACTGATAGCCGATTCGCAGAAGCTCAAGGGAGACGTCGTGCTGGATGCCATCAGCACCGCTTCCGTCACTCTCAAGAACGGCTCGCTGCTGGAAGGCGCGGTCAACCTAGCGGGGACTGCCAAATCCGTATCGGTGGCCCTGGACAGCTCAAGCATATGGATTGTTACCGCGGATTCGAGAGTGTCCTCGTTGAGCGACGATGATACTTCGCTGGCCAATATCCGAAGCAATGGTCATTCAATCTACTATGACAAGACACAGAAGGCCAACGCCTGGCTAGACGGCAGAACCATCAGTCTTCAGGGCGGGGGATACCTGACTCCCATGTGAGCCATGCCGTAGCTGTAGCGACCTGGATCGATCTATCTGGGGAGGGACGATAGTGTCCTTCCCCAGTTTGTTGTTGCGCAAAGATGACGGCATTCGGAAAATCAGGGCTTGACACCCGCCCCCCGAGTAGCGTATTATGATGTCACTGTATTAGACCACTAGTGCACTAGGACTACGTTACAGCAATACAGCGCCGCGATTGCACCGCTGCATCACCACACATCACGGCACAGCGCAGCGGAGACCGGTCGGCGGGCGGAAGGCCTATGACATCGTATTCCAGATGTCACAGGAAGGAGGAGGTTGGGTGCAGATAAACTTCGACGAGTCAGTCCCGATCTACGTGCAGATAATGCAGGCCGTCATGCGGGATGTGGCAGTGGGTGAACTGGCGCCTGGCGACAAGCTGCTATCAGTAAGGGATCTGGCCAGAGACGCCAAGACCAACCCCAACACGGTGCAACGTGCCTACATGGAGCTTGAGAGAATCGGAATTGTCGAAACCCAAAGGGGCCAGGGAACCTTCATTAGGGCCACCCCGGGGCTAGCGAAGGAGGTCAGATCCGAGGTGACAGCAACTGCTGTGCAGTCATTCATAAACGAGATGAAACGGTTACGCTACTCTGATGACGAGATCGTCGCTCTGGTTTCCCAGGGACTGGACCATGCGCCGACTCCAGGCGACAGCTGTGCGGATGGCACTGACGGCGACGACCAAGGCCCGCAAAGTCGACGCGAAAGCACATATGACCAGCCAATTGCAGGCCGGTCAGCCGCGGATCCGAACGGAGGTGTTCACTGATGCTAGCCATAGAGATGGCCAATGTCCAGAAGAGATACTATCGGTCTCACGCGCTTCGGGGCGTCAATCTTGAGATAGAGCCGGGCAAGATCGTGGGCCTGCTCGGGCCGAACGGGGCCGGGAAGTCTACGCTGCTTAAGATATGCGCGGGGCTAACCCATCCGACCGCAGGAAGAGTGCACGTGCTCGGGCGAGACGTATCCACGGCAACCAAAGCCCGCACTGCATTCGTCCCGGAAAACGATACGTTCTACTCCTGGATGACCGCGCGGCAAGCCGTCGCTTTCGAAGGCTCGATGTTCAGCGATATGGACGTACCTGACGCCATGGACCTTGTCAGAGAGCTGAGGTTGGACCCGGACAACAAGGTCTCCTCGCTTTCCAAGGGGCAGCGTGGTCGTCTTAAGCTGGCGCTGGCAATGTCGCGCCGGGCAGGACTAGTGCTCATGGACGAACCGCTCGCAGGCATCGACCCACCGTCGCGCGCCGCCATCTTGGAGACCATCGCCTCCCGGTATCGCGCCGGCGAACAGACGATAGTCATATCCACCCACGAGGTGCTGGAGTCGGAGAAGTTGTTCGAAGACGTCGTGTTCCTGTCGGACGGACAGATTGCGCTTGCAGGCAATGCCGACGAACTCCGAGCCGAACGTGGCAAATCGCTAAATGAGATCTTCGCGGAGGTGTGCTGAGGTGAAGCGTTGGTGGAGTATGGTAGGCAAGGAATGGCGCGGCACATGGACGCTGCTTGCAGTGGCTATAGCAGCCGTCATAGCGCTCGATGTGTGGCTCGGGATCAAGACCGCAACGTGGTCGCTCATGCAGTCCGGCGAAGGCATTGCGGTGGCCCTTTCGTTCATCCCGCTCGCAGGCGTCGCCATCGCCACAGTCGTGTCCGGATATGTCGCCATCCGCGGCGAATGGCAATCACACACCTCGATGCGAACTCTATCGTACCCGATGAGCGGCGCTGAATTGCTGACGGCGAAACTTGCCGTAGTCGTGTTCAACCTCACGCTGATCACGCTGGTTGCGGTCGTTGGTATCTGGCTGGTCATAGGCAGGACGCCCGGCCTTGGGGAGATGGTGGCAAATGACGCTATCTTTGGAGCCTGGATAGGGACACGGGAATTCTGGACGAGTGCCGCTTGGGCCGCGATATCCGCCATCCTGGGCATGAGTTTCATGGTCGCTGTCGGGATGTTCTCGTTCGTCATCGGCACCTTCGTGCCCAGGATCTCCGGCTTGATAGCGGTGATCGTACACGTACTGGTGTGGTATCTATGCCTCGCTTTCGGACCACATGCAATGTACATCGCCTCTTTCCTGCCCAATCCCAGGATCGTGGGCTTCGACAACAGCAGACCCCTTGGTCAGTTTGCCGTGCCGTTGCTCCCGCTGTGGCCTACAATCGCTGCTACAGTGGTCCTGCTTTTGGTCGCGGGCAAGATTCTCGAGTCGGAAGTCGACGCGTAAGGAGGGACAGCTGAATGTACTCCAGGAGAGCTATAGTTCTCGCAGTTCTCGTAAGCCTTGCCTTCATCGCAACCACGGCCAAGCCCTGGATGCATGGCGGCAGGTTGCTGGCCAGCAAGTATGCTGATGAGTTCTTCATCGGCCCAGGATATGAGGATTCGCTTAGGGCAGTTGACGACTCTTTCCGTAAGGAGTTCGACATCAGTGGAATCCGTCGTGTACAGGCTGAGGTATCCGTGGGCGACATCAGCGTCACGACAGCAGACGATGGCAAGATCAGCGTTGAAGGCGAGCGGATCGCGTACGGCCCAACGGAACAGGCCGCCCAAGATCGGCTTCGGTACGTATGCCTCGACGCGGTGAAAGACGGCGATACTATCCGGATAGTCGGCGCGGTAATGCAGCCTGAGCCGTCACTGCCAGACCAGGTGGTTCAGAACGAGGGCAGTACCAGCATTGTGCTCAGGGTACCGCCGGGGCTGGCAGTAGACTTGCGAACCCAGGCCGGCAGGATCACTCTGGTTGGACTAGAGGGAGAGATTCAGGCCTATACTCACATGGGCAGCATCACTGCTCGATCCACCACAGGCCCACTCACGGCCAGAACATCAGCTGGGCGTATCACGGTGACCGATGCTATCATCGAAGGGGACCTGCTACTCACCACATCGATGGGGGATATCGAATTCGACGGATCGCTCGGCGCTCGAAACCATGTAGAAGTCTCAGCCGGCAGAGCGCAGATGACTGTCCCCCGATCCACCTGTGTCAGGCTAGACGCCGCTACCAACGCAGGAAACGTAGACATCAGACTGCCTGTTACCGGGACAAAGTCAGAAGCAGCGAAGTCGTCCGCAGTCGGCATCCTTGGCGAAGGACAGCCAACCGGCGATCTGAAGATCCGAGTGTCGATGGGCGAGATCAGCATCTCGGGCAGATGACTCTGCATAGCAAAAGAGGCCGGACGCCGCGCGCTGCCCACGTCGGCAGTCGCACCGTCCGGCCTCACTGGCTTCATCACAGGTAAGGGCTCGCCCTGGTCGCACCAGGGGGGCTGGCCGCGGCCTATTCGAACTCAGGATACACCATTGGCACTTTCGCGAGCCTCATAGCCCCCACATCGTAAGCTCCTAGTATCTCTTCTTGCGCCCGCCCCGCGGGGACCAGCATGTCGATGACGTTGGGATCATACATCCCGTCATCGCCTCCGCCGAACCGCCACTCCGCCGCCTGCGCCATGACCTCGCGCACACGTAGGTTGCCCTGCGCCGGGTATCCTTCCTGCCCGAGCACGAACACCTGGAACCCCCAGCCCGGCTCAGGTGATCCAATGATGGACTTGGGCACGCTGATCGATACCGCGTTGTTGACTGAATCTACAGCCGCGGTTATCCCGCCGACCTCGGAGCCATCCGCTGCAAACACCTTCTGGTTCCATCCCTCTACCCAGATGGCGTACTCCCAGGCACACTCAGGTTCGAACTCCACCCTCCTGCCTCCGAGCGCCTCTGTCAGCCCCGAACCGGGTTCGTGGTCGGTATCGATGTAGATGTCTATGGTCTGCACTGAAAGACCAATCCCGGAGTTCCACGGGTTTGTGATCTCCGATGCCAGCTTGACATTGAAGGTAACCTCATCATCGCCCTCGCGGCACTCGAAGGATACCATGTCGAAGCAGTTCGGGGTGAACACCGCGTTCGTCGGGTAAGTGTAGTCGCCCGGGCCGTGGTCATCCCGCTGCACGTCCTCAAGCAGGAAGAGACGCTTGCCGACACTCACCACTGGCGCCTTGAACTCAGCCGGCCCGCCGGATGGGATCACGCCCGCGTTCTTCCCTCCGCGCGTTGCCACCGCCGCGAGCACTGCGGTATCGCCCCCTCGTATGCCGAGCGCTTCGAAGGGCACCGCGATCTCCAGTGCGTTGCCAACTGACGCAGCAGCAAGCTCCACTGCGTCGGTCCACGTGCCGTCGCCCGCTGCAAAGGCCAGGCGTGCCCCGGCGCGCCCGCGCCTCGCGAGATTCGCGAAATCCACCATGACCTCGGCCCCAAGAGGGAATCCGAGCACAGTCGCGTCCACTCCCTCCCCGCTCCACCTCGGCAAGGCGTTCACTTCGCCTCTGCGCGGGGTGTTTATGTAGACAGCTATCTGCGCATCCTGCCCGTAGAACGCCTCGAACCCGCCTTCGCACGTCAGGCGCACGTACAGATTCTCAGTATCTACGCCCACTCGCAGCGACGCGAAGACGGATGAGGCGCCATTCTCCCCGTCGCCGCGATAGAACGAGGCCTTCTCCCACTCGCCCCAACCTACCATGCCGTCCATGACGGCGTCCTTCATGATGCCGGTTATCTTGTCATCAGCCACAGCGGGCCGCTTCGGGATGATCGGCAGGTAGAGATATCCCGGAACGGGCACGTCCAGGTAGCTGTAGACGTTCTGCAGATGGATTCTGAACAGCTCGTCGAAAGCTTCATCGTTTCCGGACGACTGGTCGTCGCCATACCACCAGAACCAATCGGAGCCTTCCGCCGCGAACATCTCATCCCACGCGCGCGCCAGCTGCCCGCTGGGTGGTTCGCACGCGGCATCGCATCCCGCATCGCACGCGCCGTCTCCGGCCGTAGCCTCGGCGAGCGCCTTGCGCGCCTTGGCGAGATAGTCCCAGGCGCGGTTCTCCTCCGCCTCGCCTATCCATGTTTCCAGATTGTCGGAAATCCATGAACCGGTGTGGAGCACTGGAATGAGCTCGGTGGCGGGATTGACGGCCAGATACTCCTCAACCGTCACCGCCCGCAAATCGGGGTCAGTATTCATGGCATCATACAGCGTGTGCAGGAACTCCTTGCCGTCGTTGGCATAGTACTCCCAGCAGTTCTCACCGTCGAGAGCGATGGTTACAATATGCGGCCCAGCGACTCCCGTGAGGTCCGCCTTGACCTTCTTCAGGTAGCCTACCAGGTCGCGCGCTGCCGCCCGCCCGGTCATACCGGAGTAACTGAAGCCTATCTTGTCGGAAAGCACGATATCCCGGAACAGGATAGTCACCTGCTTGCCGTCTTCCTCAACTATGTATGGACGATAGAGCAGGTCCGGCCTAACGACATTCCCGGCCCCGTCCCGCAAGGCCACCCCGAGCGACCTCGCAAGCACTCCTTCGCTCGACACCATCCAGTCGAATCCGGCGCCATTCACTATGTCTACTACCGCCTGCCCCACTGCCTGCTCCGATGGCCACAGCCCGCGCGGCGCCATTTCGAAATGCGACTTGTAGGAATCCACCGCCAGACCCAGCTGAGCCTCGACATCCTCCGGGCGCGCGAACCGCTCCCGAGGCAGATCCAATTTGGGGCTAGCTATTCGCGCAAGGTCAGTATCGTAGAGCAGCGGCATGATGGGGTGGTAAAACGGCGTGGTCGTGACCTCGATTTGCCCGGTCTTCTGCATCTCCCTGTAGAGCGGAATCACCTCGCGGATGATCTGGGCGTGCTTCGCGGTAACGAGCTGCTTATCGGCCTCGGTGAATACCCGTGCCTTTTGCACAAGGCCCTTCATGGCCGGATCGTCTTCGATGAAGTCGGGGTCGAGCCATGCCAGGTTGAACCATACCTGCAGATCCCTGAAGTCCTGCTCAGTGTAGTTCGTTATTGCCCGGGCGATAGACTCGTCATCCGCCGAAGTGCCCCGCAGTTGGAGCAACTCCCAGTAGCGAGGGTATCTCTTGATGATGTTATCCCAATTCGCATCGAAGAAACGCCTGAGTATGAAGTCCTTGTCGTCCTGCGTCAGCTCGCCGGCGGGTTTTTCGGTCAGGATTAGCTGAATGTCTTTCGCGCCGGCGGAATACTCGTCTAGCTGCTTGATCAAGGACGGAACAAGGTTGAACGTCGCATGCACATTGGGATAGCCTTTGAGCATCGCCGCCATATCGTAGTAGTCCTTCACAGCGTGCATGCGCACCCAGGGCATCATGTACATCCCTGTGGCGGTGTTCTTATAGAAGGGCTGATGATTATGCCAGATAAGGGCCACATAGAGCGGGTTGCCCGCGTCGCTCGCAGCCACAACCTCGCAAGGCCCGGTAACAACGAGCGCCGTCGTTATGGCGATACACAACAGAAGCGCAAGTCGCGTACGACCCCCCATGATCCATGCCTCCCCGCAATGATGGTGTTGCCGCCAACGGACCACGTTCGCAGTACATTTGCAGCATATTAGTGTTCGCCCAATTGGGCGAAACATCCTTTTTGGCGTGGGAGACGCGGGGTGACCGCCCAACAGCTCAACCGACCCGCCGAATGGCTAGCCCTGTTGCGCCTCCCTCATGCCATCGAGCAGCGCCTGAGCCGCCGGAGCGCCCTTTAGGAACCCCTTGAGCGGTTCGCATGCGTAGTCGGAACAATGCGCGCAGTTCTCAACTGATCGCTCAATCGCGCACGCCCGAATCTCGCATATGCTGCAGTATCCCAATTTCCGACCGCACTCGCCCAGGCACCCATCGCAATTGATGTTCTCGACCTTCATGTCAGCCCCGAAGGCCTCCGACCATTCTGCTGCAATCCTGGCGCGCGCTTCATTATCGTCGGCCTGAGTGGCCTGGTATGCCGGGCACTCATCGCAGACGAGCCCGCAGTAAGCAATGATCCTATCCATGTCGCCACAACCCCCCTATACTTTATAGAACAAATGTTCGGCGGCAATCGCTGAATTCCTCCCAGGTGCGCCATCTTTTTTGCACGATAGCGCCTAGATCTTCCCTAGCAGCTCAGGCGGGTATTCGTACAGCAAGACTGTGGGCATGTCGGGTGGTACGTCTTCCTGCCACATCTTGAACCCAATCTCAGTCAGCATCGACGCGACCATCCCGCCGCATGGTACACACCCCGACACCGACCGCATCCCGTGTTTCGACATCTCATCAAAAGCATGCGACAGAACAGCCCAGCTGAGCGCATGGTCGCCTTCCAGCACGCTGATGACGAACTCCCCCGCCTCCGGCCACATCTCGGACGAAGCGTCCATGAGGAGAGCCGCGCCTTGGCCATCGCCATCGTGTGCCGCAAAAGCGCAACCTCTGTTCGCCATTTTCCCAATGTGACCCGCGGACGCAGGGTAGAAAACGAATCCAGACGGCAGCATTCCGCCTGCGCCCGACACTGCCGCCGAGGCTTGAATCGCCAGCGTAAATGGATCGCCAGCGACAGGCGAATCGATCCTTTCCACCTCAACCTGAGTAATCCGAGCATTGCGCCGCCACTCAGCCAACTCGTTCGCACACGCCCTGGCAGACTGCATCGCCGCCAGCAATAGCTCGGGGTCGCAGTAGAAGTAGCGAAACCCTCCGATTCTCACAAAGCCCAGCGATTCGTTGAGCGCGATACTCTCGATATTGTCGCGGGCCGTGGCGAACCTGAGCGACTTCGCACCTGCATCCTTCGACTCCTCCAGCAGACGGCGGGCAACAGCCCTTGCCACGCCGTGCCTCCGAAATGACGAATCTACCCGCAACCCCTCAAGCCACCCATTGTCCGGCGTATGCATGGCCAGCCTGCCAAAGCCCCTGACCACGCCGTCGCATTCGGCCACAATGAACCGCCCGTCCGGATCACCTATCCACCGCTCGGCCACGCGCGGTATGTAGTCATCGCCGTCCCAGATATCGGCGCTTATTCTGGCCATGGACGGAATATCGTCCGGCCTCGCAGCCCGCGTAGTAACAGCCCCTGCTGATCCCATGCCGCCGCCTCCTCAGTAGCCTTCATGCCGACCATTCGCAACCTGCCTATTCGATGTCGCGGCCGCAATCCGAACCACGACCGGTATGCGTGGATTCGCCACCGCAAGCTGAGTCCCTGCAACTCACAGCTGCGCGCGGCATAGTCCATCATTGGGGGATCATCTCAGCGCTCTCCCGGTCAGCATGACCGAAATCCTATTCGACCCCCCAAATGCCCTACGATTTCACCTGTGTAACCCAGATGTAACCGCATGGGCTCAAAATGAAGCAAATGGGTCTTGGAGGGAAAGGCATGCCGAACCTGCAGGTCAAAGATGTGAGTCTCTTCTACGAGGTTTCGGGCCAGGGTGCCGAGACGGTGGCGTTCCTCAATGGGGTTGCGATGTCGACGGAGAGATGGGCAGCACAGACTCCGTTCTTCAGCAAGAACTATCATGTCCTGCTGCACGATTTCCGGGGACAGGGCAGATCTACCCTGGTGTCAGAAGGTATCACGTTTGAAACGCACGCTCGCGACATGGCCATGCTCCTCGACACACTGGGGATCCATGGATTGCACATCGTAGGTGTGTCGTACGGCGCGGAGGTGGGGATGTATTTCGCCCTGATGTACCCGGAACGCGTAAAATCACTGACGCTCGGTACCGCAGTCAGCGAGAGCGATCCCTTCCTCAAGGCCATGATCGAATCGTGGATCGAATCAGTCAGGACCTACAACGGAAAGCTCTTCTTCAAGGTGATGGCGCCCACGGTGTACTCCAAGTCGTTCTATGCGACGCACAAGAAATGGCTAGACGATTATGCAGAGCTATTCGGAGCAAGAGTCACTCGCGAATGGATGGACGCTTTCGCCGAACTGTGCCGCAACTTCCTCGCTCTGGACGTGACAGACAGACTGGGCGAAATCCGCGTGCCCACGCTGGTGATCAGCGCAGACGAAGACATTCTTAAGCCCCCCAGCTACGGGCGGATCATCCACGAGAGGATCCCAGGCTCCAGGTTCGCAATTGTGCAAGGTGCAGGTCACGCCCTATTCCTGGAGAAGGCCGACGAGTTCAACCATCTGGTCTCGGAATTCGTCCAGAGCAGTAGCATATAGAGCGCCGAATAACCACCGGATAGGCTTCACGCTGCATGTTCGCCGTGAAAGGGTCATCTACCTGGTCTTTTGTTATGCGTTCATATTGTGAACGGGTTTCTCCAGATGTGTCGCGAATCCGGACTATGGTTGATGCATAACGCGACGCATAGCCGCATAACGGAATAATATGGCAGGCCCCGGCGGCTGCTGCGGCGGGCAATGGGACGGTATGGCTGGCACATGGGTCATTATGTCACCACATGCCATCTTCCGTCAGTCCAAATGGGGTTCTATGTCAAGCTCGCTTCCCTTCAGGCATCCTATACGTCTATACGTTCGAATATGCACCACCCATCGTCCATTTTATCGACACATCGCCGAAAATGCGTTCATAAAATCGACACCTAGATT
>DAOPWT010000041.1:0-13373 GCA_035351775.1 Bacillota bacterium | reverse complement strand
TTCCCCTCACAGTGGGCGGAGGCATCGCCAGCCTCGACGATATTGAGCGGGTGCTCGAGGAAGGCGCGTCCAAGGTCAGCATCAACACCGCCGCGGTACGAAACCCCGAGCTGGTGCAACTGGCGGCCAATGCCTTTGGGCGCGATCGCATCGTGGCGGCGATCGACGCTGCCGCTGCAGCGCCGGACGAAGGCAGGTGGGTCGTGTGTACATGCGGGGGCAAGCAGCGTACACAGCTTGATCTAGTTGAATGGGCTTGCACAGTCGAGCGGCTGGGGGCGGGCGAGATCCTGCTCACGTCAGTCGACCGGGACGGCGCCGTCGATGGGTACGACCTGCGCCAGCTGCATGCAGTAACCGAGGCAGTCGGTATTCCAGTGATCGCCTCGGGCGGCGCGGGGGCGCCGGAGCACTTCCGCGATGCCTTCGCAGAAGGGGGAGCGGATGCCGCCCTCGCCGCGTCGGTATTCCATTTTGGCCTGCTCGGCATCTGCGAGGTCAAGCAGTATCTGGCAAGCGAAGGAGTTGACGTTAGGCTATGACAAAGCAATCTGAGTCACCGGATTGCGCAGGCCTCAAGGACTGGGTCGATACGCTGAAGTTCGATGACGACGGGCTCATGCCGGCCGTTGTTCAGGACGCTGACTCGCTCCAGGTTCTCATGGTCGCCTACATGAACCGCGAGTCCATCGAAAAGACGATTTGCAGGGGCCTAACGTGCTTTTGGAGCCGAAGTCGCAAGGCCCTATGGGTCAAGGGCGAAACGTCGGGACACTTCCAGAACGTGCGGGCGGTCTACTGCGACTGCGACCGAGATTGCCTCCTCATACAAGTTGACCAGACCGGCGCTGCCTGCCATACAGGTCACCCGTCATGCTTCTTCACAAGCTGCCCTGCCCAGCTGCCAAGCGGCGCCAGTGGAGCTGGCCCCGGGTTCAGCCTGTACCAGCTCTATCAGATACTGCAGGACAGGAAGGCAGGCAAGCCGGAAGGCTCCTACACAGCCAAGCTGCTCAGCTCGGGCCAGGACCGGGTGCTGAAGAAGATAGCGGAGGAGGCAGGCGAGGTGATGCTCGCCTCCAAAAACAGCGACAAAGACGAGATCATCAGGGAGATGGCAGACCTTTGGTTCCACTCCCTGCTCGTCCTGGCCTACCACGACATTACCCCGCACGCAGTCGTGGAGGAGCTATCTCGTCGCCACGCAGCTAGATCCGCTCAGCTCGCGGGCGAGATGTCGTCTTCCGGCGGCGACAGCACGGGGAGGATCTCGTCTTCACAGTCGTGATCGGCGGTGTCGCAGCGATCTTGCGGGGCGAACCCGCACAGCTGCGCGAAGTAGCACCGGTCACACTCCGCGATCCTCCTTATGGGCGTATTGCGCAGGTCGTGCCGGGACGCCTCGCCTGCCAGCTTCCTCAGGCCCTCGGCTGCCCGCAGCAGCTCAGCGGGCCCGTATGATCTGTCGCGAACCTCGTCGGGATACAGGAAATGCAGCCTGGCAGTGACGCGGTCGGCGCCGCACACCCGTGCTGCTGCGGCGGCATACGCGTCCAGCTGAACCGCGTACCTCGCCGCCGCTTCATCGACTGCCGGGCCCCGAACTCGATTAGTCTTGAGGTCGACTACCAGCACACCCACGTCCGGCAGCACATCGACACGGTCCATGACACCCGATACGACCGGCCCCCCTACGTCCATCAGAAATCCGATTTCC
Organism: Bacillota bacterium; assembly: GCA_035351775.1. Taxonomy (GTDB): domain Bacteria; phylum Bacillota; class DTU025; order DTU025; family DTU025; genus UBA5389. The sequence goes on along the minus strand of DAOPWT010000041.1, from coordinate 11,656 downwards.
TTCTGCCCCTCCCGCATGGGACCTGGATAGCGTCTCAAAAAGGTATCGATCATGGGCATCAGGTCGTCCGCAACCGAGCATGCAAGGACACTGTCTGCTCCGCGCATATGTAGTTCATCGAGTAACAAGGCTCTAGCCTCGGCAGAATCCGTCGCGCGATCGCACCTTTCACATACCGAGTGCACTACCTGCCCGCGCACAGCCGCATTGAGCTGCAGTTCGGCTCCAAAGGCTTTGTGCATGTCGCGAGGTATGCGCCCCAGCCTGTACACATACTCATAGAGATACCAACGGGCGCAGTGTGAAAAGCACATGAGCGCCGACACTGAGAACTGGCTGGGTGCGTCCACCGCGCCGCGTGAGATCCACACCGGGCCCGAAAGAGGGGCGAACTGGGCGATGGCAGGCGATCCATCGTAAGGCCCGGTTGCCTCCGTCCCTACTGGCTCAGTCTGGCTATCCCGCCCTGCAGCCGCCTCGTCCAGCTCCCCGCCCGTCGCCTGCATGAGCTCGCGTATCTCCGACTCCTCGTAGTGCCTGACGAGTATTGCGGCGCCGGCCTCGTCATCATTCTCCTCACCCAGCTCCGGTATTGCCGAACACAGATGCTGATACCAGCTAGGCCCTGCGGATGACCGCGCCCGCGAGCCCGGGCCCGGCAATGTCGCACTGCCCACTAAGTAGTCGGACGCCCGCGTTGTGGCCACGTACAGGCAACGCTTGCCTTCCTCGTCATCGCCGGCCCTGATCTCCTCCACCACGGACCGGAAGTGACGAGTTGCATCGCACCACTCATCGCCCACCTGCACCGGCACTGCCAGACCCAACGACAGGCTGTACTCGAATAGGCCGCCGCCCGACCTACGCGCGCCTCGGGCCAGTTCAGGAATGAAAACCACGGGGAACTCAAGACCCTTGGACTTGTGAACAGTCATGACCTTCACCGTGTCGGCGGACTCCTCTTCCATGGCCGCCTCGGCCTCCCGGGCGCTGAGATCGCCCGCATACTCCATGTCTGCAATGAAATCCCGAAGACAGGACCGGCCTGACGTTTCGTCCTCCGCCATTTGGACGAGCTTACGGAGATTGCCGATGGACTGAGCTCCATGCTCGACGAAGGCAAAGTACTCCTCGAACCCCGCCAAGTCAGAGGCGGCTTTCACCAAAGCGCCCACCGGCATCCTGCCCACCGCGGCCCCAAGTGTGCGCAGGCAAGTACGCACCCGTCGGAACTTAGCAAGCTCTGCGCCTGCGAGCCCGCAAGTGCCCGGCGCATCGGTCCCGCCCACCGTGCCCGCAGGGTTCGACTCCGCATCCCCACCCCATATCGCTCCGTCCAGCCCGCCCGCAGCCATCTTCAGCCTGAGCAGGCTCTCATCGGAAAGACCGAACACCGGCGAACGCAGGACTGCGGCAAGTGACGTGACGTCCGATCGGTCATCGATGGCCCGTAGCAGATCAACAAGCCAGATGACCTCGGGCCTTCCGTAGAACCCGGTGCCTCCCACCACGTAATACGGAATCCCATGTCGCGCCAGCGCGGCTTCGAACTCCTTCACGTGAGTCATCGCCCTGAGCAATACCGCGATATCCCCATATCGCACCGGGCGCGCAATCGCTGCCTGGCCATCTGCCCACGCAGCGGTCTCGCACACCAGTCTCTCCCCATTCTCCACCATTTCAGCAATTCGCCTGGCGAGAGCCTCAGCCTCGAGTTCGCCCTTCGGGCCTTTCTCCGCGCCTTCCAGACGCACCAGCATCAGCTCGGCCCGGGGAATGTCGTCGTTCGGCGCCATCCTGTACGACTTGGCAGGCGAAAATCGCTCCGGCCCCAGAATCCTGGCGAACAGCGCATTCGTGACGTCGACAAGCGGCCCGATCGAGCGGAAATTGGTTCCGAGCTCCACGCGTCCGCACCTGCCTGCAGCCCCAGCGGCATCGCCCGTGGCATCCCGCAGCGCCTCTTCGAATACCTCTACAACTGCGCCGCGGAACCTGTATATCGACTGCTTGGGGTCACCCACAACAAACCGCCTGTTGCCGCAGGGCTCCCCCGTGATCCGTGAGACGATTTCGTCCTGGAGCCTGTTGGTATCCTGGTACTCGTCTACAAGCACAAACTTGAACCTGCTACGGCATGCCGCCCCTGCCGGGGTGTCGCGCAGCAGGTCTCTTGCGGCAAGCTCGATGCCGGTGAAGTCCATCATGGCGCCATTGCCGCGCTGGGCCCGATACTCCTCGTCCATCAGCCTGCATGCGTCCACCACTGAACGCACACCTTCCCGCGCGAGACTGTCCGGCACACACTCATACAGCACTGCCTTGAGCTCATCTATCTCCTTCTGCTCATCCGACCGCTTCTTCAGCCCAAGCGCGGCCGCAACCGAATCGATCTTGAGCATCAGCCCCGACACGTCGAGAAGCTCTGGGCTTTCTGGCTGGATAAGGCCCAATCGAAGATGGGCGACGTCCACTTGCACGCCCTTGCACTCAGCCGCCGCAAGCAGGACAGACTTCAAGTCGGTCAGCGCCCGCTCCGCCTCTGCCTCGGACCGGTCCAGGTTCGCCATGGTGATGCCAAGGCACTCATCGAATGGCTTGCCGGTCATGCGCAGCTTCTCGAAGACCTGGCAGAGAGCCTCTGCCACAGCGCCAAACCCCTTGTCCACCACGAGAGCAGTCATGTAAGGGTCCTTACGCTGGAGCATCTTGTCGACGGTCGAGCGCGCGGATGCATACATGGCCCGGCGCGTGTCGAGTTCGTCCATGATGGCGAACTCCGGGTCTACACCTGCCTCTATGGGGTATTCCCTCACGAGCTGCGCGCAGAAGGAGTCGATCGTGCTGATGCGCGCCGACTGAAGCCTCCTCGCAAGCTCCCTCCACCTTCGGGCCTCCTCGGGAGAACCGGCGCCCTTCTCCCGTTTGACAATCTCCTCCCATGCACGGCCCTTCATCTCGCTTGCGGCCTTCTCCGTGAAGGTTATGGCTATCACTTCATCTATATCGGCAGCCTGCTCCCGGAGGATGTTCACATACCTGCCCACAAGGACCCGAGTCTTGCCTGATCCCGCGCCGGCGGTAACCACGAGGCTATGGTCGAGGTCGAATATGGCCTGCTTCTGCTCAGGAGTGTAGCTAGCCACGGCAATCACCCCCCATGCAAGTGTCGCCGTCGCCCTCGGCCGACTGGCTCAAGGCCTCAAGGTCGAGCATGTACACTTGGCAAACACGGCGATAGTCGCACCAAACACAGCTAGACGGTTTACGAGGCGCGATGTAGAACGCTCCCGCGGCGGCCTTGCCCGCCACATCCAGCGCGGAGGCGGCCACCCTATCCACATATTCGCGCCATTGGTCGCGTGAGAGCTTTCCGCCGCGCCGCCGCTCGGCTGCGAACCGGTCATGATACTCCTCACGCCATACTCCCGACCCCATGCGGTTATCGCGCAGGCTGTAGTACCACGCGCCCGCCACGAGCAGTGGCGCAGATGCGAGCAGTCGCTCCACGGCCAACACGTACACTCCAAGCTGAACCTCATCGGCCTCCCGGATTTCCGTGAATGAGGGTAGGTTCGCGCTGCGACCGGACTTGTAGTCGTATATGGCCAGAGCGCCGTCAGGCCCGACGTCGATTCTGTCCACCCGACCGCACACGCGCAAGCCGCCGTCGCTGCTCGGATCGTCGCCCGACAAGACCAGGTAATCCCGCACTGAACCGGGCGCTGCCTCCGGCCTGAGGGCGAGGCCAAAGCTCCACTCAAGGTGGGCCGGGCTCCAGAACCCGTCGGTCTTGCTAGCCAGCTCTACCTGGGCATCAAGAGTCCGAATAGCCTGCGCGACTATCGAGCTTCGGTATGCCTCCCACGCCGGCTCTGACATACTTATGGCCTCGATATCGACCTTGTCCAGTTCCTCCTGGGCAATGCTCGCCATCTCAGAGTAGTAGTCGTCTATCTTGGACGGGAAGAGACATGACCCGAGGTGCCTTTCGAAGAACCGTCGCATGATATCGTGGAGCACACCGCCGCGCGTGAGCGGCGTCGGCTCATCCGGCGCCTCCTCGACCGCGTCCAATTGCAGCACGCGCGAACAGAAGAAGGCGAACGGACACCTCAGGTAATCGTCGAAGTGCCCAGCCGACCATACCGCGCCGCGGAACACTTCGGCCTTTAGGTTGTTCACCAGGTCAGAGGCGCCGACCGCCCCACTGAACACCGAGAACCCAGGGCCCGCGGCCTGAGCGGATCTATCCTTCCACCACGACGCAGTCTCCCACATGTCCGGCCGTTGTTTCGCCCATTCCCGAACCTGGGGCATCAGCTGACCCGCCTGCCCATGCGCCTGCCTCCGCGCCCCCGCCAGCGCAAGTGCGCACAGCCCGAGCTCCCTGGGGCTTGCCGCCATGTCCAACCTGCGCGGGAAGACTTCACGCGGAGATACTGACTTGGTTATCTGCTGCTCATCCTCTGGAGCGATGTCCATTGAGTTCAGGAGTTCATCTACGAAAAAGGATCTCCTTACCGACGAGCCGTCGGCAGCGCTGGACGGGTATGTTATGTACAGCTTCCTGCTTGCCGCGCCCACTGCCGAGCTGAAGATGAACCGTTCCATGGCCGCATACTCGCCTGGCAACGTCACGCCGACGCCTGAGTGAGCCAGTCGCTGCAAATCGTCTTCCTTGAAGACCCACGGTCGCCTCATTTTCCGCGGAAACGTGCCCTCCACCATCCCGCTCAGGAAAAGGATCGGCCATTCCGACTCCGCGCTTCTTGCCGGCCCGACAACCCGGACGCCGGCAGGGTCAGGGCGCTCCAGCCCAAACGAGCGCCGCCTGATCGCAGAGCCGAGGATGCGGGCGAATCCAGCCCAATCGCCGCCGCTGCAGTCCGACCCGTCCTGCCCGCCAGCTGAGCGGGCAATCTCGTCTAGGAGCGAGTTGAACACCCTCCACGCCGCCCATGACTCGACGGCCCAATCGCGGTTTTCGGCCGCCATGATGGATCCCGGCATCCCGACCGCCGCGAGCAGCGTGCGAAATTCGCACACACGATCAGCAAGCCCTCCGGATTTGCCAAAGCCTCCGCTCCAGGCTTCGGCCAGCGTATCGGCGAGAGCGAGCGCATCGCCGCACTCATCGATCCTCCGAAGACGCGCCTTCCATCGCCCGGACGTAAGCTCCAGCCCCTTGACCCCGATTGCCCGGGCGACCCGGCCTGCGCATGCCGGCCCGCGTCCTATGTATGGACTGGCAAGCAACCTCACAAGGTCAAATCCACTGTGGCGCGACGCTGCGGCATCTGCCAGAGCCACACAGTCAAGGATTGGCATCGACGATGACAGCAGGCGCTTCCTCGGCGCCGCGCACGCCACGCCGAACTCCTCGAACGCCTCCAGGAGCGCGGGAATGAACTGGGCGGAGTCGGCGCTGGCGACACAGATCTCCCACGGATTGCGTCCTTCCTCCATGATCAGGCGCTTGACCTCGCGGGCCACCTCACGGGCCTCGGCCGCCGGGCCGGGCGCAGTCATAATCGAAAGGTCAGGCTTCAAGGACCCGCTGCGAACGCTCACCTCGACAGTGGCGGGCTCCACGAGACGCCTCACCCTTTTGACTACGAAATCCGCATCATCGCACTGAGTGCAGACAAGGCCAACGGATGTTGCCGGCACAAGACGGGCCACGGCGGATATCAAGCCGGCCTCGGCGGGCGTAACGTCGAAGAACTGATCGAACCAGACCCTCCCTAGATCCCCGAGCGCCTGCCCGCCCTGGGCTATGAGTGCGGAAGCGGCATCGATGTACAGGTCCTCCCCGTCGGCCAGACCATGCCCGTCAAGGAAGGCTTCATAATCGCGCCAGACAGCCAGGAAGTCGGCGTGGACTCCCGTCGGCGCACTGCCGCCTGTCAACGCCTGCTCGACATGGTCGGGAGTGGCCGCAACTTGTTTCATATCGAGAATCGCCCCGGAGAACGCGCGCGCGACTCCGGGCCGGTCTGCAGAGTGACCCACAGCAGCAAGCTGACCCGAACCGGCCCGTCCCTTAAGCAGACGGCCTATGACGATCTCACGCTCCAGCTCGCCGATGGGCCTGCATCTTTGCCCTCTTGCCACCCTGCGCAAGATAGCGGCCGCGAATTGATCAAGCGTATAGACGGGAATCACGAGGGCGGCGCCGGACTCCGTCATTGACAGAACCTCGCGCCGCGCCCTTGCGGCCCTATCAGCGGACCGAACCACCAGCGCCATCTGCTCCCCCACGCCGTCCATGACAGCCTGAGAGATGCTCGCAAGAACCGATGAGTGCGCCATGAGGCCAACACACCACCCCAAGCTCCATTCGGGCACCTGGGCGCCCAGCTGTATCTTTCACCTTTTGGTGTGTTTATCCCTTCCGGGCAATCGCCAAGCCGCACGCCCGCCGCAAGGCCAAAGAATGCTGGTATGCGCGGATAATCGGTGATAGTATTGATTCATCAAGATAGCGCTGGAGGAACCACTGAATGCAGATAGTCACAGATCACGGAGCAGACATCAGCCCCGAACAGCGAGAAGGGCTCGATATACACTATGTTCCTCTGACGATTACGCTCGGAGGATGCATGTACCGAGGCGGTGTGGATATCAGCGTTGAAGAATTTTATGAACTTCTCGAACGCACCGGAGAAATGCCCAGCACATCGCAGCCGTCTCCCGGCGACTTCGCCGAGCTATATCGAAATCTGGCCCGCACGGATCCGGATATTCTGTCAGTCCATATATCGTCAGGGCTCAGTGGCACAGTCAACACTGCTCGCATGGGAGCGAGCATGGTTCCTGAAGCGAATGTTACCATATACGATACCAAGACCCTATCCGGGGCGCAGGGATGGCATGTAGAGGCCGCCGCGCGCGCCGCTAAGGCTGGGTGGAGTATCGACCGAATCGTTACAATGTTGGAACAAATAACCGCAGCTACCGACACGCTCTTCACGCTTTCAACCCTGAGGTATCTCATACACGGCGGACGCATCAGCCACCTGAAGGGGCTAGTCGCGTCGATACTGAACATCAAGCCCATAATCGGAGTGGAAAAGGTCGGAGGCACTTATGTGACTCGCGGCCAAACCCGCACGGTGGACCGAGCCATTGACGCCATTGTGAGCATGGTGGCATCTGTCTACCCGGCCAACACCGCAATGAGAATGCAGGTGCTACATGGGCTATGTCCTGAGGGCGCGGCGCGCATGCGCGCAGGCCTCGACCGGATATTCCAATGCCGCTGGCTGCCTATAGGTCCAATCGCTCCAGTGCTGGGAGCGCACACCGGCCCGGGCCTTGTCGGCGTGGTATTCGCACCCGAAGCGCAGTTTCCCCAAGTTTAGCTGTCTAGCGATGTATGGTATGCCGAGCACTGGCCTGACCATGTTGGCGGCCAGTGCCCGCGCCTGCTCTTCTTCATGAGCTGACTGGCCGGCTTGGGACATGATATAATATGGCAAACTGCTGAGAGGTGGACGCCATGAACCCGACTCTGTTCAGAGCTGTGGCAGTGTCAAGGGAGCTGAACCTCACCACAATCGCATCACAGTTCGGCATCGAGCGTCCGTTTTCCTGGGAGGACACACTGGTGCTCTCCGAGAGGCATCTGGAGGGTATCTTGCCCCAGCCTGCAGGTAAGGGAGTGTACCTGTTCTCCTTCGGGACGCTGGTCTTCGTCAACTGCGCCGACAGCGATATCATGGATGTCATAGCCTACCTAAAGAAGCTCGACCGCAATTTGGCAGAGTTCGCCCGGGTGGAGTATGTAGACGACTACAAGCTGACTGTGTCCGGCGACGAGCTCTCGGTCACCTACGACGAGCTTATGGCGCCTGAAATGAAAGACTACTACCGCGAGTTAGTGGCGGTCATCCTCGCCAAATCCACTGCAATGGAGCGCATAGAAGACGAGATCGGCAAGCTTTTCGATGACGTGGAGCAATTCATCACTCAGCTGAAGAAGGGCACCCTGTCAATCAGCGACGAACGCCTAGCCAGGCTCTCGGGGCGGATTCTCAGCTATCGCTACAGCAGCATTTCGTACATCATGATCCTGGAGAAGCCAGACGTAGTCTGGCGCAGCCAGGAAGCACAGGAACTATATTCGGACCTGGAGCGCCTGTTCGAGCTGCCGGACCGTTACGAGAAGATCTCTCACAAGACGCAGACGCTCCTCGACATGACGCAGGTATTTGCAGACCTGTATCATGCCAAGCGAGGCACTCGCCTCGAAGTGGCTGTAATACTACTGATAGCCTTCGAGATCATCCTCAGTCTAGTGGAGCGGTTTTGGCCGTTCTGATGTACGCCAGGACCAACCTGACTACCTCGGCCACCCTGCCCGGGTCAACCCCATCGGCAGTGTCTCCCGGGCCGTGGTAACCTCCGGCGAAATCCGGCTGAATCAGGTTGGCCGCAGCCACCCCCGCGTTGGCAAACGACGAATGGTCGGTCCCACTGCTTGCCGACTTGCGAAACCCGATCCCGAGCTGGGCAGCAGCGCTACACAAGTCTCGAACCAGCTCAGTATCGTGCCCGCTCGCGTTCTCGATCTGCAAGAGGACCCCTCGCGGCGATCCCACTGTGTCGATATTGACCATGGCCGCGTGGCCTAGGGGCAGGCACGGTTCCGACACGTAGTGCCGCGAACCGTACATGGACTGCTCCTCGCCGTTGAAAGCCACGAAGACCACGGTCAGCTGCGGACGAACCGGGTTGGCCGAGAGCACCCTCGCTATCTCGATCATCGCAGCCACCCCTGACGCGTTGTCCATGGCGCCGGGGTTATAGGTACCGTCCATGTTACTGCCCACGTGATCAAGGTGCGCCCCAATTATGAGGTGGCGCTCGCCCCCTTCAATCATCCCCACCACGTTGGCCGTACGCACTGGCTCGACTGAGTAGTCCACTGACATGCGTATCGCCCCGGAGGGCGAGTGGGCGGCTGAGGCCCCAGTTGCAGTTGCGTTTGTGGTTGTGGTTGTGGTTGCAGCCGGGGTTGCGGCAGAGCGAGCGGCAAGCTCCGCAAAAGTCGGCCTGTCGCATGTGAAGATCATGGGCTCGTTTTCGGTCAGTTCAGCCGCCGACTGTCGGCCCACATCGCCTTGATCCGCCAAAGCCGAGCCCGGAGCCACAAGCGGCGCGATCGGAAAGTAGCCCCTGCCTGCCGTGTCGATCTCAAGGATGACCCCGAGAAGCTGGGCTTGACCTGCGCCGAACGAACCCGCGACGCGTTTCATGATCGCCTCGATCGCGGTGGGATTGCCCGCAAGATGCATCGGGACCAGCAGCACCGCCTCGCCGCGCACCTTGTCGATGTCGTCGACATGCTCCAAAGTCACCCCAAGGGCCGTAACCTCGCCGCTGATCCTGCATCCGGGCGCCGTAGATGGGGAGAACTGCGTAATGAACTTGAACTGCCGCATGACGCTCCCCGATGCGTCTAGGATCTCAAGCCTGGGCGGGCTATGCATAAGCCTTGTAGGCTGGACGTATGGCTGCAAGTACCCATCAAGCCCGTCGGGGCTTGCGAGGCCCAGACGTTTGAAGCGATCGGCCACATACTCAACTGCCGCCCAGTTGCCGTCGGTTCCGGTCAGGCGACCCGCGTAAGCGGGCAAGCTAAGCTCGTGAATGATTCGGGCGATGTTCCCAAGGTCGACCTCATCCGCTCGCTCTGCCCTGACCGCCCCACAGAGCACCGCAACTGCAAGCAACGCACAGACTGCGCCGACTAGCGCAGGCCGGCATCTCGTCCACCCTCGCCTGCGCGCCACGAATGTCTCCATCTGAGCCACCTCCAGTGCTCAACGATACAACCGCAACGTTGGTATACTGGTCTTTCAGCATCCCCGTTCGGGATCCACTTTCCGGATTCATGTTTCGACATCCGCGCCGTTCTGCCTGCAGATGATCAGGCTCAATGACGGCTGCCGATCCTATCCCAGAGGGTCCTTGCCTCAGCCAGTTCGGCCATAGTCCCGGCGCGGTCGTGAGCCCTTACGAACCCTTCGGCCCGGGCTATTGCCGCCCTGAGGTCGAGTATGTCATGGAATTGGGCTGAGAACTGAACCCGCACAGTCACCCTATTGAACGCATCCGCCAGCTTCCCCGCGCCGTCGAGCGCCTCCTGCCACTGCTCGTCCATGACATGCGCCTCGACGCGCGAAAGCCACCCCGGCACGTCGTCGTCGCCACCAAGCGGATGCTTGAGTACCGCAGCCGACAACATCACGGCAATGAACAGAGCGATCAAGCCAACCGGCAGTGCAATGAGAAGAACGCGCTTCAGCATGGCGCAGACCTCCACTCTCAGTAAGGTCCCAAGAAGTCGCCTGTATCCACTGGGCTTTCCACATGTTCGCGGTATGTGTCTACATAAAGGTTGCCGGAGGTGTCCAGGACGGCCAGGAAGACGTCTCGGGAATCCAGTATCCCTTTCTTCCTGAGCTGGGCATCAAGCCATGAGCGATCCAAGTGCACCTGCTCTAGGTTCTGATCGAATATGACGCCGCTGTATATCAGCTCAGTGCCGATGCCCTGATATTCGGTGGAGATGCTCATATCGCTCCGCGTGATGGGCTGGAACTGGGTCTTCTTCAGCACCGACAGTGTCCCGTTGGTCTCGAGTATCGCGAACTCCACTTCCCCGATGTCGAACACATCCTTCACACGCAACTGCTCCATGAGGTCAGACGCACGGTACCGCAGCTTCCTCATGGCGCCTTCCATTATCTTTCCGTTCATTATCACGACCGTGGGTTCACCATCTATATACTTGGACGCGAATCGCCATTTCAGTGTAACCCACTGCATCGTAAGCCCCGCCGCCGTCCACGCGGTCAGCCCGACCCAGTGAGGCCACGCTGTCGATGAAAGGTCGGTGGTGAGCGCCGCAGCTATGGACCCGATAGTGATGCCGAGGATATAGTCGAAATACGTCAGCTGGCTGAGCTGTTGCTTGCCGAGTATCCGAGTGTAGATCAGCAGTGTGAAGAACCCGATTACAGCCCGGACCATGACCACCAGAGTCTCGCTCAAAGTCCTGCCCCCGATCAGCATGATCTGCATTGCCTGCACAGCTCCTGTGGTTATGTTCTCCCCTACTCCCAGAGGGGATGCGGCAAGGTGCCGGAGCGTTCGCGCGAAGCGGTGCCAAGCTGGCCTAATGAGGATGACGGGGCGCCAAAACGGCTGGAGCTGGGATGTACTCGATTTTTGACGTTAGTTTTGGAGATAGACGCAGAAATTGAGTACATCGATTTGGAGCAGCCGCCGGACCACATCGGGATCGCGAAAACCGGGGGGTATCCGGCACGCGCGGGCATCGAAACCGATGGGACGAGTGGCATTACGCTCCACAATCCGGGGATACCTGGCGCCGGTGGGGAAGTTGTGGCAGTGGTCGCCAGCATTTTACCACCTCATGGTGTGCCGCGGGCCCTCAGATGAGCCATGGGCAGCCGCAGTCGTTCAGCAGCCAACTGGATGTACTCAAAATCTGCGTCTATCTCCCGAACTATCGTCAGAATCTGATGGTATCGCTTGACGAATACCCCCGGGGGTATACCGACGCAGCCGCGGCCCCGATCCCGATCCGCACCCCCGACCCGGGTGCCCCTTGCTACCACGT
>DAOPWT010000040.1:12071-13673 GCA_035351775.1 Bacillota bacterium | reverse complement strand
ATCATCTGAGGATAGAGTCGTCCACCCTGAACATCCAGATCTCGGCGCTCCCGCCGAATGTGGTCACAGCGGCGATTTGGCCGCGCGCGGACCAGGACAGCCCCTGAATCCCAGGGGCGCTCACGATCTGCTTCAGTTTCCCGCCGCTTGTAGGGCAGGCAGCAATTCCAGCCGGATTGGTCAGGAGCCACTTGCCGTCTGGCGAGATTGCGAGCGCATCGCCTGCTTTGTCTGCCACGACGACTTGAGCACCGGTTCTGCTGTCGAATGAGTAGATGATCTTGTTGCTGATGAAGTAGACGACCTGCCCGTCGGGAGACACTGCAAGTGCCTCTATCGAGCCGGGCACCGTCACCACTTCGCTCGGGTTCTCATTAGAAGACCCGCGCATTATGGAGGAGAACGTTCTCCCTGACACCTTCAGGTCCGCTACTACGAAGAAGTAGTTGGACCCGGACGGCCACACAAGGTGAGACGCTTTCGAGCCTTTCTCCCATTCAAGCAGCCTGGAGCTGCCCGATGATACGCTGTAGATCCCAAGCCGGTTCGATAGCAGACTCGTGGATGTGTAGACAATGCTGTCGCCGCCAGGGCTCCACACGCACCCGGCGAACTGCCATCCCAGCCCGGCGCTTTGCGTTTTCGTCCCATCTGCAGTAATGACTATCAACTGCCCACCGCGTAGATAGGCAATGTCGTTCGCTCTGGTAGCCGGACTAGCGGCGGGACCGAAGTCTCCTTTGTCTCCGGTGACGACTCTGATGTTCCCGGTATCCACTAGCAGCGAACGGATTCCTTCGCCCTCTGAGGCGAAGTAGACTTCACTCCCGTCAGCCTTCCATGCGAGGTGCCCTGCGGCCTGCTTCCCGACGGCGAACCTTGCGATCTCGCCTGCAGGCACGCCCTCAAGGATTGGCTGCAGAGGTGGCAGGACTGGACATACTGCGGCGCCGAAGCTGCAAGTAGGCTGGCCGCCGCAGGTGCGCGAGCACGTGGCCTGAGCTCCGCAGGTCTGGACGCAGGTGTACTGCGCCTGGCAAGTCGGGGTTCCCGCGCATGTTGCCGACCATGTCGCCGGAGGTTGCTCGGAACCGCCGCACGAAGCATCACACGTCGACGCGCAGGTGTTTGCGCATGTCTGCCCGGAGCAAGTCGGCGCGCATGTCGAAGAGCACGTCGCTCCGGAACAGGTGTCTGAGCATGTGGGGGTGCACGTAAGGCCGGCGCATGTGGCGGCACAAGTCGGTGTACATGTCGTGGCGCAAGTAGTCGAGCAGGTCGGCGCGCATGTCGAGGCGCAGGTAGCTGCACATGTGGGCGCCGTTCCGCAAGTGGCAGCGCAAGTTGCGGCGCACGTCGGGTTGGTTCCGCAGGTGGCCGCGCATGTCGAGGCACACGTCGGTTTGGTTCCGCAAGTGACCCCGCAAGTCGCTGCACACGTAGGCGCCGATCCGCATGTTGCTAGGCACGTGGACGCGCACGTGGCTCCGCCGCAGGTAACCCCTGTTCCGCAGGTGGCCGCGCATGTCGAGGCGCAGGTAGCTGCGCACGTGGCCTTCGTCCCGCAAGTGGCGGCGCACGTGCTCCCGCATGTTGCCAGGC
>DAOPWT010000040.1:9836-11971 GCA_035351775.1 Bacillota bacterium | reverse complement strand
AGGCGCAGGTCGAGGCGCAGGTCGAGGCACAGGTTGTAGAGCACGTCGAGACACACGTCGGACCGCATGTCGATACACAGGTCGGAACGCAGGTGGAACCAAACGTTGGTAGTGCTAGATTAGTCATCTCAGTCGTCGACGCGGGCGCAAGAGCGCCGACGTCTCCATCTGCCTGTCCATCAACCTCCATCACATTCGCAGCGGCGGCATCCGCCGGCGCCGGCGCGGGCGGCGTAACATATCCGCCGCGCGGGACTTTGAGGCTTGCCTCAGCTGCCAGCACGGACTGGGCGAATAACGGCGAGTCGGCAGACGCTTCGGTTCTGGTCCCCATCGCCTGCGCACCCGCCATACACAGGGCGGCGGCCGCGATCAGTATTAAGAGGATCAAGGGGATGTGCCTATCCACTCGTTTGCTCATGATCAGTCTTGACCTCCCTTCGTAGCTGAATCAAGTAGAATTCCAAGTCGTATATGGACCTAATGGTCTCGTCCGGGATAGTAGAAGTGGTCCCCATGAACGCATCGGAAAACAGACTGGACGCCCCAAATACGATCACTTCTCCCGATCTCTCGCCCACGCTGGCCGAAGCTGCTGCGGCACGCCCGAACGAGTCGTGGAGAAGCGGCGTCCCGCCGGCCACGGAGTAGACCGGCACGAACCTCTGGATAGTTCCCCCTCTCAAATCCATAATGAACCCATTGCGCGGATCTTCCACCGCTAACCCGAACATGTTGAGAACCCGGTTGGCAGCGCTGTCGTCCGAACCGTTGCCGTGAAGCACCAGAAGGCTGCCGCCGGACTCGACATATTCCCTAATGCACGCCAGATCACGGGATCCGAACGGGCTCGTGATATTGGCGAGTACGACCATGTCGCACTTGACGGCTTCGGGCAGAGACGCCATCCGCGGGCGGGCGCCCACCCGCTGGGTCCAGGTGTAAAAGACATGATAAGCACTACTCGGATCGATGAATATCGTCTCCGAAGGGATCAGCATGTTGCTGTGCTCGCTTTCGAATGCGATCTCCGTGGTAGCGTGCGCGATTTTGGCGGGAGGAGCGTACGACAGCGAGTCGAGCCCACGGGCCGATAGTATGGCCAGAGCTGCAAAGCCCAGGGCGAGTGCCAACCCGAGCGGGTCGACGACAGCGATTCCCCTGGTGCTGCGCAACAGAAGCGCTGCCGCGCCCGCCGCAGCAACGGCAAGGAGCGCCCAGGGCGCCCATGCCAGCACATTCCGGCGATTCAGCCAGCTGAGCGCGCCTTCAGCAAGCTCCCACTTGCCCGGGATGAACATGAAGAAGTTGGACCACACTGTGCTATCCGTGAATGCAACTACCCGGCCGCGGCCACTCTGAAGTGCTACTTGCTGTAGCAACAAACCATAGTCCTTGTCGAAATCGGGCGCGTCGGTCCGGAAGAAATTCTCGCGGCTGTAGTCAAGGTAGAGACTCTTGATTCCATATCCCGTAATCGCGCCTGCGGAGAGTAGCGGCGCCCTGAGCGAGCAGGATGTGGCGAACATGAATCTCCCAAGACGGCGCACGGTCGGGTGCGGGAACACACTTCTGTCTTCGTAAATGGATAGGCCGTCGGTGGCCAAATCGTAAGTGCCGTCATGGTTGAAATGCAGGCCGAACCGCTCGGCGAGCGGGTTGAGATAAGTGCTGGTGCCGAAGACGTTTGTATGATCCCCCACCAGAAGCAGCCCACCGCCTTGCCTGACGAATCTGAACACAGCGTCGATCTCTTCTTGGCTGTATGCGCTTGTGGGGGTCTTGAGAACCAGAACATCCTGAGCGGCTAGAAGCTCATCGGTTATCGGAGAGTCGAGATTCTTTGAGACCGTATAGTAGTCCTCCATGTAGGAGGCGAGGGAGTAGTAATTGTACCCCGAGTCCTCTCCATACCATTCAGTGGTGTAGGGCTCCGTGGTCTTCTCCCAGTTCGAATGGTATTCGTCGATCATGACCCGCCCAGGCTTGAGCGCGCCGGGATCGTGAAACCCGATTGCGAAGACCAGCGTGAAACAGGATGCCGCTAGTATAAGACGCGAAGACATCGACGGTCGTCTGGAGCCCTGCGTGCCAGGTTCTTCGAGGGCCGAGTCGGCTTCGGAGCGGACTGCCTG
>DAOPWT010000040.1:0-9736 GCA_035351775.1 Bacillota bacterium | reverse complement strand
AGCCCTGCGTGCCAGGTTCTTCGAGGGCCGAGTCGGCTTCGGAGCGGACTGCCTGAACCTCCTGGGAGACCTCCTGGGAGACCCCGAGGCCTCGTCCATACCCTGTCAGCGCCGCAACAGGCACGAGCGCGAGCGGGAGGAACGTGCCAAGCACCCACTCGGGACGCCAGAAGACACCGATGTTCCTTACAGTGGGGAAGACCATCAGGAGCAGGAGATACCTCGCCGCAAAATAGACTCCAAGGACCCACAGAAGCCGCAAGGCCTGCCGGAGCGATCTTCGGACGCGTGTCCCGCTCGTGAGGATCGCCGTCAGTCCGCCGAGGTAGACCAGGGCGAACATGAGTATGTTGATCTTCTCCATCGTAGTCGCAATGGAGAACTGATAGCCTGGGGTCTGGACGAGGATGCCCCTGCCGCCTACCGCAGCTTTGAGCGGGAAAGCGGATAGAGCCAGCTTAACCAGGGGTTCCAAGGCGCTCAGGTGGTGATATCTGGCCTCCAGCACTACGTGTATTGGCAGCCAGGCTGCCTGGATAGTCAAGATCAGCCCTGCGAAGGCCAAGCCATTTCCTATCTCGCCTAATCGCTTCGGCGCGGCTGTGAGCACCAGTCCCACCGCGAGGACTATAAGCCCCGTGCTTTCGGGGAATGGCATCATTGCGGCGAGGACCGCAAGGGGCGCGGCGCACAGCAAGTACGGACGGAACCCCTGCCCATGGCCTTGCCTCTCCCGGCTCAGGACCCAAGAGGCGACGGAGGCGGCAATTCCGAAGCCGAGCAGGCTCCATCCGAGCCATGGCACTGGACTGTAGTATGGAAGAAGAAAGACCCAGGCCAGCGCAAGGCCTACGATCCCTGCCCAGCTCAGCACCTTAGATTCTCACCTCTGACATAATCGCCCGTGCGGCGATTTCTTATGACCAAGCCTAGGGCCGAGATCCGGCCCTGAACTTCAGTGCGCGGCAGATGAGAAAGCGTGCGCGCGAAGGAATTGAATGTTCCCAATACTGTATCCGGAGACGGTTTCTATGTTCGGATTGAGAAGAAACATTGAATCGCCGATGACGGTAATCCTGCCGCGACCGAGCATGCGTGTGACGACAACCGGTTTGTCCCACTTGGTCAGGCAGAGCGAAGCAGCTGGGTCTTGCACTGCGATGGGCCAGGCCTTGGGCATCTCCACGACGCCTGAGCCGGTATCGACTGCGAACCTACCAAAGGGAATAGGTTCGATGGACATCCCAAACCGATCCAACAGGCTCTCGACGCCCCGCTTTTCCTCCCAGCCAGCTGACACGATCAGGCGTCCGCCGTCCATCACGAACCGTTCGATTTCTGATATCTCAGACGGCGTATAGGGCATCTGAGGCCCGATGATGAAAAGAGTCTCCGCCCTCGACAGCGCATTCGGATCGAAAGCCTCCATCTGTATGGGAAGAAGTTGATTGCGCAGGATGTTGTGGTGCAGGCCTGCCAAGCCCTCAGCGCCCCACACATCGCCGCCGGAAAACGAGGGGAAATGAGACCTGTCGATCACAGCGCTCCCTCCCCCAAAGGGCGTTTTCGGAGAGGGGTGGATCCAGCCCGGCAGTTCAAGGATGAGCAGGCACACAACCAGACCACCTGCGAGTGCCGACATGGCAGAGGGCAGCAGGCCTTTACGCTTCAGGCCAAAGCCACCGCCAACAGCCCCTGTGAACGCCCCAATCGCTATGAGTGCTGCCGGCAGCCAGGCGACGCTAGACCTCTGGGAGTGCGCAAGCCAGCTGAATACCTGATCGATGAAGCGCGTGTTCATTGCCAGAGATGGGTTCTGGAAAGACGATGTATCGCCGAATACTAGCACCTTGCCCGCACCGAACCTACCGGCGGCAACCAGAGGGATGTCCCCGAGCCTTTCGCCGGGGTTGTACTTGAGGTCGCCGAGATATCCCTGGTCGGGGCGGTTCATGTCCGGATTGTCCACAAAGCCTATCTTAGCTGCGACTATGGTCCGGGCTGGGGGCCTTATCCGCAATGAGGCGCCTGTCCCGATCTGGACCTGGGCTTCGTCGGTGATCCCCATGGTGACAGGATGCTGGTAGAACTGAAGATTGGGTTGCCCCCACCCAGAATCGAACAAGCTCCTGGCTGAATCGAAATTCAGCTCAATTCCCGCGGAGTCCATGATGAACCCCAGCGGGTGCTGGCCGTTTGGGTAGAGGGTGTGGTCGGCCAGGATCAGCAAGGATCCCCCGTTGCGAAGGAACGTGGAAACCGCTTCCCGAGCTTCATCCGAGAGCTCGCTTATTACGTTTATCGCTACGACCGTCTGCGCACGCTCCAGATCAGCCGCAGACAGCGCGCCCCAGGAGATCTCGTACCCAACTCCCTCCAGGTAGACCGGGAGCCACCCAAAGGCGGGCCGGAATTTGTCGGAGAAGTCCAAAGGCGATGTCGGCTGGAAACTGGCGCTCTGCTCGGACAGAAACATGACGGACCTGCGCGCCTGGCCGGACTGGATGATTCCGATTGCGACCGAGGCGATAAGGATCGCCACTGCGACGCCGGCCAGCACCCCTGCGAGCTTGGGCCGAGTGGTAGCGACGCGCTCGCGGCCTGCAACTCTGGCATAGGCGGCTATCATGATCGCAAGCATCAGCCCTAGGCAGAAGGTGAGCGCCAGGAACCACAGCCCCGCGAGCGCAGTCAGGCGCGCAAAGGTTGCCAGAAGCAACATGTATCCCGCTATCCCGCCCCCGAGGGCAGCTGCCAGGTTTCGGGCGGCGCGGGCGTTTAGCTGCCCGCCCAGCGCGAATATGGCGAGGCAGCCGAGGATGTATGCCGAGACGAAATGGAGCCCGAGGTAGGTGGGGCCGATGGAGATTGGCTGCGACGAGACGAGCGAAGCAAACGATGAAAGGGCCCGCGATGCCGGCTCGGCCCAGATATACTGAAGGCCGAGGGCGTCCATAGCCAATGCATACAACCCCGTCAGCGATGCGATGGCTGCGCACACGGTTTCTGCGTGAGGATCGGCCCCGAACCGGCCACTCTGGGCGAAGAACGGAATCCATGTGATCGCGGCAAGCGCGAGCCATCTCCACGGATACCCCAGCCAGCCCACAGCGAGCGCCGCGGCTGCAGCCAGAATGGCCCACAGGTTGCGGGGTCCCCTCTGCGCCCAGGGAAACGAAGTCCAGATCACGACCGCGAAAACCGCCGACCATCCGACTGTAAAAGGCAGGGCGAACATGGTAGGCCTATCGAGCAGTACCGCCGCCAATATGAAGACAAGCGCCGGCATGAGGCTCATGCGGCCCATACGGTCGCGGGTCCATTCAATCGAGCTCACAGCCGCGCCTCCTTAGGTGAAAACCGTGAGTTTAGGCGAAGCATTTGTATGCATATCCAATTTTACCTGATAGTTCGCGCTAGGTCAAAGGAGGTCAGCGATCCCGGCCAGCGAGGCCAGCTCAATTCCCCTTCAGGAGCTTCTCTACTAGGAAGCTCCGCATCGCCTCGAAGGTCTCGGTTATGCTCTCCGCCGTGCCCGGCATGTGCCCATCATTGGGCAAGTACACAACCTGGGGCGTGTTACCCGCTTCTCGGAGCTCTCTGATAGCCCGTATGTTCTGGCTGGGATACACTGCGTCATCATTACCGGAGTAGACGATCAGAATGGGGGCCTTGAGAGCATCAACGTAGCTTGACGGCGACAACACTCTCGCGAGCTCACTATAGGGCTCCGGCGCAGAGCACTTGTGATAGTCAGGGACAGGCGCGCCGTCTGTCAGTTCGACGCCCAGGTCGGTCCAGTCCCACACGCCCATCAGGGAGATGACTGCCTTATAGATATCCGGATGGACTGCCGCCTGGTAGAACGATATGAACCCGCCATAGGAGTGCCCCATGATGCCGATGAACGCGGGATCCGCGATTCCGTTCTCTATAGCCCACTGCACGCTTTCGGTAACATCCTGCTGTGCCAGGAGCATGTTCCGGCTTGCGGTATCCGTGTACTCGTTGCCATATCCACTAGAGAAGCGGAAGTCTACCGACAGCACCGCTATCCCCAGGTTTGAGGCGAGCAGTGCGTGCTCGTTCGGGGCCCATGTGAACCTGGCCTGGGGCCCGCCGTGGACATTGATCAAGAGAGGCAGGTTGCGCGGGCTCTTGCCGAGCGGCACTGTCAGGTATGCAAAGACCGTCGCTCCGTCGCTTGCGCTGAACGACACCGGATAGGTGTGCCCGACATCCTCTATCGGTATGTCGGACGACAGGAGAAGAGTCGCCGTCCCTGTCTTCACATTGTAAAGCCGATAGCTGCCGTAGTCTCTGTCGTCTCTATGCATAAGCACAACGTAGTCGAACTCCGGGCTTATCGCCACCGGGAAGTGGTTCTCACCCAGGTCCCGAAGGACATTATCAGCTATTGCGGCAATACCTGCGTCCAGGCAGACAAGACGGAGCCTGTCGTCGATGTACACAGCGGTCAGCGGCACGCCTGTCTTGGGATGCTTCAGCCCGAAGGAGGGGATTCCCGCAAGCAGGGCGATCATGTCCACCGGCACGTCGGCATGTTCATTGCCGTAGACCAATTCCCTTGACATGGACCGGGGATCGATCTCGTAGATCGCGACGTAGTTATCGTAGAAGTTGGTCTTTACCACCATTCTCTCATTGTCGGCGGTGAACCCGATGACCTCGAAATCGCGGGTCACTGCCAGGTCGAAATCGACAATACGCTCCCATGGATCGTTCGGGCCCTCGCGATAGAGGATGTACTTATCGGTAATGTAGTTGCGGCGTTTGGCCAATTCAATGGTGACTGCCCTGAGCACCCCGGCATTGTCATAGATGTTTGTGGCGTTCTCGTCGCCGCTCGCAGGGTACTCCTCTCTTGAGAGTCTGTCGGGTGGGAGCCGGTCAGATGCGGTTCCGTCCGCTACGTTTACCGCCTTCCATTCGCCTCCAACGTTGTACCACAGGACTTGTCCGTCTTCAGAGAAAGAGAAAAGCGGATACGAATAGGTTGAGTTCGATATGTAGTAGTTGATCATGTCCAGCGGCTCGGCCGGCTTCTCGGCTTCAAGCCTGGCGTACCAGGCGTTGCGCGCGCTCTCGATCATCTGGCAGGCGATATCGGCAGCGATCTGGACGTTTTGGCGAAGAAGATCGTCATTGGCAGAGATGATGCCGGACTCTATGGCCAACTGCGCCAGATCTGCGCTCTTCGGGATATCGACGCAAGTCATGCGCAGAAGAGGGTAGAGAATGTCGTCTCGATAGAGAGGGCCGCTCAGCTCGGACTGGATGAAACCTTGCTTGCGCGCGACGTAGAGGGGGTCTTGCCCGTGCTCGAAGGTGAGGTAGGGGACAGCCGCCTTCAGGAATGTGTCCATGTACACAGGTGAACCCGGGGCCTGCTGCCCAAGCTCAGTGCACTGCAGGTCAACGACCCGTGCCAGAGAAGAATCTTGGTTGGCTCCTGCGGGCGTTGAGAGAAGGAGAAAAACAGTGGCAATTAGGAAGATGGCCGTCGACGCGCTGTAGATCAGGTTCCGCCTTTTCATCATAGCGCCCCTCTCCTGTGTGTGCGATCCCGGAAGGGATTTTCCACGCAGGGGGCGCTACTCCTTCGTGCGATTCGCGGAAACTCGCGATTCTGCGCTCTGAGGGGGGTTCGCCATCTCATGACGATGGCGAACCCCAAAATTCAGTCTGGCCAATAAACCGCGGGGGCTATCTGTAGGCTGCCTCGCATATGATCCTGAACTGATCACCCGGCACTCCTGAGACCTCCACGTAGTCCCCTCCGTTAACAAAGACACCGCCCTTATCAACACAGCTGTCGTACTTGGCCGAGCCATCAGGGGCGAATATGATGACCCTGCCGCCCGCTGGGATCTGAAGAGTCAGAACGGAATCGCCTGCGGCCCTCAGCCACTCACTGTACCCACTGTCGCCGATGGTTACCGCATTCGCGCCGCTCACAAGCGCTGTGGCGCTATCGGCTGGACTATACAGCATGTCCAGGACTTGTGCCCACGTCGCTCCGTCTCTATTCAGCAGGGTCAGATCACTCAAATCGCGCGTCGCGCCGGCCGGAACTCCTGCATACGTTGGTGATTCGATCCTCTTGATCCCGCTTAAATCCACGTATCCGGGCAGCGCTTCCACAGTGGCGGACTGAACCATATGCATACCGGTAAGCATGGCGCCCTCGAACGGCTTGACATTACGGCGCAACCATTGCTTTCCGTTCATGTCCACCTCCATGCTGCAGGGGACTTCGATCGCGGGCAGTCTGCACATGGTGAGCATGTCAAAACCGAGGTATGACTGCACCACGCACTGCTCGCCGTCGACGGTAGTGAAGTAGACGCTCGTGCCGGAGAAATCGTCGCTGTAGAAGGCGCCATCACTGTAGTAGAGGCACAGGACCGGGATTTCCATGCCTTGGGTGATGCTCAATACGCGGACGCGGTCTGCCGCCGCATCGATGCTCACATTCACCAAGTTCCCGCCATTCACGATGTAGTATCCGCAATAGTCTGTGTACTCGTCCGGAATGGCCTCGGGTTTCGGAGGGACCGAAACCGACAGCTTCTTCTCTCCTATCAAGCCCTTTGCCACGAGAACGGCATCCAGCACCTCTAGCGCTATTGCAGCCGAACGCCCCCCGGGACCGGTCTCGATCACAGCGACAGATATTCTCTCATCCGGCACTGTGAAGGTCATCGAGTTGTAATGCCCGGTTCCGCCGCTCTTGCCGAGGACCTGTATCCCCCGCTCCTGGTACTTGGGGATGTAGGCCATGTCCCATCCCAGTCCGAAGGCAAGATCCGGATTCTTCAGCTTCGCCGCAGATGATGAGGGTTGGTTTTTCCTCATCTCTCTGAGTGCGGACTCAGACAGGATGTGTATTCCTGCGCCGGAGAAGCTGTCCATGAAGCGGACCAGATCCACCGCGGTCGCGCTGAGCCCGCCTGATCCCAGCAGAGAGATCGCTTCAAACGGCTCCCTCTGGCCAGTCGTGGGCCTGTAGTACGCTGCGACATGTCCAGCGGCACCGTCGTCGATGGTTCTATCGCCCACACTAGCCCACGTATCGTGCAGAGCTAACGGCTCAAAGATGCGATTTGCCAGGAAGTCCATGTAGCTCTGCCCGCCGACCCGCTCGACGATCATCTCGGCAAGAGTGAACCCATCGTTGCAGTACACAGCCGCCGCGCCGGGGTCGTGCTTTAGGTGCGCACGAGACCAAACAGCTAGAGCCTCCTCGTGTATAGCGGTGTTGTACTGGAATCCGAAGTTGCCCGCGAAAACTGAACCGGGTATGCCGGATGAATGATTCAAGAGCATTCTGACGGTGATGTCCACATACCTAGGGTCTGCCATGACGAACTCCGGAAGATAGCGGATGATGGGGGCATCGAGATCGATCTTCCCCTCATCGACTAGCAGCATCACGGCAGTGGCTACGTAGACCTTGCTGATGGAACCAATATTGAACAGCGTTCCAGGGTCGACCGGCACGCTGTTCTCTCTGTCTGCCATGGCGAAGCCTTCGGCGTAGACTATGTCGCCGCCATCGAGTATGGCTACAGTCGCACTCCCGGCTCTGCCCGAGTTGATATCGTTCCAAATCTCCGTTCGGGCAACGCTCCGGGAGGCCCGATACAGCTCACTGCCGGCGCCAACCCCGCCTTGAAATGGCGCGATGCTTTCCGCATGCGGCCCGGCATCTGCGCATACGAGTCCCGAGAAGAGCAGGATCACGGCGGCAAACACGATCGCAATGGACATGAAGCGGCGTGTCTTCATCAGAATCACTCCTTCACGGCAATATTCGTGATGGCAAGAGCACATCGTACGCTCGGCGCCCGGTGCCAACAAGTTCCATTTCGTCGTGTTTAGTGGAATTCCTGTAGCGGGGTGTAGAAATCTTGCACTCACAAACATAGCTCCAGACTCGGGACTGCGATCGGCCCAGCCCCCAACGCCCATCAAGGAGATAAGTGGGCCTCGCTCAGGTCGATGGAGCTGTTCCGGCCCTTTCTGTAGAATGCCGTGAGAAGAAGAGCTGCTGTCAGAGCCATTGCACTGGAGAAGTAGAAGGGTGCGCTGTTGCCTACCTTGTCGTACAGCAGCCCGGCTATCACGCTGGCAGGAAGCAGGGTGATGCCCACGACGAAGTTGTAGATGCCCAGGCCTGTGCCCTTCATCTTAGTGTCAACGATGTCAGTGACAAGCGCCTTCTGTATGCCGTCGGTGGCGGCGCTGTAAAGCCCGTACATGGCGAAAAGGAATATCACAGAGCCTGCGCTGCCTGTTCTTCCGAAGCCAAAGTAGATTAGCGCATACAGCGAGTATCCGAACATTATGAGCCTTTCCCGGCCGATCTTGTCGGATAGCATGCCTGCCGGCACCGAAAACAGCACTGAGACTGAGTTGTATATAACGTACATGATCGGAATGAAAGCGTCGCTGATGCCGACATCGCTAGCTTTCACCAAGAGCAGGGTGTCCGTTGAGTTGCCCAAGGTGAAGACGAGCACTATCGCGAGGAAGTAATAGTACCTCTTGGGGAAGTCCTTGAAAGACAGCTTGCCGAGAAGCTCTTTCCTGTCGGTTCCGGCCTCCTTCACGAGAAAGACGAGCGACAGAAGACCAATTATCGCCGGCAGCCCGGCTATTAGGAACACCTTCCTGTACTGGCCGGGGAAGAGCGCAAGCAGGCCGGATGCTAGAAGAGGTCCTACTATGGCGCCGGCGTTGTCCATCGCTTTGTGGAAGCCGAAGCTCTTGCCCTTTGAGCCATGTTGGCACGAGGCCGCGACGAGGCTGTCCCGCGGAGCGGTTCTTACCCCTTTGCCCACTCGTTCCGTGAATCTGATGGCCAGAACCTGCAGGGGTGAGGTCGCTATCGCGAACAGCGGCGATAGGAACGCGGTGAAAGCATATCCTATTGCCATGAGCGGCTTGTTCTTGCCGATTTTGTCGCTCCACCAGCCAGATAGCGCCTTTAGTACTGATGCGGTGCTTTCCGCTATCCCCTCTATGAGCGACAGCTCTGTTTTGGACGCACCCAGTGTCATCAGGAACAGGGGCATTACCGAGTAGATCATCTTGGTTGTAGTGTCGGTCAGGAAGCTAGTAAGCCCCAGGAAGAGCACGTTTTTGTCGAGCGTCTTGTCCGTCTTCTTGTCGTCGATCATGTTGAGATACTCCTGCCGCATTGAACTGGGAAGGATTCGACCTGCGAAGGCATCTGCGGATCGTTAGGCTTCTCGGAACAATGCCATGATAAGGCTCTGCACTCGGTCGTCCAGGGCAGTGCCTTCAAGGAGCAACGAAGTGCCGCCGTTCTTCTCGATATATGCGCAGCTGGCCTCAAGGTTCCTGCGGTTCTCCTCTGTATGCGGTAGCAGCCAAAGAGACTGCCTGGCATTGACTGCCCCCAGTTTCTTGAGCTTCCGCCATATCCAGACCCTGGCTCTAGTGGGCTCGGCGGGGAGGTTGTAGCTGAACACGAGCCATCTGATCTTGTCCATCTCTTCCTCCTCATGCGTAACGCAGATCACGTACAGGATAGCACCGTGTAACGACAGTTACAAGCTGCTACTGCTGATGGTTGCTACTGTTGCATATCGCACGTGAAACCGCCAATTCCATGTCAGCGGCTCAATCCGGCCTGGCTGAGAAAGACACGAATCGCCTCCAGAGTGTCGGTCTCTTGTTCCTCGTG
>DAOPWT010000039.1:0-14121 GCA_035351775.1 Bacillota bacterium | reverse complement strand
AATGCACTCTCACGTTTTCGGGCACGTTCAGAGTCACCGGCGCGAAGTTCAGGATAGACCGGATCCCACACGCAACGATGCGATCGACCACTCCCTGGGCGTGCTCCGCAGGTACAGCATTCACCATTATCCTCAAGCCGCACTCCTGCGCTTTTTCGGCCAGTTGGTCGATGTGGAAGATGGGGACCCCCGCGTACACGCTTCCTATCTTATCTGGATCGACATCGAACGCGGCCACGATACGGAGCCTATCCGGCGAAACCGGGAATCTCGTTCCCAGCCTGGAACGTGCGTCTACATGGTAATGCACTAGCGCCTGCCCGAGATTGCCGAACCCGGCCAGGCCGATGTGCACGTCGGAGCCGAGCCTCAGTATCTCCCGCAGCTGAATGCGGAGGAACTTCACATCATAGCCAATACCCTGCTTACCGAATTCACCGAAAAATGTCAAGTCCTTTCTGACTTGAGCCGGAGTGAGGCCCGTAAAATCGCCCAACTCCTTGGAGGACACTATCACGTGATCCCTCCGGTCGAAGTCCTCAACCGCCCGGAGGTAAAGCGGAAGCCTCCTCACTACTACATCTGGAATCTTCGCTTTTCTCATAGGTTCTCCTCTGACCCGCCGAACCGCTCCGCTGCAACGCATCCTTCCGGGGCGCACTCCATCTGCGCGGAATCGACGATTTCAGTCGCCGCCGACATGAAGGCCCCGGCGCCCAGCGAACGGTCGTAATAGTGAATGACATAATAGCCTGCGGCAAGGAAGATGAACGCCGTGATGGCAGACGCAAGCGAGGCGTTGACAGCAAGCCCGATTCTCCTGGTGATGGGCTCACCCAGCAACAGCCCGAGCATGAACATGACCAGTGGCACGCCGTATGCCAGGCCGACGGCGCGCATGAGTGTGGCGCCCGAAAGCTCAATCTCCACAGTGTCTCCCACAGACGCCCCCACATCGTTTCTGGCCGTCACCGTCCTAGGCTCGTCGCTCGCCAGCTTGCACGCTCCACATCCGTGGCACGCATCCGGGCGCTTGACCAGGACATCCACGTAAGGCCCGTGGACACTCTGCACCCTGCCTGTCTGCTTCATTGCCCCAGCCTCCTCCCGCCCTGCTCCACGTAATCATGGATGAACGCAGCCACCTCCGGATGGTTAAGCGGCACGCCGTCAAGTTCGGCCCGGATGACCCTTGTATCGAAGTGGAAGGATTCATCTCCCTGAACACGATTATACACGAAATCCATGTCTGGGTTACATACTGAAAGTGCCACCAATGTGCTGGCCATGTCGCCAAGGGGCGCGCGGTCGAGGTGCGAAAGCTGGAACACAGCCCTAACGGTCGTGCCCACGCCGGGCGCACTGATGATCTCGAGCCCGCCGCCGCACCTCTCGGCTGCTGCGGCAAACAGGGGGATTCCCAACCCGACCTCACGGGTGGTTCGCGACGTCACGAAAGGGTCGCGAATGCGCTGCGCGGTCCAGGCGTCCATCCCGGAACCATCATCGGCCACCGTGATGGTCATGGTATCGGCGGCATGGTCCTCCACTACATCTATTCTGACCATTTTCGCGCCTGCTGCTATGGAGTTCTGGGCTATATCGAGTATGTGCATGGACAGCTCTCTCATTCGATCTCCACCCGCCTGCCCCAGGCTCCGCGCAGGGCCAGGATGATCTCGGCCACAGTGGGTTCTTCGATCCAAAGGAGCGAACAACCTGTACCTATCTCGCCCAGCGAATGTGCATCGGACGACGATATCAGGCCGTAACCAGCGATCTGCGGCATGCGCAGGAGCGCCTCATCACGGCTGATTGCCCGGGAGACTTCTAGCCCCGCAATGTCCAATCCTTCGGGAACGAATCCCAGCTGACCAAGGATGCTGAAAGCCACCCTGTCTACATGTGACGGAATGCACGCTCCGCCGAGCGCCGTCACTTCGCGCACTACGTCCGCAAGCGACAGCCGGGTGGGCGCAGCCAGCAGCGCAGTGTCGCTGGATATCGCCCCTGAGCCCGCATCCTGCACCCACTGCTCGCCGAAGATTTCAGGCACGTTCTCTCCCGGGGTCAGTGCGCGCCTCACCAGAGCCTCCCACTGAGCTGCACGGGTCGGGTCCGGCAGCAGGGTGAGCACATGGAGTTCCTCACGCGTGCATACCTCCATGCCGGAGATGACTACCGGCCCTGTCGCCGGCCCTTGGGCCGCCTCCGCCATCGCCCTGGCGACATTGCCCATGGCGTTGTGGTCGGTTATGGCTACTATGTCCAGCCCGACCTCGCGGCATCTTCTGACAACGGCGCCCGGGCTCATGTCCCGGGACGCGCATGGTGAGAGGTAGGTATGTATGTGCAGGTCGGCGGCCCACGCCCCGAGCATCGCTACACCTTCCCCCTCACTCCCAGCTCGTACAGCCTTCCAACGACCTCAAAGGCGGGCAGATCCGTAGACAGCATGGCCATACTTCGTGCGTCTGCCTTGGCTGTCGCATCCTCCATCAGCGAGAGCCCGCCGGCGATCACCACGGCCGATAGGTTGAGCAGCAGGGCCACGGCCACCACATTCTGGTGGACCTGGCTGGTGACCCATATCGCCCCATCCTGGGCATGTCCCATAGCATCGCTGAGCAAGTCAGACGCGTATCCTGACGTGACTTCGCGGTCCATCCCAGAGCTTCCGGCCACACACGTCATGCCTATCGCGTCCGCGATATCCTGCACAGTCAATTGTCGTCCCTCCTCGCCATCGACGGCAGATCCGTTCTGGCCAGTCGCAGCAGATCCTCGGCCATCTCCTGCATCCTCTCCCGTAGCTTGAACACACAGTCAGTTTCGATTGCCCGTCCGCACACCACGTCTTCGGCATGCGTCCGGCAAGTGGGAGAACCGCACGCACCGCAATCCAGGCCGGGCAGTTCACGAACGATTCTCTCCAGCTCTCCCATGCGGGCTATGGCCGACTCCAGGCTCTCGGCCAGCTCCATGCCTGCCAGCGGATGGATGGGTTCATGCATGTGGAAGAAGTCGTCGCCGAACTCATCTATACAATCCCATGCCAGCTGAAGCGATTCGGCCATCGATCTGGCATCGATACCTGCCGACACGTCGCGCATGCGCACTCGCGCCACAAAAGGGTTCTCCACAGTGGCAGGCCCGCCCACGCATCCCGCCTGACACGCCAGGGCCTCGATGTAGTCGACACGCTTCAGCCTGCCGCTGTCGGCCTCTTCAAGCACGCCTATGACGTTGTGGATTCCGTCCACCGCCAGCGCCTTCATGTCGCCTAGCGCGCGAAGCTCGCCTCCATCCATCGCCCAGCCAAAACCGAGGCCCGAGCCACGGTAGAGCGGGCGAGAGCTGCCCCCCCGGCCGAGATTCGCTATGAGACGGCCGTAGATGTCGCCTATGGACAAGGCGCCGTTGACGTATGATTCCTGCGATCCCAGGGGGGATATGATGGCCGTGACTTTGGCAGCGCACGGAGATATGAAGAAGACGCCAATCCTCTCGTCGGGGATGCGCAGCTGGGCGCCGACGCGCGCGCGCGCGACGCGGGCAGCTGCATACATCGGGCTCTCCATCTTGGCAAGGTGAGGAATCAGCCCCGGAAACCTCACCTGCACCAGGCGCACCACCGCCGGGCAGGCGCTGGATATCAGGGGCTTGAGCAGAGTATTCTCCTTGATGTAGCGGCGAGTGCACTCGGTGATGATGTCGGCGCCAAATGACACATCGCACACAGCGTCGAAACCCATCTGCTCCAGGGCCCACACTACCTCGTCGGGCCCCGAGGCCCTGCCGATCTGCGAGTACAGGGCAGGGGCAGGTAGCGCAATATTGTAGTCGAATCCCTGTAGATCCTCAAGGGAGTTGGCTATGATGGCTTTGGCGTGGTTATCGCATGTGCGCACGCATTCGCCGCAGTCTATGCAGCGCGCCGCGTTGATCACCGCTTTCCCTTCGCGCACGCGAATAGCCTCGGTCGGACATCTCTTGATGCAGTTCGTGCAGCCCTTGCACTTGTCCTCGAGGAGTTTGACGGAGTGAAACCTGCTCTCCACCTTCGCACCGCCTCCTCTGGAACGCGATCATCACGACCCGGGCTTAGCTATGTATATGGCTGCAGCAACAGTAGTGCCGCGTCCCGCACTGGAATCGATTGTAAATGCATCTGAGCACCGCCGCATGTTGGGAAGGCCCATGCCGGCTCCGAATCCCATCTCGCGCACTTCGTCGGAGGCCGTGGAATAGCCTTCGCGCATGGCCAGCTCGATATCTGGTATTCCGGGGCCGATATCGCGCGCCTCCACGACTATGCGCTCTGAATCCACTTTCAGGACGATCTTGCCGCCGCTCGAATGTATGACCAGGTTCATCTCAGCTTCGTAAGCGGCTACGGCCGCCCGCCGCACAAGGTCGGACGCGATGCCCAGCTGGCGCAGGACCTGCTTGACTCGGCTGGCAACCTCGCCGGCCGCGGCGAAGTCTTGCCGGGCCACAGCAAAGTCCATTTCCAGGGCACGCTCATCCCTCGCCGTCAACAGCCTCTCCCCTCCGCCCGCGAAAGACGATACGTGCCGCCAATGCCGGCCCTGTACAGCATTCCACACGCCTCGAACATGGGGTAGTCGGTGGCGAGCAGAGGAATGCCCAGCGCATTCGCGAGCTCGATCACGCCGTCGCCCGGCCGCTTGCCGCGGACGAATACTATGCCCGACAGGCCTGCCACCTCGGCGCTTCTCACTACCTGAGGGCTGGTCAGGCCGGTGAGAAGCAAAGTGCGCTCATGACAGAACGCGAGCACATCGCTCATCAGGTCGGCGCCGCAGGCAGTATCGATGTCGAGAGTACATAGCTTGTCCACACCGGCGATAACGTCAGCGCCTATCAATTTGGCTATCTCTTCTAGTTTCAAGTGCATCGCCTCCATCAGCATAGCGCTGCGCGGTGCGACACCGGACCCGGCCGGCCGCCCGGCGCAGAGCCGGCCGGGCTGTATCGTCCATGGACTTCCGTGCCTATTCGTGAATAGTCACGTCGTAGCCCTGGTTGGCGAGTCGATCCGAGAGAGCGATGGCGTTCTCTCTTTTCGCAAACGCCCCCACTTGCACCGACCATGGCCCGCCACCAGTCACGAAAATCGGATGCCCCTGCTCCTCAAGCTCTGCCGCAGTCTCCAACGCAGCCTCGCGCGTGGCGAACGACCCCACACGCACCCGGTAGAACTTGCTCGTCTCTGAGCCGCCCGCCGGGGCCGCCGCCGGCGCCGTGCTCTGAGGGAGGCTGATCACCGGAGTCGAGGTCTGGGCTTGAGCCTGGGCTGGGGTCTGGGTCTGGGCGGCGCCTGAGGGCGCAGTCTGCCCAGAGGTATCGGTCGACGTATCTTTCCATGGGTAGTAGTTGTAGTCCGTATCTTTCGAGTCGGTCGTCGCAGACGAGCTTCGGTCGGGGTTCCACCAGTTTAGAGCTTGCTGCCCGATCAGCCAGCCGGCCCCGACTGCCACCGCACCCAGCACGACGACTGCGACAACCCAGGAGAGCGCGCCGCCTGTGGATGACCTTTTCACCGGCATAACAGATCCCTTCCTTCTAGCTCAGTTCATGCGCCGCGGGGCATGGCCCCGCCTCAGTAGATACATCTATTCCGAACCGGCAGCGCTCATTCCTCTTAAAGCCGTTCCCATGGAGGCAAGACCAGCCTGTCGATGATGAAAGCCGGGATGCAGCGATCGTGTGCGACGCGGCGCACTGATTCGTAGTCAGACTGTGCCACGCTGCGAGAGACGGCGAAAAATCGCACCGGGATTCCCACTTCATCCGACACGCGCCCGACTATGTCAAGACCTGTGCGTGCCTCTTCCGCCGTGCTTGCCGCGCCCAGGTTGGTGTTGGACACCAGGGCAGTGCAGCTGAGGCGCGAAGTGTTCTCTATGGCGCGCAACATCGTAATGATCTCTTCCGGCGATGACGAGAACGGCCGGAGTGTGTTCACTACATACAACATGTCGTACCCAGCCCGCTCCAGGTGCGAGCGGAATCTGCCAAGAGCCCGCGCGCCGTTATCGTCGCCTCCCACGTCCACGACGAGGGGCATGCAAACATCTTCAATCGCCCCATATATCTCGGGGGACAGCGCCGGCACGTCTGCCGACTCGTACTCCGGGGCGCTCGACACTACGCGGACACCCTCCACCGCCAACCGCGCGGCAAGTTCCCGTGACCGAAACATCGGCTTGAGTATGTCGATATCGGCGAGCCGCACCCGGGGCGCGCTGCCGCCGGCGTCGTAACCCGCACCGCCGGGCGTGTCGCCGGCCGCGTGTGCCAGGCGGATCGCGAAATTGAGCGCGAGCTCCGTCTTGCCCGAGCCGAACGCCCCAACAAACACAGTCACTCTCGACTGTGCGAACTGATTCATCGCCTGCGACGTAACTTGCATTCAGCTTCTCCAGATGTCGCGTACTTCGCCTACTAGGTACAGTGATCCTGCAACCACCATCGCAGCCGCCTGCCTTTTGCGGGCGATCGCCAGCCCAAGCCTGACTGCATCGTGCGCCGGCGTCTTCACGTAGGCCTCCGGCGGCGGCTCAGCGGCCGCTCGCGCGGCAGTCGCCAAGGCTTCCGGATCGGCGGCGCCTGATCTGGTGTGCCCGGCGGCTGTGGCCACTACCACATCGAAGCAGGGAGCAAGCGCCTGCATCATCTCATCTACGTGCTTGTCGCGCGAGCA
This sequence comes from Bacillota bacterium, assembly GCA_035351775.1. Taxonomy (GTDB): domain Bacteria; phylum Bacillota; class DTU025; order DTU025; family DTU025; genus UBA5389. The sequence continues at coordinate 7,391 of DAOPWT010000039.1, read as the reverse complement.
GGCTACAACGAGAACCCTCGGGCGGAGCCCTGGGAGAACGCGTTCAATCGCGGCGGCCAGCGCTCTGGCTCCATCGGGATTGTGCGCGCCATCGAGGATCACCACAAAGGGATCGCTCGATACTACCTCGAATCGACCGGGGTTGGCTGCCGCGGCCAGGCCTCGGCGTAGATCGTCAAGCGATATGGATGCCCAGGCTTCGCTACTGCCGGCCAACACGCCTAAGGCTGCGGCGGCCGTGGCGCAATTAGCCGCCTGATGCTCGCCAACAAGACCCGTGGTAGCCCGAACAGGGCCGAACGATGGTAGATCCATTTCGATAGTGGTGCCCTTCATGTCGATTGATACGACACTGAAGCTCACATCCCTGCCCACCACGGTCAGCGGCGCGCCCGCGCACTGCGCAGCGTCCTCCAGCACCGCCATGGCCTCAGGATCCTGCGGGCCGGCCACAACAGGCACGCCCGGCTTGATGATACCCGCTTTGTCCGACGCGATCTCGCGCAAGGTGTTCCCGAGTTTATCCATGTGGTCCATGGCTATGTGGGTGATCACCGACACCTCGGGCGTGATGACGTTAGTCGAATCGTATCTGCCCCCAAGCCCCACTTCGACTACGGCGATCTCCACTTGTTGACTGGCGAACCATTGGAAGCAGGCTGCAGTGGCCACCTCAAATTCGGTGGGCGCTCCGACAGAAGGATCGTCCGCAAGGCGGCGCACCGCCGGCGCAAGTGAGGTGACGAGCGCAGCCAGCTCGCCCTGGGGTATCTCCTGCCCACACACGCGGATGCGCTCGGTGTACCTCTGCAGATGAGGAGACGTATACAGCCCTGTCCTGTAGCCTGCCTCCCTGAGCACGGACTCGATCATCACCGCCACTGAGCCCTTGCCGTTAGTGCCGGCGATGTGCACATGCTTCATACGCTGTTGGGGTTGACCAGCGAAGTCCAGCAGCGCGCTGGTGCGCCGAAGGCCCGGTTTCACCCCGAACCTAGCCAGGGCAGCTAGATATTCCATGGTCTCTTCATAGTTCATCAATCATCACCTGCGCCGCGCCGCATCCCCATTCGCACTCCGGCTGCAGCAAGCATCGGTCGCATGCAGGACGACCTGCCTTGCACGTCCTACGCCCATGGGTCACCATGTTCATGTGCAGCTGATACACGATATCGTCGGGCACAGCGGGCATTAGCAGAGCCTGGGTAGCGGCGGGACTTCGAGTGTCGACCAGTCCCAAACGGTTGCTGACGCGGTGGACATGGGTGTCTACAGGGAAGACCGGCCTGCCCAGCGCGAACAGGAGCACACAGGCGGCGGTCTTCGGGCCCACTCCGGGCAGAGACGTCAGGTAATCGAAGGCGTCAGTCTTTGCCATATCATCCAGTGCGGCCAGGCTGATGGAGCCGAAGTCTGCCACTGTCCTGCGCAGGGCTTCTCCGATGCGCACGGCCTTGATGTCAGCGAGCCCGCCCATGCGGATCGCGTCTGCTATATCGCCTGGCGGCGCCAGGGCCAGCTGCTCCCATGAGGGATAGGCCGCCCTGAGCGCTGCGTAGGTTCTGTCGGAGTTGGCATCTGAGGTGTTCTGGGTAAGGATGATATGCACCAGCTCGCCCACGGGGTCGCCGTGAGGCGCCAGGGGCTTGGGCCCATACATCGTCGCAAGAACACCGTCCACCCGCCTGAGCCGTTCGGCGCAGGGCGCCGCCGCGTCCATCATGTGATCTGTATCCATCTACGATTCGAGCTGCGCCACTCGGACCTGCACCTTGGTCAGCTGGTCTTCGAGATCGGCGAGCCTGTCGCGCTGCTTCTGCACCACCTGGGGCGGAGCTTTCGATACGAACGATTCATTGCCCAGCTTGGCCTGGATCTTCGCAGCCTCTGCCTGCAGGCTCTCGAGCTCGCGGCGGAGGCGCTCGATCTCTTTATCGATATCGATCATGCCTGCCAGAGGCAGGTAGACCTCGACTCCCGGAGCCACCGCAGCGGCGGCTTTCTCAGGCTTGGGCGCCGCGGCCGATTCCATCCTGACCCCCGCCAATCCTGCAAGGTGCGCGAGCACGTCGGCGTTGCGATCGAGAGCCGCGGCAACCTCTCCGTCTGCATGGAAGATGGCGTCCACTTTGCGTGATGGGGCCACTTCGAACTCGGCCCGCACATTCCTGATGGCGCGCACGGTCTCCATGATCATCGCCATCTTGCCCTCGGCTTCGGGATCGAGCCACGCTTCATCCATGTGCGGCCATGCCTGTGTCATGATGCTGTCGCCTTCATGCGGCAGGTGCTGCCAGATGCCTTCGGTTATGAAGGGCATGAACGGGTGGAGCAACTTGAGCGCTCCGTCAAGCACCTTCCACAGCACATGCTGCGCGGCACGGCGGCCCTGCGCGCAGGCCTCGTCGTACAGCCGCCTCTTGGCGATCTCGATGTACCAGTCGCAATACTCGCCCCAGATGAAGTCGTAGATGGTTCGGGCTGCCTCGCCCAGGTCGTACCTGGCCAGCTGCTGCGTGATCTGGTCGGCGACCCTGCTGAAACGCGACAGAATCCATCTATCGGCCAGCGTCAGCTCGAGGTCGGGCGGAAGCTGGCCGCCTGCGGGCGCTTCGAAGTCGCCCAGGTTCATCATGACGAACCGGCTGGCGTTCCATATCTTGTTGCAGAAGTTGCGTGAGGCTTCGACCTTCTCCGGGCGCCACCTGATGTCGTTGCCGGGCGTATTGCCGGTAATCAGCGTGAACCGCAGAGTATCGGAACCATACTCTTCGATGATCTCCAGAGGGTTGACGCCTGTGCCTTTGGACCTACTCATCTTGGATCCGTCGGCATTCCTGATCAGGCCGTGCAGCAACACGTCGGAGAACGGCTTCTCACCCATGAACTCCAAAGCCGTGAAGATCATCCGGGCCACCCAGAAGAAGATGATGTCATAGCCTGTCACCAGTACCGACGTGGGATGCCAGGCAGCAAGCTCAGGAGTGCCGTCCGGCCAGCCCATGGTGGAGAAGGTCCATAGCGCCGAGCTGAACCAGGTGTCGAGCACGTCCGGGTCCTGCTCTACACGCCCGCCGCACTTGGGGCAGGCCGTGGCGTCCTCACGCGAGGCGAACATGTGGCCGCAGTCGTCGCAGTACCAAACCGGTATGCGGTGCCCCCACCACAGCTGCCGCGAAATGCACCAGTCACGCACGTTCTCCATCCAATTGAGGTATGTCTTGGTGAAGCGCTCGGGCACGAACCGGACGCTGCCGCTTTTCACGGCCTCGACTGCGGGTCTCGCCAGCGGCTCCATTCTCACAAACCACTGCAGCGACACCAAAGGCTCTACCAAGGTGCCACACCTCTGGCAGTGCCCCACGGCGTGGGTGTAATTCTCCACCCGCTCGAGCAGTCCCGCAGACTCGAACCAGGCGGCCACAGCGCGCCTGCATTCCTCGCGTGTCTGGCCTGCGTACTCCCGGGCCTGGCCGGTCATGCGACCGTCGGGGCCAATCACGCAGACTGATTCGAGCCCGTGGCGGTGGGCGATCTCGAAGTCGTTGGGGTCGTGAGCGGGCGTCACCTTCACCGCCCCCGTGCCGAACGCCGGATCTACGTGCTCGTCGGCTACGATCGGTATCTCTCTATTCATAATGGGCAGCATCAGGGTCTTGCCGATGAGCAAGGCGTACCGCGGATCGCTGGGGCTTACGGCCACGCCGGTGTCGCCGAGCATCGTCTCGGGGCGCGTGGTAGCCACAGTCACATACCCGGTTCCGTCAGTTAGCGGGTAACGCAGGTACCAAAGCGCAGACTCCTCGTCCTCGTGCTCCACCTCCACGTCCGACAGAGACGTGCCGCAGTTGGTGCACCAGTTGACCATTCTCTCGCCCCGGTAGATGAGGCCCTTCTCAAACAGACGCACGAACACCTCGCGCACCGCTTTTGAGCAGACTGGGTCCATGGTGAACCGGGCCCGTTCCCAGTCGCAAGAGGCGCCCAGCTTCTTCTGCTGCTCCACAATCTCGCCACCATGCTTCTCCTTCCAGTCCCAGGCGATCTTGAGGAAGCCCTCGCGGCCCACGTCGGCCTTGGTAAGACCCTGTTTGGCCAGGCTCGCCACTACCTTGGCCTCAGTGGCTATGCTGGCGTGGTCGGTGCCTGGAATCCAGCAGGCGTTGGCGCCCTGCATCCGCTTTGACCTGATCAGGATGTCCTGAATCGCGGAGTCGAGGGCGTGACCGATATGGAGCGTCCCAGTGATGTTGGGCGGCGGCATCATGATCACGAAATGCTCGCGACCGGGGTCCGGATCCGGCTCTGCGTGGAAGTAGCCGCCGTCCAGCCAGAACTGATAGATCCGCTCCTCCATCTGCTTCGGATCGTACGTAGTGGGTATGTCGGTCTTTCCCATGTGCAATCCTTCCTCCCTGCGCCTCGGTGCGCAGAATGTATTAATGACTATGACTGCCGCCCCGGTCCCGGGCCTGGAGCATACACAAAGCCTCCCTGCCCATCAAAGGGCGAAGGAGGCTTCACTTCGCGGTACCACCTTTGTTCTCGGCGAGTCGTGCATAGCCAGCACGAGCCCGCGTCGATCTCGGCAGCTGTAACGGGCTGATCCCGGCCGGGCCTACTCTTGCCGGCCTCGCGTGCGGTCGGCGATTTGCGCCAGGCGGCTCTGGGGCGACATTCGCGCGGTCATGGGCCAGGACGCCTTGCACCCGGCGGACGTCCCTCTCTGTCGGCGTAACCCCGCTACTCCTCCCCGTCATCGCTATGCATATATGATATTGCTGTTAAGCGCATTCTACTCATACCGAGCGGGCAATGTCAACACGCAACTTGCCCGGCCTATAAGGTCAGGACTCTTTCTCCTTGTCCTTCTTGGCCTGCTCGATTACCTTTTCGGCCACGCTGAACGGGACCTCCTCGTAGTGGTCGAACTCCGTCGTAAACGTGCCGCGGCCTGCCGTAATCGACCGCAGGTCAATGGAGTACTTGAACATCTCTGCCATGGGCACTAGGGCCCTGACCACCTGATACCTGCCCTCTGGCTCCATGCCCAGAATCCGACCGCGCTTCTTATTGAAGTCGCCCATGACATCGCCCATGTACTCCTCGGGCACTGTCACCTCGGCCCGGACAATCGGCTCGAGAATAATCGGGTTAGCATCCTGACATCCCTTCTTGAGCGCGAGTTGAGCCGCGATCTTGAAGGCCATTTCGGACGAGTCCACAGGATGGCTAGAACCGTCGTACAGTGAACACCTGAGGTCAACCAGAGGGAAGCCTGCCAGCGAGCCGCCTTCGGGCAGAGCCTCTCTGAGACCCTTCTCCACAGCCGGGATGAACTGCCGTGGGACAGCGCCTCCAAAGACCTTATCTTCGAACTCGAAGCCAGAGCCAGTCGGCAGCGGAGACATCTCAATCCACACATGCCCAAACTGGCCGCGCCCGCCGGTCTGCTTCTTGTGCCTGCCTTCAACCTTCACCGTGCCCTTGATAGTCTCCCTGTAGGGCACCTTCGGAGTGTCCAGAGTCATCTCGGCCCCGAACTTCCTCTTGAGCCTCTCGGCGATGATGTCAAGGTGAACCTCGCCCATGCCGGCTACAAGCAGTTCGCCCGTCTCCGCTTCCTTGGTGTGCCTAAGAGTTGGGTCCTCCTCCTGCAGCCTGGCCAATCCCTGCCCTATCTTGTCTTCGTCGCCTTTGGACTTCGCCCTGGCAGCCATGGACAACACCGGCGACGGGAACCTGATGGGATCGAGCACGACCGGCTTGTCCTTGTCGGAAAGCGTGTCGCCGGTAGTGGTCTCGCTCAGCTTGGCAACTCCGGCAATGTCGCCCGCGCCGACCTCAGCTGCTGCAATCTGCTGCTTGCCCTTGATCAAGAACACCTGGCCAAAGCGCTCGGTCCTGTCCTTGCTGGCATTATATACCTGAGAATCCGACTTGACCACACCTGAGTAGATGCGGAACATGGTTATCTTGCCCACGTAGGGGTCAGCCATGGTCTTAAAGACAAGGGCTGAGAACGGTTCAGCCTCATGCGGGCGACGCTCTGCCTTATCCTCAGACCCCGGCAATCGGCCTGTCACAGCTCCGTGGGCCACGGGCGACGGGAGAAGCGCGACTATCGAGTCCATGAGGGGTTTCACGCCTACCATGCGCAGCCCTGAAGCACAGAACACGGGCACTACCGAGCCGTCGGCCACCCCGGTCGCGAGGCCTCTCTCGAACTCCTCCTGCGTGAGCTCTTCACCCTCGAGATACTTATTCAGAAGCTCCTCGTCGCTTTCCGCCGCGTACTCAACGAGCTTCTCACGTAGCTCAAGAGCTGCATCGGCAAGCTCGTCCGGGATCGGCGACTCGGTGACATTCTTGCCCGAGGCATCATTCCAGACGAAGGCCTTCATGTGTATGATGTCGGCCACGCCGCGGAACTTGTCGCCTTCCCCTATGGGAAGCTGCGCCGCAACCGCGTGATTCCCGAAGATATCACGTATCGAGCCAAGAGCCTTTTCGAAATTGGCGTTCTCGCGGTCCATTCTGTTGACGACTATCATGCGCGGAAGCTTGCTCTCATCCGCGTGCCGCCAGGTCAGCTCGGTGCCGACTTCGACACCGGAAACCGCGTCCACCAGCACCATCGTGGCGTCCGCTATGCGCAACGCGCCCACAACCTCTCCGACAAAGTCGGAGTATCCGGGCGTATCTATGAGATTGATCTTGTGGCCATTCCACTCCACAGGCGCGACAGAGGCGTTGATGGAGATCTTGCGCTTGACCTCGTCAGGATCGTAGTCCATCGTGGATGTGCCGTCGTCCACCTTGCCGAAGCGGTCAACCGCGCCGCTCAAGAAGAGCATGGCCTCTGCAAGAGTCGTCTTGCCAGCCCCACCATGAGAGATAATGGCCACATTGCGCAGTTGGTCCACCCTGTATTTCTTCAAGCGATCTCCTCCCTTAAACGCTTCACTCGCTGCCCGGGCCTTTCACCAGTCGGTAAAGGCAGTATAGATATGGCTCTCGAAGTACCTTCTCAGCTTCTTCAGCCATCATGCCTGGTTTCTGGTCGCTCACTGGAAAATGCTGCAGTTGCCGCTGACAGTCACAGATGCTCACTCTAATATTTTATACTTCACCGCGGATGTAGGCAATAGCGAATCTCCAGGCGAACCCAGACGCAGGGGCGGAAGCAGACGCACACGCAGGCGCGGACGCAGGCGAAGGCACGGTCGACAACATGCATGCAGGTCCAACAGCGATTCCTTCTTTCTCCATGTCAGCGCGGTTGGCCTTTCTCGGATTTGCTATCGACTGTCCAAGTTCGTGGTTGATGCCGTGCCTAGCTGGCCCGGGATGGTTTTACCCCGGTATGAGCAGGGAGCGGGCTTCCACCG
>DAOPWT010000038.1:0-14137 GCA_035351775.1 Bacillota bacterium | reverse complement strand
GACACTGCGCGCTGACCTGTGCAGCCTGGGGCTGGATACTAGCTGCTATACAACATCAGTGGCCCTGGTCGATGGCGGCGGCCTTGTCTACGATGGCAGGACGCCGCTTGAGGTTTCTCCGGGGGCTGTGGGGCTACGCCAGTCTGACGCGGTATTTCAGCACGTTCGCAACAGCCCTGCCTTAATTGAGGAGGCTTTGCGCGTCGCGGAGCAGCGGGGCCTGCGCGTTGGGGCCGTGGGCGCCAGCGCCTGGCCGCGGAGGGCCCAAGGGTCATACATGCCGGTCTTCCTGGCCGGCTCGGGTTTTGGCCGCGCCGTATCCGCGTCGCTCAGAACGCCCTACATAGAGGTATCGCACCAGGAGGGACATATCGCCGCGGCCGGCTGGTCATCTGAGCTCGGGATCGCACGGCGCGGCGGCTTTGTGGCCCTCCACCTTTCCGGCGGCACCACGGAGCTTCTGGCAGTGCACGATAGGACCAGCGTTGAGCTGCTGGGAGGTACCGAGGATCTGAACGCCGGCCAGTTCATCGACAGAGTCGGCGTGAGGCTTGGGATACCCTTTCCGGCGGGTCCGGGCCTGGAGCTGTTGGCGGCAGGCGGGGAGCCTGGGGCCGTGAGACTGCCGGTGGCTGTTGCCCGTGGGCGCCAGATCGGGCGCCTTGCGATCAGCTTCTCCGGGCCCTGCTCAGCTGCAATGCGCGAGCTGGATGCCGGTAAGCGTCCGGAGGATGTGGCGTTGGGCGTCTTGGAGTGTATCGGTCGATCGGTAGCAGCGCTGTGTGTGGAAGGGCTCCGCGCTACGGGCCTTCACGAATTGTTGGCGTCCGGCGGAGTGGCCTCCAATTCGATTATACGCGGGATAATGCAGAGGGAAGTCGCAGGCACGATCCCTCGCGCATCGCTGTATTTCGCTGCTCCCGAGCATTCGCGCGATAATGCAGTGGGGGTTGCGCTCCTTACGTGGCAGATGCACATTGTCGATTGATGGAGGTGCGTCGTGTGAACGCGTATGGTCTGGAGATTGAGGTCCATTCAGTCTCCCAGATCACTGACAGGGTGGCAAGGTTGCTTCAAGCGGATGCGGTCCTTGCCGATGTGTGGGTAAGCGGCGAGATATCCAACTTCACGCACCACTCATCCGGGCACATGTACATGACGCTCAAAGACGACACGTCGCGTCTGCGCGCGGTCATGTTCCAGGGGGCCAACAGAGGGCTTCGCTTCCGTCCGGAGAGCGGCATGCGGGTATTCGCTCACGGGTACGTGGGTGTGTACAGAAGCGGCGGCGAGTACCAGCTCTACATAGACTTCATGGAACCCGCAGGGCTTGGCGGGCTGTTCCTCGCCTTTCAGCAGCTCAAAGCCAAGCTGGAGGCGGAAGGGCTGTTCGATGCGGCCCTTAAGCGACCGTTGCCGCGATTCCCGAAGCGTATCGCTGTTGCGACATCGCCCACCGGGGCGGCCATCCGCGACATCATCACCGTAGCCCGGCGGCGCTGGCCTGCAGTACATATCATCGTCATCCCCACACTGGTGCAAGGCGATGGGGCGCCCGCGAGTATTGTGTCATCCATTGAGCAGGCAAACGCCCTGGCCGAGGCGGGCAACGGCGACGGCGACGGCATGGGCATCGACGTGCTCATCGTGGGGCGGGGGGGCGGGTCCGCCGAGGAACTATGGGCCTTCAACGACGAGATGGTGGCCAGAGCGATCAGGTCGTCGCGGATTCCAGTGGTGTCGGCGGTGGGGCACGAGACCGATTTCACCATTGCCGACTTTGCTGCCGATGTGCGCGCTGCGACTCCGTCCGCAGCTGCGGAAGTCGTGGTACCCGACATGGGCGTGTATCTTCGGCAGCTGGAAGCGGAGCGCGCGAGGCTCGAAAGGTCGATGCGGCGGCTGATCGCCCAGCGGCAGCAGCGCGTGGACGAGCTGCGGCGGTGGCTTGTTCTGAAGACTCAGACGAAGCTGCGGGCTTCGCGGGAGCGTGTGCAGCGCCTCGCAGGGGTGTTGTCGGCCCTCGACCCGCAGGCCGTCCTGGGCCGCGGATACGCCATATGCCGAGGTCCTGATGGGGCGATAATGAAGGATTCTCAAGCAGTGCATTTGGGAGATGCAGTCAGTGTGAAGCTGGGCCGCGGGGCTATCGGCTGTGAGGTGCGGGAGGTGATCCGGGGATGAAGGCAGCAGATGCGAAGGGTGCGCATAATGAGCTGACGTTTGAGAAGGCCCTGGCCCGCCTGGAGCAGATAGTTGCGCAGCTAGATGCGGGCGACTTGCCGCTTGATGAGGCCATCGAGCTATTCAGCGAAGGCAGCGAACTCGGCAAGTTCTGTTCAGCCATTCTGGACCAAGCAGAAGGGCGGCTGGAGATGCTCATCGAGGGAAAAGACGGTAAAGTGGAAGTGGTGCCTGCCCAGGGCATGCTGGGCAAGCTAGAGGGGGAGAACTGCGATTGAGCGATTCGGGCTCCAAAGCAGCGCCTGTTGAGTGGCTCGCCCAGGCATCGCAGATGGTCGACGAGGCGCTCGACGGCCTGATGCCAAGGGGTGGCGCGCCGCCACAGGCTCTACACGCAGCGATGAGATACTCGGTATTCCCGGGCGGCAAGAGGCTTCGCCCGGCGCTGGCTGTGGCAGCCTGGGAGGCGGTGTCCGGGTTGCGCAGTGCGCCGGATGCTTTGCCTGATGGATGCCGCGCGCTTGTTATAAGGGCAGGGGCTGCCGTGGAACTTGTCCACTGCTACTCACTGATCCACGATGATCTCCCGTGCATGGACGACGATGATTTCAGGCGAGGACGTCCGTCGTGCCATCGGGCGTACGGTGAGGCAATAGCCTTGCTTGCAGGCGATGCCCTGCTCACGCTGGCGTTTGAGTCGCTTGCACTGCCCGAATTCGTAGAGGCGGTAGGGTCCGGGCGAGCATGCTTGTTGGCTCGTGAGCTCGCCCGAGCAGCCGGCAGCCTCGGCATGGCCGGGGGGCAAGCATTGGAGCTGGCCATGTCAGAGCAGTCGTGGTCGGGGCCACTGTGCGAGGCGGAAGATGCCCTGCGGCGGATGGAATCGATGAAAACCGGGTGTCTGTTCGAGGCTGCGGCGCGAATGGGCGGCATTGTGGGCGGCGCGAGTGAGCCCGAGATGGACGAGCTCTCGCGGCTTGCCCGCCATTTCGGACTGGCCTTTCAGATCAGGGATGATATGGAGGACGCAGCCGGCCAAGACTCAGGCTCTGGCAGGATCACAGCGGTTTCGGTGTGGGGGCTGGAAGGCGCCCACGACCGGTTTGACTCGTCTATCGCCGCAGCAAGGCGCTGCGCGGAGTCCTTCGGGGAGGCGGGATCCCGACTTCGTGACTTGATAGACCTCATTTCCTTTGCCTGAGGCCAGTCGGTTCCGGCAGGCATGATGGCGCAAGCGTGGTGGAAGCGTGTTTTCGCTAAGAGACGGCATATTCACTAACAGAATCCTATTGGCAGCATTGATCTCCTGGGCCATAGCCCAGACTCTCAAGATCTTCACGAGCCTGAGGGCAGAGCACCGAATAGACTGGTCGAAGATTATGGGGCCAGGCGGAATGCCCAGCTCCCACTCGGCATTCGTTACAAGCCTCGCAGTGGGAATAGGTCTCACCGAGGGGTGGGATTCGGGCATGTTCGCGGTGTCGTTCGTCTTTGCGGCCGTGGTGATGTATGATGCGGCAGGAGTGAGGCGCGCCGCAGGCAAGCAGGCGCGCGTACTCAATCAGCTGATGACGATCATGCTTAAGGAGGGCCATGTGCCCGCGACGAAACTCAGGGAACTGCTGGGGCACACGCCGTTCGAAGTGATAATGGGCGCGCTCTTGGGCATGCTCATCGCCTGGTTAATGCTGTGGCAGGGGTGATTTGAACGGCACGGGCAAGCTATGGTATAATGTAGGTCGCAGTGGATAGGTGGCGCAGTATCCTAGTCGGAGCGGGCACTCCTGAAGGCGGGGCTAAAAGACCGCTAAGGGCACATCGATGAAGTCCCTTGTGCTGGCTTTCAACGCCCAGTTGGGGGCTGGTGCAGGGGGTTAAGGTTGTGGGGCGATCCGCAATGGCATGTGGGCGTGGACCCCGCTTCCGCGGAGGCCCAAGTGCGTGGTTGGTTCTACGGCTTGGGGGTAACCTGCATGCGGTACCGGCCTGCAAGTAAGTGCAGAATGGTGTTGGGTGCAGCGTAGCCTGCCTTGAGTGGACGTGCAGGATGCGGGTATCAAGTCATTTTCCCCGGCCAGGGAGGTTGACCTTCTGCCGCCTGAAAGCACGCCTGCAAAAGAGGCTAAGGAATAGCCCGCGCTGCCGAGGAAAACTCCTAGGCTGTTTGCGATGCTTGGCGCCTCGGGGATTACAGTGTGCACTAAGTGGCAATCCAGTTGCTCCTTCGGCGACGAGGAGAGCTTGTCGTAAAGGGAAACCGCCCCCCGGCGACGGGAGGGTGTACAGGCGGGAAAACCTACTGGACCTTAAGTCACAATATTTACTCGGGGCGCTGCCACCTATCGACATGCATACACATCAAGCAAAACGGGATGAGGTGAACATGGCTTGCCAGAACGACCGGGGCGGATCCTAGCCATTGGGCTGTGGACCCTCGTCCTGTCGGCCGCGTTAAGCTCCAGCTCAGGGGCTTTGGCGGGTACCGTGAACATCGGTTTTTCCATTGCAGTCCTTACTGCGATAATATCTGCAGGAATCCTGTTCGACATAATCGGAACAGCAGCGACAGCGGCCAGTGAGGCGCCGATCAACGCCATGGCCGCCAACCGTGTGTACGGGGCTCCCGAAGCCCTGGCGATTGTGCGGAACGCGCCGGCTGTAGCCAATTTGTGCAACGACTTCGTAGGGGACATATGTGGCACGGTTAGCGGCGCCGTAGGGGCGACGATCGCCATACATGCCGCCTTAGCGCCCGGCACTCTTGTTTCGAAGTTCGCCTCTACGGCGATGATAGCCCTGATCTCTGCCGCAACCGTCGCCGGCAAGGCGGCCGGCAAGGAGTTCGCTATCGAATCTGCTAACAGCGTTGTGCTGGCGGTCGGAAGAGCAGTAGCTACGTTTCACCGGTACTTCGGCGGCGGCAGGTCCACCGCGTCCTCCCGATCAGGCAGTGTGGCCAGGTCCGGCAGGGGAAATGGCGGGAGCGATAGGAATGGAAGAAATGGCGGGAAAGCATGAGGACGACTAGCCTTCTGCAGCAGATCCAGTGCCCTGCCGACCTTCACAAGCTATCCGATAGAGAGGTCAGGCAGCTGGCAGCCGAGATACGCCAGTGCATGATCGATACAGTATCTTGCACCGGGGGCCATTTGGCGCCCAACCTTGGCGTAGTCGAGCTGACCATAGCCATCCATCTCGCCTTGGATTGCCCGCGCGACAAAATCATATGGGATGTAGGGCACCAGTCCTACGTCCACAAACTACTTACGGGAAGACGCGATCTCTTCTCTTCTCTGCGCCAGCAGGGAGGGATAAGCGGTTTCCCAAGGCCCGAGGAGAGCCCGTACGACTGCTTCGCCACAGGGCACTCCAGCACTTCGATCTCTGCGGCGCTCGGCATGGCTCGAGCCCGCGACCTTGCGGGCGACGACTACACGGTGCTGGCTGTGATCGGAGATGGGTCATTTGCCAGTGGCATGGCTTTCGAGGCGATGAACGACGCCGGGCATGCCAATACCCCCCTGATTGTCATTTTAAACGACAACGAGATGTCGATTTCTCGCAGTGTGGGCGGGCTCGCAAGCTACCTCGGATCAGTCAGGGCTAATCCCTGGCGCAGGCAGCTCAGGTCCCGTGCGCAGCAGGCGGTGTTGCGAATACCCGTCATCGGTCGGGCGCTTCGCGCTCTCGGCCACTCGATCAAGAGGAGCGTCAAGTCGCTGATCCTGCGGGGCATGCTCTTTGAGGAATTGGGGTTCATGTACATCGGCCCCATCGACGGCCACAACGTTCGCACCGTCCGGCGCGCAATAGAAGACGCCCGCAATGCCGGCGGGCCCGTGTTGATCCACGTGATCACAAGGAAGGGCTTGGGCTACGCACCGGCTGAAGCCAACCCGGCGAGGTTTCACGGGACCGGCCCATTCGATATCCAAACGGGCGAAGCGGCGCCAAATGAGCGTAAGTCGTTCACATCGCATTTCAGCGATTTCATGGTGCACGCAGGCGCGGCTGACGACAGAGTAGTCGCGATCACTGCAGCCATGGCCGACGGCACTGGTCTGCGCGCTTTCTCAGAGCGCTTCCCCGGTCGGTTCTTCGACGTGGGCATAGCGGAACAGCATGCGGTCACTATGGCGGCGGGCCTGGCTGCCGGCGGGCGCAGACCTGTTGTCGCCATCTACTCCACGTTTCTGCAGCGCGCCTACGATCAGATACTGCATGACGTCGCCATTGGGAACCTTCCCGTGGTATTTGCCATTGACCGGGCAGGAATAGTAGGAGAGGATGGCTACACGCACCAGGGGTCGTTCGACGTGGCTTTCATGCGCCACATCCCGGGGATGACTGTCATGAGCCCAAAGGATGAAGCCGAGCTGTACTCCATGATGCAGGCTGCCTTGGGCAGTTCCGGGCCGTGCGCTATTCGCTACCCCAGGTCGGCTGCGCCGGGCGCGGCTGTGCCCTATCCGGTCGACCCGGTGGAGATGGGGCGGGCGGAAGTGATTCGCGATGGTCGGCATTGCGCCGTTTTTGCTCTGGGGCCAATGGTACAGGCTGCTATCGAAGCGAGCAGGATTCTGTCGACGCGTGGCGTAAGTTGTGCAGTAGTGAATGCCAGGTTCGCGAGGCCGCTCGATCAAAGCATACTGACGCAGTACGCCGCTTCCACGGGCATGATCGTAACGTGCGAGGATGCAGCGCTTCCCGGGGGTTTTGGATCGGCAGTGCTCGAAGCTTTGGCCCAGGCGGGCATGGGCGATGTTCGTGTCGTGAGGCTGGGCATTCCCGACCGCTTCATAGAGCATGGGCGGCGCGACGACATACTTGCGCAGCTCGGGCTGGACGGCCGGGGAATAGCGGCCGCCGTGCTGCGGGCCCTCGCTGAAAGAGCCGATGGCAAGGGATCGGGCGGTGGCATACGTGTCTCAACAGTGTAAATCCCGCCTCGATCAGGTGCTGTGCGAACGGGGCCTCGTGCCGAGCCGTGAGGCGGGTCGCCGCGATATACTGGCGGGATGTGTGTGGGTCGACGGGATCCGTGAAGACAAGCCAGGCGCTATAGTGCGGGCGGATGCAGCGATTGAGATCAGGCGGCGAGGCCCGCGTTTCGCGAGCAGAGGCGGCGAGAAACTGGCACACGCAATGGAAGCGTTCGCGCTGGACGCTGCGGGGCGCACGGCGGTCGACATCGGAGCGTCTACAGGGGGATTCACAGATGTCTTGCTGCGCGCCGGCGCATCACGCGTGTACTGCGTGGACGTGGGATATGGGCAGCTGGCATGGGAGCTCCGGCAGGACCCCCGCGTGGTTGTGATGGACCGAACCAATGCCCGCCACCTCGTGCCCTCCATGTTCGAGCCCAGGCCTGACCTTGGGGTGGTGGATGTCTCCTTCATCTCGCTATCGAAGATCCTGCCGGCCCTGCGCGAGGTGTTGACTCCAGAAGCCGAGGTTGTATGCCTGGTCAAGCCGCAATTCGAGGCAGGCCGCGACAAAGTGGGAAAGCGGGGCGTCGTGCGATCCCCCGAAGTACACGTCGAAGTGCTGATGAACGTTGCCAAGTACGCCTGGGGCAGCGAATTGGACGTAGCTGGAGTGACAGCCTCGCCCATCCGCGGGCCGGAAGGTAATGCGGAATTCCTGATGTATCTGCTCAAGGGAGGCCGTGATGGCCCGGGTCTGTCGGCGGATGCGCTGCGCGACAGTGTGATACGCGTAGTGGCCGAAGTCCATGCACAGTCCAGATGAGTACAGCTCCGAGCGGTGAAGGAGGGGTTGCTACGAAGAAGGCCACGATCGTAGTGCGAAGGACAAAACCGGAGGCCGACCAAGTAGCCCTCCAGATAGAGGCGTGGATGCAGCGAGCGGGTATCGAGGCCGTCCTTGACTACAACTGGGATGGGCCGTTGCCCGATTCCACCGACTGCGCAATCGTGCTGGGCGGCGATGGTACGCTCCTTTCAGTGGCGAGGCGGGCTGCCCAGGCGGGGATCCCGATTCTCGGCGTCAACCTAGGTAACTTGGGCTTCCTTACCGAGGTCGAGCCGGTCAACCTTGAGGGTGCGCTGCAGGCCCTGGTCGGCGGCGACTACACTATCGAAGAGCGAACCATGGTGAAGGCGACTGTGATGAGGGCGGGCACGAGCGTCGCATCGCTTGTGGGCCTGAACGACGTTGTGATCAGCAAGGGCGCCTTTGCACGTATCATCAGTCTGGACATTTTCGTCAACGACGAGTACTACTCCACATTCCCAGCTGACGGGATTATCGTTTCCAGTCCCACAGGGTCCACTGCGTACTCGCTCTCGGCAGGAGGACCGCTCATCAGCCCCAGCATTGACGTCATGTTGGTAACCCCCATATGTCCGCACACGCTCTTCTCGCGCTCGCTGGTAATTGCGGGCGACGACAGGGTGCGCGTGGTCGTGGAGGCGCCACACGAGGAAGTCGCCGTGACAGTCGATGGGCAAGTTGGCTTCAGAGTGGAATCGCACGATGAGATCATTGTCGAGCGGGCGCCGCAAGTGACACGCTTCGTGCGCCTCAGGGCCAAGAGCTTCTACGGTACTATGCGTGAGCGTTTGAAACAGGACCGTCTATGACACCGATGTGCGGGAGGGGTCGATGGTGAAGGCCAGGCGCCACCAGAGAATTCTGGACATAGTGAGGAGCAAACCCATTCAAACTCAAGAGGATCTATCTGCGGAGCTCGCCCGGGAGGGGCTATCAGTCACGCAGGCCACAATATCCAGAGACATAAAAGAACTGAGGCTGATCAAGGCGCCGGTAGGCGATGGAAGTTACCGGTATACCGTCCCGGTTGACCGCAATATTGACGATATCAACAGACGGATAGAACGCGTGTTTCGCGAGGCCGTCATAAGCGTGGAAGACAGCGACAATATCGTGGTCATCAAGACGCTCGAAGGCGCGGCTCAAGCCATCGGCGCCATCGTAGACGACCTGGACTGGCCCGAGGTGGTGGGCTCGCTGGCGGGCGATGATACGATTTTCATTGTAGTGAAGCCGGCTGCAAGAGTACCGGAGATAATGGCCAGGTTCAACAAGTTCCGTAGGTGACAGCGGCGGTTTGCGTCTCGAGCCGCCTTCTGAAGCGGGGGCGGAGTCATGCTATTGGAGATGGACGTCCGAAACTACGCTCTCATAGAGCACATTTCCATTCAGTTTGGCGATGGCTTTAACGTGCTCACGGGCGAGACAGGCGCGGGGAAGTCTCTCATTATTGACTGTCTCGGGCTCGTTGTCGGCGGTCGGGCATCAGCGGAGTCTGTTCGCACGGGCGCCGAGTCTGCCGTGGTAGAAGCGGTTTTCGATCTGTCGGGAATGGCCCAGATGGCAGATATCCTTTCACAGCAGGGCATTGACCCCGAGCCTGACGGCACACTCGTCATATCTCGCGAGGTGTGGCCGCAGGGCCGTTCGCGATGTCGTGTCAACGGTCGCACTGTCACACTGACGTCGCTTGCGGCTATCGGAGAATGCCTGGTCGACATATACGGTCAGCATGAATACCAATCGCTGGCTCGTCCTTCGCGCCACCTGGCGCTTCTCGATTCCTTCGGCGGCGAAGAGCTTTCCCTGGCCCTCGCGGCGTATAGAAGCCGATATGCCTTGTGGCGGTCGGCTCGCCGTGAGCTATCCGAGCTTGCGGCCAACGCCCGTGAGCGTGCTCGGCGAATCGATCTTCTGACCTTCGAGGTCAATGAGATCGAGTCGGCCAAGCTCCGGCCGGATGAGGATGCGGCCCTTTCGGCCGAGCGAACCATACTTGCCAACGCCGAGCGGCTCATGGGCGGCGTGAGCCAAGCATTTGAGCTTGTCTACGAGTCAAGCCGGCCCGATTCGCCGTCCGCCTACGACATGCTTGCAGACGCTCTTTCCCATATTGACGCGGCTGCGCGTATCGACGCTTCCTTGGCGCCGGTCCGCGACTTGCTGGCCTCCATGTGCGAACAGGCCGGCAACGTCGGTCGAGCCATGCGCTCATACCGCGAATCGATCGACTTTAGCCCCGAGCGCCTCGCAGCCGTGGAGGAGCGGTTGGCAGTCATAGCGCGGCTCAAACGCCGATACGGCGACACCCCGGCTGAGGTGATAGAGCATGGGCGCGCAGCGCGCGAGGCGCTAGATACGGTGGTTCATGCCGACGAACGCCTAGCTGAGCTCGAGCGACGCGCCGCAGAGTATTCGGAGGATGCCGCCGGGGCAGCTGCGGAGGTTTCGAGGATCCGAACGCAAATCGCCGCTCGCCTAGAGCACGATATCACCTGCGAGCTCTCGGAACTATCCATGCCGAAGGCCGCCTTTCGGATACAGATCCGGAGAAACCGGGGGGACGCAGAGCAGGAGGTCATCGTAGACGGCCAGCCGTGCGCTTTGGGGCCGGAGGGCATGGACGATGTGGAGTTCCTCTTTTCGGCCAACCCCGGAGAAGAGCCGAGGCAGCTGTCACGCATAGCCAGCGGGGGCGAGATGAGCCGGGTGATGCTGGCCATCAAGTCAGTGTTAGCACAGGTGGACGACATGCCCACAATGGTATTCGACGAAGTGGATCAGGGCATCGGAGGAGAGGCGTCTCGGGCAGTGGCCGCTCGGCTTTCGGGCATAGGCCGAGTCAGGCAGGTTCTGGCTGTAACACATCTGCCTCAGATTGCGGCCGCTGCATCCGGGCATTTCGCAGTGCGGAAGGAGGAACGCGCGGGCAGGACTCAGGTGGGCATCTGGCATCTGGATCCGGATGAGCGCGTGGCTGAGGTAGCTAGGATGCTGGGCGGCGACAACCCATCGGCGCTCACGCTGGCGCACGCTCGGGAGATGCTAGAAAAGCTCGATGCAGGCAGGATTTAGGCCTTGTCTGTGGAAAACCCGTTGTATAGCCATTTCGCTCAGGGGAGGGAGGACTCGGGTCGCCCGCTTGGGCGGCTGCGGCCGAATGCGGTGAGGTTGAAGGACCACCCTATTCTGGAGTTCCCGGCAGGACGGGAAGTAGAGTTCACTTTCGACGGCAAGGAGATTAAGGGTATCGAGGGGGAGCCCATTGCGGCAGCTCTGCACGCTGCTGGTGTAACAGTCCTCCGGCACAGCCCGGCGCTCGGGCGTGCGCGGGGGTTCTTTTGTGCCATCGGCGCCTGCTCATCCTGCCTGATGACTGTGGACGGAGTTCCCAATGTACGCGTATGCACTGAGCCTTTGAAGCAAGGAATGGTAGTCGAGACTCAGAAAGGCCACGGCCACTTGCCTATCGACTGAGGCAGGGCGAAGTAAGGACGGTGACGCAATTGAGAGAAGTTGACATTGCCGTTATCGGCGCCGGGCCTGCAGGGTTGGCAGCGGCCCTGGCGTGCGGCGAATCAGGGGCTACGACACTTCTTGTTGACTACATGGACGCCCCTGGAGGCCAACTCATCAAGCAGACGCACAAGTTCTTCGGATCGGAGCGACAGTTCGCGGGCACTCGCGGGATTCAGATCCCCGACATCTTTATCAGCCGGCTCTCGAAGATGCCCAACGTGCAGCTGATGTGGGGCGTGAACGCCTCCGGCTACTACGCGGATTCCGGAGTGCTTACCTTGGAGGACGGCGGCAAGTTCATCAAGGTGAAAGCGAAACGAGTGATTATTGCGACAGGAGCCGCCGAGAAGGCGCTGGCTTTCGAGAACAATGACCTGCCCGGCGTGTATGGGGCGGGCGCTGTGCAGACCCTTATGAACGTTCATGGAGTGAAACCGGGCGACCGCGTGCTCATGGTGGGCTCGGGGAACATTGGATTAATCGTAAGCTACCAGCTCATTCAGGCGCACGTTGAGGTGATCGCCTTGGTGGAAGCGGCCAGGTGTATAGGCGGATACCTGGTGCATGCGGCCAAGCTTCGCAGGGCCGGGGTGCCGATACTGACGTCGCACACCATCGTCCGGGCGCTCGGCGAGGAAACCGTGCGCGGCGCGGTGGTGGCCCAGGTAGATCAGTCATGGCAGGTAAAGCCAGGATCCGAACGCGAAATGGCGTGTGATGTGATATGCCTGGCAGTGGGGCTTACTCCTCTGGTGGACATGATGTGGCAGGCCGGGTGTGAGATGCGGTACGTGCCGGCTCTGGGCGGGCATGTTCCGGCGAGGGATGAGAACATGCGTGCCTCGAACCCCGCCGTGTATGTAGCGGGCGATGCAGGCGGCGTGGAAGAGGCTAGCTCAGCAATGATCTCGGGCGAGATCGCCGGCATATCGGCAGCCAAGTCGCTCGGGTTCGAAGTTCAAGGTGCCGAGGCGCGTCTGGGGCAGCTCAAAGCGGATCTGGCTGCGATAAGGTCGGGTCCTACGGGTGAGAAGATCTGCGCAGGCGTCAAGTGCGCCACGGTGTGCGGAGGTGAGTGGTGATGGCCGAACGAGAGAAGAATCCGGACGACAACATCGTTATCTGCAGGTGCGAAGATGTCACGCTTGCCGAGATCAGGGAGTTGATTGCCCAAGGCTATCACACCATCGATGAGATAAAGCGGGTGTCGAGGGCCGGTATGGGGCCATGCCAGGGCAGAACGTGCCGTCAACTGATAGCGAGGGAACTGGCCATTGCTCTGGGCGTGCCAGTGGAACAGGTCGAGATGCCCACGTTCCGCCCGCCCTCGAGGCCGGTGCTACTATCCACGATTGCGAGGGGCGAGGCCGATGAGTAGGAACAGCGCTGACGTAGTCGTCATTGGCGGGGGAGTAGTCGGGTGCGCAGTGGCCTTCGAGCTTGCCCAGAGGGGTTGTACCAACGTCACCCTGATCGAACGGAATACCCCGGCGTCCGGCTCATCAGGCAGGTGCGGCGCCGGCGTGCGCCAGCAGTTTGGTACCGAGCTCAACTGCGTGCTCGCGCGCGAAGCAGTCCGAATCTTCGAAAGAATGGACGAGTATCTGGACTACGAGCCCAGTGTGGAGTTCAGGCAGAGCGGCTACCTCATGCTGGCCTTCTCTGACCACCAATGGGAGCAGTTCCTGGCGAATGTGGCTCTCGAACGCAGCCTGGATATAGACGTCAGGACCCTCACTCCCCAACAGGCACTGGAGATTGTGCCCTTCTTGAACATCGACGGGATGGTTGGAGCCACATTCTGTCAGGAGGACGGACACGCCAACCCGTTCCATACCACGTTTGCCTACGCGCGTGCGGCCCGTCGTCTGGGCGTGGAGATTCTGACGCACACCGAAGTCACGGGTATCGAGGTAGAGAACGACAAGATCCGGGCCGTGGTGACTGACCGAGGACGGATCGCCACGTCTACGGTGGTCAACTGCGCAGGGGCATACTCAGGGCATGTGGCCGCAATGGCCGGCATTGATTTGCCGGTGTGGGGCGAACGGCATCAGATTCTTATTACCGAGCCGGTGGAGCCGATCATGGGCCCGATGGTGATATCGTTCCACCACGACTTCTACTGCCAGCAGGTGCCGCATGGCAGTTTCATCATGGGGATCGGAATGCCCGGGGAGCCCAAAGGCTACAATATGCATTCCTCAGTGGACTTCCTGGAGGGTATGGCGCGGAGCCTGTGCCAGCTGCTCCCACCCGTAGCGCAGCTGCGCGTGGTGCGCCAATGGGCGGGGCTCTACGACAGATCGCCCGATGCTCAGCCCATCCTGGGGGAGTGCCCTCCTGTGGAGCGCTTCTTCAACGCCAACGGTTTCTCAGGCCACGGCTTCATGCTGGCTCCGATCGTGGGAGTCATCATGGCCGATCTTGTCACAACTGGGAGTAGCTCCATCGACGTCAGTAAACTTGATGCTGGCAGATTTGCCCGCGGTGAGCTGGTGCTGGAACCTGCGGTAGTCGGATAAACCTAGAGGAATTTCGCGCATTACGTAGAAGAATGGGGGTGCGTCCAAAGGGATGTAGAGGGCGCAGATGCAGGTTAAGGAGGAAATGCTCCAATGCTGAAGTACATATCCGC
>DAOPWT010000037.1:0-14225 GCA_035351775.1 Bacillota bacterium | reverse complement strand
TGCACCTCTAGAAGTCGATTTCGAACCGGGGTATTCCGCCCAGCCCGACTTGGGCTTCGCTCTTGATGTCGATCTTCCAGCCGGTGATCTTCGCAGCCAATCGCGCGTTCTGCCCCTCCCTCCCGATCGCCAGCGACAGCTGGTAATCGGGAACGATCACCATTGCGACCTTGGAGATGAAGTCCGGCCTCACCTCTACGACCTTGGCCGGGCTCAGCGCGTTCGCAATGAATGTGGAGTAATCCTCACTCCATGGTATCACATCTATCTTCTCGCCAGCCAGTTCCGACACAACCGCCTGGATGCGGGCGCCTCGCGGCCCCACACACGCCCCCACGGGATCCACATTCGGGTCACGGGCGAGCACTGCGACTTTGGACCTCGCCCCTGCCTCTCTGGCTATGCCGCGTATCTCCACAACGCCTTCCGAGATCTCGGGAATCTCCAGTTCCAGCAGCCTCTTGAGCAACCCCGGATGCGTTCTTGACAGTACCACCATGGGCCCGCGGTTAGTCTTGCGGACCTCAACGACGTAGCACTTCAGCCTCGTGCCCGGTTCGTATCGTTCCGTTGGGACCTGCTCCTGCTGAGGCAGCGAGGCCTCAGTCTTGCCTAGGTCCAGAATAACATTCCGGGCTTCCACCCGACTGACAGTGCCGGTCACCACGTCGCCCTCGCGGTTGGAGAACTGCTCGTACAAGACACCACGCTCGGCCTCACGGATGCGCTGCACCACTACTTGCTTGGCGGTCTGAGCCGCTATCCGCCCGAACTCCCTTGGCGTAACCTCGTTTTCGATCACATCGCCCGGATTATAGGCCGGGTCGATCACTCTGGCATCCTCCAGCGAGACTTGCGTCTTGGGATCCTCTATTTCCTCCACAACGACCTTGCGCGCCAACACCAGCACTTTGCCAGTGCCTGGATCAATGATGACCCTCACATTCTGCGACGAGCCATAGTGCCTCTTGAACGCCGAAACGAGCGCCGCCTCAATCGCGTCCAGCAGCACTTCCTTGGCTATCCCGCGCTCTTTTTGGAGCTCATCCAGCGCCCGGATTATCTCGAGGCCGTCATTCTGACTCATCACCGCACACCTCCCCGAGAGGAACCGCCAGCCTGGCTGCGCTGATCCTGCGTCGCGGTATCTCGACAGTCTTGCCGTCCACCAGCATCGTAACCGAATCGCCGACCATGCCCATGAGCCGCCCCTCGAAATGTTTGCATCCGTTGATCTCCGTGTATGTGTTGATCAAGGCCCACCTGCCCTTGAACTCATCGTATTCCTCGTCGCGGCGGAGTGGTTTCTCCCCTGACGACGACACCTCCAGGATGTAGCTTTCTGGGATGAAGTCCTGTCGGTCGAGTTCAGCCCCGGTCGCGGTGGACAGGTCGGCGCAATCATCGATGGCCACACCGTCCGGCTTGTCTATGTACACCCGCAGATACCAGTAGCCGGAGTCGCGAACGAACTGGGTATCGACTACCTTGAGGCCGAGCGGCCCGGCGGCTGACTCGGCAATACTCCTTGCGCGGATCTCGATCCGCCGATGATCCATCCAGCTCAGCCCTCCCACTTGCCGGAAAGCTCAGGGCTTTGGCCCTTTCCCGGTCAGACAAGATTAAAGAGTGGGACCGACCCACTCTCCGAAAACGCTCTCCGCACGCGCCTGCAACCAGTTATCCTCACAGTTTTCAATATACCACAGGCTGATACGGCTTGCAAGGGGCCCAAGAAGCTAGAACAGCGACAGCTGATCCGTTTCAGGTAGACCCGCCAGGGATCCGGTATCGCGAAGGATATCAATGTGCGAACGGGTGAGGCGCGTCCGGTCGCGCAGGTCCTGTATGGAGCTGAACGGCTGCTCTGCCCGCGCCTGCACCACGCTCAAGGCCGCAGCGTCTCCAAGCGACGCTACGGCTACGAGCGGGAGCCTGATCGATCCATCTTCGATGGTAAACCTTGTAGACCAAGATTTCTCGATGTCGACGGGAAGGAACGTTATCCCGCGCATTCTGGCCTCGGCTACAGCTTCCATGATAGAGGCCAGGTTCTTCTCGCGCCCAGTGGCGTCCTGATTCCCATCGACTGAACTGATGGCTTCCCTGATGTCTTGCACACTCATGGCAATGACGGAGGAGTCGAAATCGGAGGCCCTTATGGTAAAGTAGCACGCGTAGAACTCGATCGGATAGTGCACCTTAAAGTAGGCGATGCGAAATGACATCATCACGTAAGCCGCGGCGTGCGCCTTGGGGAACATGTACTTTATCTTGTTGCAGGAGTCGATGTACCACTCGGGCACTCCGTGATCACGCATTAGCTGATCATCACCTTCGGCTAGTCCTTTTCCCTTCCTCACGCGCTCCATGATCCTGAAAGCATCTTTAGGGGCCAACCCGTCGGAAATCAGCCTGTTCATGATGTCGTCCCGGCAGGCGATCACATCGGTCAGCCGCGCGACGCCCGATTCGATCAGGCTCTGCGCATTGTTCAGCCACACATCGGTTCCATGAGACAGGCCGCTGATGCGCACGAGTTCCCCGAACGACTTGGGCCTAGTCGCCTCCAGCATCCCGCGCACGAACTTGGTGCCGAATTCTGGAACTGCCACGGTGCCCACACTCATCCCGCTCTCCTCAGGGGCAAGGCCGAGCGCTTCCACGCCCGAGAAGATGGACATCGTGGCCGGATCGTCCATGGGTACATCGCCGGCGGACACGCCTGTCAAGTCCTCCAGCATCTTGATCATCGTCGGATCGTCATGCCCGAGCAGGTCCAGCTTGAGAAGGCAATCGTGAATCGTCTTGTACTCAAAATGCGTGGTTATGATGTCGGACTGCCTGTCGTTGGCCGGATGCTGTACGGGCGTAAACTCATGGACATCTCTTCCCTTTGGCACGATCATCACGCCCCCCGGGTGCTGGCCGGTGGTCCGCTTCACGCCGGAGCACCCTCGGGCGAGCCTAGATATCTCAGCATTGCGCAAGGTAAGCCGGTGCGATTCGACGTACGCCCGGGCAAAGCCGTACGCTGTTTTGTCAGCTACAGTGGCGATGGTGCCGGCTCGGAACACGTGGTCTGCACCGAACAGCTCTTCAGCATACTTGTGTATCGTGGATTGGTACTGCCCGGAGAAATTGAGGTCGATGTCGGGAACCTTGTCGCCTTCGAAGCCCAGGAAGGTCTCAAAGGGGATGCTCTGCCCTTCTTTGCCCAGCTCCAAGCCACAACGGGGGCACTTGCGGTCCGGCAGATCGTAGCCCGACTCCACGGCCACGCCATGATCGAAGTCGCTGTACCCGCACTTGCCGCATAGGTAATGAGGGGGCAAGGGGTTGACCTCGGTTATTCCGCACATGGCTGCAACGAGGGAGGAACCGACTGATCCTCTGGATCCCACGGGGTAGCCATCCTCGACCGATTTCTGAACTAGCTTCGCCGCAATGTCGTAGTTGACGGCGAAGCCATTGCCGATGATCGAGGCCAGTTCACGCTGTAGGCGGGACATGACCGGCTCTGGAAGCGGGTCTTTGTAGAGCTCGCGCGCCTTGGCATAGGTTCGCGTGCGCACTTCCTCTTCGGCTCCTTCGATCTGGGGAGTCGCCAATTCGTCCGGGACCGGCCTTATGCACTCAACTTGCGCAGCGATGATCCCGGGATTGTCGATGACAACCTCTCGGCTCGCACGCTCTCCGAGGAAGGCGAAGTCGCGGAGCATCTCGTATGTGGTACGATAGTACAGAGGAGCCTGATGATCGGCGTCTTCATATCCCTGCCCCGCCATGAGGACGCGACGGTATGCCTCATCCGCCGGCTCAAGGAAATGGACATCGCCCGTGGCAACCACCATGATCCCCAGACGTTTGCCTATACCGTATATCCGGGCCGCAATCGCCTGCACCTGGTCGATTCCGCGAAGCCTGCCTGAGCGTACTAGGAACTCATCGTTGCCGGGCGGCATGATCTCCAGGTAATCGTAAAACCGGGCAATACGGTCTAGTTCGTCATCGGAGGCCCCCTCCAGCACGGCGCGAAACAGCTCGCCGGCGGCACATGCAGAACCAATGAGAAGATTGGAGCGCGCGCTCACCAGCAGTGACCGGGGTATTCGGGGATGTCGGTAGAAGTAGTCGAGGTGAGACGCCGATACTAGCATGTAGAGGTCTCTCAGGCCGGCGGCGTTTTTCGCCAGGATTGTGACGTGATAAGTGGGAGAGTCATCAGCTCCTGCGTCATCTACGAGATAGCCTTCCATGCCGTACATGATTTTGACACCATGTCTCTTCCCAGCAGCGAACGCGTCCGGGAACGATTGAACGACGCCGTGATCTGTTATGGCCAGCGCCCGGTGATTCCATGCCGCCGCCTGCCGGATGACGGATTCAACATCGCACACAGAGTCCATGGCGCTCATCTTGGTGTGCAGGTGCAGCTCTATGCGCTTGTCCGGCGCGTCGTCCGACCGCGAAGGCTTGGTGTCGGGCATGATGTCCGATACAGCTAGCACTATCTCTCGGGCGTACTGGTCGTACTGCACGTCACCCCGTACTCGGACCCACTGACCTTCCGAAAGCTCGAAAGCCGGCTCCTCCGGATCACAGAAACACTTGCAGGCGATGGAATCCTGCTTGTCGGTGATGCAGAAACTGACTATCTTGAGCCCGGCGCGGGTCAGCCTCTCCTCGAACCCGAAGACCTCCCCCCGCGCCACGGCCTTTTTCTGACCCTGAACGAGATTCGACAGAGGATGAGGCGGGTCGGTGAACCGGCGCCCCCGAACGGCACCCTCGTCGGTGACTACCCGACGCCTCCTGCCACGGCGTCGGTCAGCCGGAGACTCCTGCGCTGGTGGCTCGGGCCGGCTGCTCGAAGCAGCATGGGCGTCGGCCTGGGGTTGTATGCATGCATCGGCGTCCGGGACTTCGGGCGCGTCGAACTGACCCACCTCGATCGATACTTGTATCCTCACGTCGGCGAGATCGCAGAAAGCGTCTGCGATCAGGGCCGCGCACCCGCGTTCCACCAGCTTGGTACGTTGCACTTCGCCCGGAACCTCGACAACCATTCGGTCGCCGACTACCCGGCATCGGGCCTGACCCAGCCACACTCCCACACTGGGGGCGCGGTCCAGCACTCGCCGGGTCACCTGTTCCCACCGGCCCTCCAGGGTGCTGCCATCGATACCGCCGACATCGTTCACAACGCGAGTATCGGCAGGATTCCGAGTGACGTCGGGGGTCTGGGTCGCCAGCCTTATGTTCACATCACAGCGATCTTTCAAAATTTTGCGGAAAGCCTTGCGAATCTGCTCACAGCCATCCTCATCGGGAACACTGTCACCAGCCAGATACACCACCCATTGCCTGGACTGGGGACAGACGTCGATCTTCTCTATTTTGCAGGAAGACGATACCGACTTTGGAGCGCTCATGCCTGCACGTTCGAATATATAGCCAAGCTCCGCCCGATCGTCGGACGGAACCATCACTAGCACTGTAGACAAAACCCAACCCTCCAGATATCGCCCTAGCTTTCAGTCCCAGTGGACTACAGTTTTCAGGACGTCCCAGTACATCTTGACCCGCAGGGCCGCCCCTTTCACCGGGCCTAGCTTCTCCTCCTTCATCACCTGGGTCAGTTTGGGAAGCTTGACCTCGACCACCCTCATTCCTGACTCCCTTGCGTGCCGCGTCAGCAATGCCTCAATTCCGAACCCTGATTCGCCCAGGTCCAGGCCGTCAAATGCGCTGCGCCTCACGGCCCGCTGACCCGACAGCCACGGAGTGATCGCCTGCGCCAGATCAGTCGCAGGGCGTCCGTCTCCGAAGATGCCGACGGTCATGTCAGCATCATCCGACAGCACCGGCACGAGCAGGTCTTCCACGTGAGCGATGGTCAGCCCCACCAGGTCTGCATCGAGAAACAGCAGCACATCGCCTAAAGTAGACTCTATCCCCCGCGCTACGGCGCCTCCCTTGCCGTAGTTGTGACCCATGCGTACCACCTTCGCTCCGTGCGCTGCTGCGACTGCTGCAGTATCATCATCTGATCCGTCATCCACCACTAGTATCTCGTCCACCAGCTTGCTCTGGCGAACGATATCCAGCACGGCGGCGATTCTAGGGCCTTCGTTGTACGCAGGCACTATCGCCGAAACGCGCATGATGGTCATCCCCCCCAGTTTGCGTTGAGTGCCTCTTTGGCCGAAGCAACCGTCCTTACGGCCTCGACCAGCGCAGGCACCATTTCCTCCTCCGAGACCCGGCGCACCACGCATCCGTTGACGAATATCAGCCCCACTCCACGCCCGCACGCCAGTCCTACATCAGCGTCCTGCGCCTCGCCTGGGCCGTTCACTTCACAGCCCATCACCGCCACGGTCACTGGCGCTGCGATGTCGCAGATCGCCTCGCGCACAGCCGACACAATGCCCAAAACGTCACCGCGCCGCCTGCCGCACGTCGGGCAGGACACTATGATAGGCCCAAACGACCTGAGCCCTAGTGCAGCCAGGATTTCGCGGCCGGCAGAGACCTCGGAAACAGGATCGCCGGTCAGGCTCACCCTGATAGTATCGCCAATTCCTTCTCCTAGAATGATCCCTATCCCCACTGCCGATTTCACGAGACCGCTGGGAGGAGGCCCTGCCTCGGTCACCCCCACATGTAGAGGGTAGTCTATTCGAGTGGATAACATACGGTAGGCCTCCACCGTGCGAGGCACATCCGACGCCTTAAGCGACACAACTATGTCGTGAAACCCTTCGCGCTCCAATAGCCCGATGTGGCCAAGGGCCGCCTCCATCATTGCGCGAGCAGTGCGACCGTGCCTCTCCACAAGCTCGCGTGGGAGAGAACCCATGTTTACTCCGATACGTATTGGGATACCTCGGTCGCGAGCGGCCGATGCCACCTCGCGCACGCGCGCGCTGCTGCCGATGTTGCCCGGGTTGATGCGCAGCTTATCGACGCCAGCGCGAATGCTGGCCAATGCGAGCCTGTAGTCGAAGTGTATATCGGCCACAAGAGGAACCTCGGCGGCCCTGCGAATCATGCTCAGGGTGTCCGCGGCCTCCGCATCGGGCACGGCAACGCGTACCAGCTCGCACCCAGCCTGCTGCAACCTCTTGATCTGGGCAACAGTGGCTTCCACGTCGCGCGTATCCGTATTGGTCATCGACTGCACCGACACCGAAGCGCCGCCGCCTATCGGAACGCTTCCGGCCAGCACTTGCCGGGTGCTACTGCGAGTAGTCAATCTTGCACACCACACTAAAGGCCGAATATCACATGTCGCGGACGATCAGCCGCGAAATATCGCTTACTGTAGCGTATACCATGAGCAGCATCAGGAGCGCAAGCCCAACAAATCTGAGCGCCTCCTCGACTTGGGGCGATAGCTTCTTCCCGCGTATCGCCTCCACAGCCAGAAGCACGATCCAACCTCCATCCAGTACCGGCACCGGCATGAGGTTCAAAAGGCCCAGGCTGGTGGATATCAGGGCGATGAACATGAGGAGACTCGGCAGGCCCTGCTGTGCGGCTTGGGCCGACATGCCTGCGATACCCAGTGGGCCCGAGACTTCGGGCTTGGCCCTGCCCGACAGCGCCGCCCAGAGCGAGGTGATCGTTGTGTCGATCACTCCCCACGTGTACCTGATCGCGCCGCCCAAAGTGCCGCGGGCTTCGGATCTCACGGGCGACTCCGTAAGCCTTACGCCGATGCGGCCCACTCCGGCTTCAGCATCGTACTCTGGAACCACTTGTAGTATGTGTCTTTCTCCGTCCCTCTGGATCTCCACGTCAAGGCGCCTGCCCCAGCTGGTCGATACCGTATTGACGAACCCGGCAACCGATGCCACCGGCCTTCCGTTGATGCTTATGATGGTATCGCCGACCTCAAAGCCCGCCTCCTGCGCCGGGCTTGAGTCCAAGACGTCCACGATTCCGGCCATTGGTACGCCATAGACCGAGAACAGCCCGGTAAGGATAATGACCGCCAATACGAAGTTCATCAGCGGCCCGGCCGCAACCACTAGTATCCTCTGCCAGAAAGGCCGATTCACGAAGCTTGCAGGATCGTCGGGGTCAACCTGTTCGCCCTCAAGGTCCGAATCGTCCATCCCGGCAAACCTGCACATGCCGCCAAGAGGCAGCGCGCGCACGGCATAGAGTGTCTCGCCCACACGCTTTGCAAACAGCCTGGGGCCGAACCCTACGGCGAATTCGTATACTCGCACTCCCGCGAGCCTAGCTGCCGCGAAATGGCCTAGTTCGTGGACGAGTACTACTAGACCAACGACTACTATGAAAGCGAGCGCATACATCCGCCGCACCTCTCTTGCACAAACTGCCTTGCCCACTCATCTGCTTGAACGATATCGGAAAGCGAGAGTTCCCCGCCAGCTCTGCTGTTGCTCATGGCTTCAGCAACAACAGGGGCTATGTCGCAAAAGCGCAATGCGCCTCGGAGAAATCGGTCTACCGCCGCCTCATTTGCCGCAGACATCACGGCCGGCGCCAGTCCCCCCAGGCGCAACGCCTGATGCCCAAGCAGAACGCCTGGGAAGCGTTGGGTGTCAGGCGGAGCGAAAGTGAGAGCTCCAAGTTCGGCAAAGTCGAGCCTCGGGGCCAAACCGGAACGCCTTTCCGGGTACGTCAGGGCGTATTGTATGGGGGTGCGCATGTCGGCCGCGCCCATCTGGGCGATGACCGATCCGTCGGCGAACTCGACCATGGAATGTACGATGCTCTCACGGTGCACGGCAATCTCTATAATATCTGGAGAAGCGTCGAAAAGCCAGTGGGCCTCCACGACTTCAAGAGCCTTGTTGATCATCGTAGCGGAGTCAACCGATATCTTCGGCCCCATCCTCCAGTTGGGATGAGCGAGCGCCTGCTCCACCGTGACATCGGAAAGATCCGCCCTGTCTCTGAAGGGGCCTCCGGACGCAGTCAATATGAGGCGTGCAAGCCCCGGCCTGTTCTGCCCAGCCAAGCACTGCCAGATGGCAGAATGCTCACTGTCCACGGGCCTTATCGATACGCCTCGTCGCCGCGCGCGCTCCATGACGATACTGCCTGCTGCCACCAGTGTCTCCTTGTTCGCGAGCGCCACATCATGCCCTGCGTCGATCGCCGCAAGGGTTGGATACACACCCCCTGACCCCACCAGCGCATTGAGCACTATCCCGTGCTCGGCCATGGAGGCCAACTCTATCAGGCCGTCAGTTCCCACCAACAGCATCGGAGTTGGCGAAAGCTCGCCCAGGAGGTTTTGGGCTTCGTCCGCCATCCGGGGATCGCCCACAGCACATGCCATCGGCCCAAACTCGTGCGCCTGTTCTGCCATGAGACGAACGTTGGACCAGGTCGAAAGCCCGGTCACCGGAAGGCGCAGCGACCTCGACACCTCGATTGCCTGAGTGCCTACTGAACCGGTAGAACCCAGAATGCAGACTGACAGCATCCCTTACTCCTTGTCCAGTGGAAACATCGGCAGGATAACCGAATGCAGAATCGCCTTGAAGAATATCACCGCCAGGGGGCCGGCTATGAACCCTTTTACGCCGAACAGCTGCACACCCACGTACACTGAGATCAGAGCCACCAGAGGATGCAGATCGAGGTTCCTGCCCATCACCCTAGCTTCGGCGACTTGCCTGACAGCTGAACTCAGTGCAAGCACTGCAACCAGGCCCAATGCGAATCCGACGTTTCCCACCAGTATGTGATAGAGTGCCCACGGCAGAAACAAGGCTGACGGACCCACCAGCGGAAGTATGTCCAGCGCCCCGCAGGCTAGCCCCAGCAGCCACGCATAGTTCACCCGCATTACCGAAAGGCCCAAGATAGTCATTACAGCAGTTATCGAAAGGAGGACGAACCTTGCCCTGAGAAATCCCATGAACGCGGCCAACATCTCGCCTCTGATCCTGCCAAACTGCTTCCGCCACGCCCTGGGCATGGCGGAAGCCGCGCGGGCGGATGCAGAGTAGAAGTCGCGCGACACAAAAAACGTGGCTACTATGCTGATCAGCAGAGTCAAAGTGAACTGCGGCAGGCGTCCAAGGAAACCCGCCATAGCCGACGCGGCGGCCTGCACGAGCGCGATTATCCTGCCTTCATTCGCCTTTATTATGTCCGTTACCGGTTGAGGCAGACCCTCAAAGAAACGGGCAGCGCTCATCGTCAGGTCGTCCACCGCCTTGGCCAGCGATTTGGACAGACCCCCGATGTTGCGCGAAAGCTGGTCGATCTCTCGCGAGATCTCACTCACACCCACCGCCACTAGGAGGCCGAAAACGACTCCCAGAGCGGCCAGGACGATTATGACCGCAACCGCGCGAGGCATCTTGAGCCTGCGATCCATGAAGCTGACCACGGGATCGATAAGGATGGCGATGAAAAGCGCAACAATGAACGGCGTGAACAGCGGTACGACGAACCTGATCGCCAGATACATGGCGATAGCCAGCGCTCCTACGGCTATACCCGCCTTGGCATGGTTGCTCACGTCGGCGCCTCCATGTTCACATCCCGCCCAAACCGGATATGGTCAAGATGAGATAGTAATATGCTACAGGGGCTGCAAAGAGAAATGAATCAAACCTGTCGAGCATCCCGCCGTGCCCGGGCAGAATCCAGCCGGAATCCTTAATCCCGGCGTCGCGCTTCATGGCAGATTCAGCGAGGTCTCCAAGCTGACCGCAGCCGGCAACGATCAGCGAGAACGTGCAGAGGTGGAGCCAATCAGGGGTGTACCACAAGCCGCTTCGGTCCCCCAATGCCTTGAACACAGCCGAAGCAGCCAGTGCCCAAATAACCCCGCCGATTGCCCCCTCGACTGTCTTGCTCGGAGACAGCCTGGGCGCAAGTTTGCGCCGTCCGAGTGCCCTGCCGGTGAAAAACG
This sequence comes from Bacillota bacterium, assembly GCA_035351775.1. Taxonomy (GTDB): domain Bacteria; phylum Bacillota; class DTU025; order DTU025; family DTU025; genus UBA5389. The sequence continues at coordinate 3,310 of DAOPWT010000037.1, read as the reverse complement.
CGCCCATGTCGTTCATCCACACCAGGACGACGAAGAGAAGAGCCAGGCCCAGCCCCGCATCGCCCAGGGACGACCGGATGAGGCAGAACCGGCTGAGAGCCCACCCACAGTAGAGAGAACCGAAGACCTCCAGGGCCGGTCCGCCCACCGAGTTGACTGGTCTACCTTTCGCGACCTGCAGGCAAAGCGAGCCCACAACGACGAAGGTCAGCACGAGGCCTGTGAACCTGCCGCCCCAGAAAACTGCGTCGGCCACGAACATCACCGACGCGGCTACAAGCAAGAAAGCGCTGGGCGACCAAGTCTTTGTGCGGCACATCAAGGCGTATTCGTAGGCTGCGACGCCCGCCACGAGCAGCGTTGTCACTGCAAAGGGGATGCCGCCCGCCCACACCGCCCAGATGCCTATTGGGGCTCCGACTAGGCCTACTATCACCCTGGCTTTCAACTGTTGTCGCCTCCGTAGCCCATTGGACCCAAGGCGCCGAAACGCCTGTGTCGCGACTCAAACTCCAGCAAGGCCTCTTTCAGATGTTGAGGACTGAAATCGGGCCACAGCACGGGCGTGACATACATCTCGGAATAGGCACACTGCCAAAGGAGGAAGTTGCTGATCCGCTGCTCACCGCCGGTTCGTATCAGGAGATCGGGATCGGGCTGGCCCGAGGTGGAAAGCCTCGATTCCACCACCTCCTCAGTGATGTCGCAAGGCCCAATCCGTCCGGCCTGGATATCGGCGGCTATCGCCTGCATGGAGTGGACAATGTCCCACCTGCCTCCATAGTTTAAAGCGATGTTCACTACCATCTTCCGGCCCGACCTAGTCATCTCCTCCGACCTGTCGATCACTGACTGGACGGATCCGGGCAGCCCTCGCCGGTCGCCAATGACGTTGACCCGCATGCCGTGACCTGCCAACACATCGAGCTCGCGCTGGAAGAACTCTTCAAGAAGCCGAAATATCCCCTGTACCTCGACGGACGGGCGCTTCCAGTTCTCCGTTGAGAAGGCATAGAGCGTCAGGTGAGTGACGCCCATGTCGGGTGCTGCTAGAACTATCGCCTTGGCATTCTCCGCGCCGGCGCGATGCCCGTACAAGCGGGGTTTCCCCCTCTGCTGCGCCCATCTGCCGTTTCCGTCCATAGTGATCGCTACGTGCATAGGCACCTCCGCGACTGCCTCCCTCTTTCCACTGCGCCGGTCGAGTATGCCATAAACCCCCTCGAGCGAGGGGGTGTCGCGAAACGAAGGGAGCAGAGGCCTACACCTGCATTATTTCGACCTCTTTTTCGGTCAGCATCTTATCGATCTCGGATATGTACTTATCAGTCACTTTCTGTATCTCATCCTGCGCGCGCTTGAGGTCGTCCTCAGTGATGGCGCCCTCTTTCTCCATCGAGCGGAACTGCTCGATGGAGTCTCGACGCACGGCCCGCACTGCCACGCGCTTCTCTTCGGCGATCCTCCTGACTACTTTGACAAGTTCGCGACGGCGTTCTTCAGTCAGATGCGGGACGACCATGCGGATGACATTGCCATCGTTGGTCGGAACCAGCCCGACATCGGACTTGAGTATCGCCTTTTCGATCTTCCCAAGGACGGATTTATCCCACGCAGTCACCACTAGGAGGCGAGGTTCAGGCGCCGATACGTTCGCTATCTGGTTGAGCGGTGTCGGAGTATCGTAGTAGTCAACGACGATTCTATCGAGCAGAGCCGGGTTGGCTCTGCCAGTCCTCACACCCGCGAAGTCGCGGACTGTGGATTCAATCACGTCTTTCATGCCAGCTTCAGCCATGGACATTTCGTCCTTGTACAAAACTAATCCCTCCCGATGTAGGTTCCCACAGGCTCGCCCGCAAGCGCCCTTCTGATGTTGCCGTCGTGCAACAGATTGAAGACGACTATCGGGATGTTGTTATCCATACACAGTGATGCAGCGGTAGAATCCATCACCGCGAGCCCGCGGTTAATAACGTCGATGAACGATAGCTTGTCGAAGAACGTCGCATTCGGGTTCGTCAAGGGATCGCAGTCGTACACCCCGTCAACGCGCTTCGCCATGAGGATGGCGTTTGCCTCAATCTCGGCCGCCCTGAGTGCCGCAGTGGTGTCAGTTGAGAAGAATGGGTTGCCTGTGCCGGCACCGAATATCACGACGCGTCCTTTCTCCAGATGCCTCACGGCTCGGCGACGGATGTACGGCTCAGCGATCTCGCGCATCTCGATGGCGGTTAGGACCCTGGTGGGAATCCCGATGTCCTCCAGCGCATCCTGGAGTACCACTGAGTTTATCACGGTGGCGAGCATGCCGACATAGTCAGCCGTGCTCCTATCCATACCCCTCCGGCTGGCCTCAGCACCGCGCCATATGTTCCCTCCGCCCACCACTATGGCCATCTCTGCGCCCAACTGGTGCGCATCTGAGACCTGCTGAGCTATCCATTTCACCGAGTCGAATTCGACGCCGAACCTTTGACCGCCGGCGAATGCTTCGCCGGAAAGCTTGAGCACTACTCGCTTGTACTTGGGCATCTCCACGCAGGTCACCCCTTATGCCGATTCGATACCTGCTGTCTTTCTCCTTCACGTGGCAGAAACTCCGCGTCAGGGCAGCCGAAACCGGCGCGCCTAGCAAAAGAGAGAACACCAGGGTGTTCTCTCTTTTGACCATTCTATCAGAGGCTCTCTCCGCGCTCGAAGCGGACGAACCGCCTCACACTGATGTTCTCCCCGATCACGCCGATGTGCTCGGCTATCAGATCGGCCACGCTCTTCTCCGGATCCCTGATGAAGGGCTGGTCCAGAAGGCAAACCTCCTGGTAGAACTTGGTCATCCTGCCGTCGACGATCTTGTCGGCGAACTTCTCGGGCTTGCCCTCGTTGATTGCCTGGGTGCGGTATATCTCGCGCTCTCGCTGTACTACATCGTCCGGAACCTGCTCGCGCGACACATAGAGCGGCCGAGATGCAGCAACTTGCATTGCTAGATCGTGTACCAGAGCCTGAAACTGCGCATTCTTCGCCACAAAATCGGTTTCGCAGTTGACCTCGATCAGCACACCGATCCTTCCACCCATATGGATGTAGGAATCGATCAAGCCTTCGGTGGTCTCTCTGCCGGACCGCTTCGCGGCGGCAGCTAGGCCCTTCTCCCTGAGCACAATGATTGCCTTCTCGGAGTCGCCGCCCGTTTCGAGGAGTGCTTTCTTGCAGTCCATCATGCCCGCGCCCGAACGTTCCCTAAGTTCTTTGACCATGGATGCGGTGATTTCCATTTGCAAGCGTCCCTCCGTACTTACTCGATTGC
>DAOPWT010000036.1:13596-14771 GCA_035351775.1 Bacillota bacterium | reverse complement strand
GGTTCCTCGTCTGTCCAGCCAAACAAGGTCATCTGATGCCCGCCCGACGGCTGAGCGCTCTCTAGACCTCGCAGGATCTGCTCGGCCCGCCTGATCACCTCCCTGGGCAGCCCCGCCATTCGCGCCACGTTCAGCCCGTAGCTTCGATCCACGCTCCCTCGGGCCAATCTGTACAGGAAGACGAGCTCTCCCCCTTGCTCGACCGCTCCGACATGGTAGTTACGCGCATACGGCAGACGTTCTTCGAGCGCCGCAAGCTCGTGATAGTGAGTGGTGAACAGAGTGCGGGCCGCTACCTGGTCGTGCATCCATTCGGCAACCGCCCATGCAAGGGCCATCCCGTCATAGGTGCTAGTGCCCCTGCCCAGCTCATCCACGAGGATCAGGCTGCGGCTTGTCGCCGTGTTCAGGATGTTGGCCGTCTCCAGCAGTTCCACCATGAAGCTGCTCTTTCCGGAGCTGATGTCGTCGTAAGAACCAGTGCGGTAGAATATGGCGTCGCATATTCCTATGCGCGCCTCACGAGCGGGCACGAACGATCCTATCTGGGCCATCACCGTGATCAGCCCAACAGTAGCCAACACTGTAGACTTACCCGCCATATTCGGCCCGGTGACAATCAGCAGACGCCCTCCGTCTTCGCCCACTTCCAAGTCGCTCGGCACGTACCTAGACGGCCCCAAGATCTCTTCCAGCACCGGGTGGCGCGCTTGGCGGATCACTGTGACGCACCCGTCGTCCACCGCAGGTCGCACATAGCCTCGGCCCCGCGCCACCTCGGCAAATGCCGCCAGCACATCCGCCTGTGCGACGGCACCGGCCGTGCACAGTATCCTGGGCAGATACTGGGCCACCTCATCCACGATCTGCTGGAATATCGCCTCCTCCAACCTCACCAAGCGCTCTTCCGCTCCCAAGATCTTGGATTCCAGCTCCGCAAGCTCGGCAGTGATGTACCTTTCGGCGTTTGCCAGCGTCTGTTTGCGAGTGTAGTCGACGGGTACCAGATGGGAGTTGGCGTGCGTCACCTCGATGTAGTAGCCGAATACCTGGTTGAAGCCGATTTTGAGCGACTTGATCCCAGTGCGTTCGCGTTCGCTTGCCTCCAGCCTGACGAGCCACTGCCGCCCCTCTGTAGACGCCCGGCTCAACTCGTCCACTTCGGCGCTGAACCC
>DAOPWT010000036.1:11009-13496 GCA_035351775.1 Bacillota bacterium | reverse complement strand
CATCGGCCCGCATGAACGTGTCGCCTGCCAGCTCTTGAACGGAATCCAGCCGTGCGTTGATCTCGTCGGCCGATACGGACGGCCTCTCAAGCCAAGCCCGGACAAGCCTGCCGCCCATGGGAGTGCGGGTGTCGTCAAGCGCCCGGGCAAGGCCCCTCTCCCGCCCAAACAGGTCCAGCGCGCGTCGAGTGGGCCCGTCCACCTGCATGAACTCGCCCAGGTGGTAGATGCGCATGCGCGATATCTGCGGCGCCCGCGACATCTGGGTTTCCTGAATATACGAAACAAGACCTCCTGCCGCCCGGACTGCCAGGTCCATCCCGCCGGCGCCGAAGCCTTCGAGCGAGGCCACGTCAAACTGCCCAAGAAGCGTCTTTTCGGCATGGGCAAGCTCGAAATCCCTGCGGGGCCTGGGATACGACACGAACTTGCCCTCCGCCGGGCATGAGTGCTTGCCGGACACGTCATCGTCGTCGTATCCGGGATATATGCACTCGCTCGGCGATATCCTGCCTATCTCCTCGGATATGGACTTCGCGGCATCGTCGCCCAGCACTTGGGTAGCCAGAAGTTCGCCGGTCGACCCATCGCACGCGGCAAGCCCCATGCCGGTCGGGGCCACGACCACCGCGATAAGGAAGTTGTTTGTGACCGGGTCCACCTGGTCGGCATAGGTGCCCGGAGTGATCACGCGCACGATCTCCCGGCGCACGAGGCCCCGGGCCGCGCGCGGGTCTTCCACCTGATCGGCAATAGCCACCTTGTGCCCGTTCTGCACCAGCGTGGCAATGTAACCGTCCACGGCGTGATGTGGGACGCCGCACATGGGCATCTTGTTTGACGGGCCCGCATCCCTGCTCGTCAGGACGATGCCCAGCTCACGGCTGGCTATCTCTGCATCTTCGCAGAACATTTCGAAGAAGTCGCCCAGCCTGAACATGAGGACGGCGTCAGGATGCTCCGCCTTAAGCTCCCGATATTGCTTGAACATGGGCGTCGGCTTCTTGGCCATCAGTCTACCCGCCCCGCCTTCCGCGCCACATCGGCCGCCTCGCCATGGAGCGTCCACGTGCGAGGTTCCACCACTCTCACCATGGCCATACAGCCTGGAGCGAGCTCGCCTTGGGGGCTGCCGGACTGTGGGCGCCAATGCACCATCTTGTTGGACCTGGTCCTGCCGGCTAGTATGGAAGCGTCGCGCTCGGACGGCCCGTCCACCATGACCTCGACCACACGCCCTCGCAAGGACTCATTTACGCCCTCGGCTGTGGCGTTTACCAGCTCTATCAGCCGGTATATCCTGTCGCGCTTCACATCCTCCGGCACCTGATCCGGCATGGAAGCAGCCCGAGTGCCTTCCCTCGGGGAGTAGATGAAGGTGAACGCCGAATCGAACCGCACCTCACTCACCATGTTGAGGGTCGCCCGAAAATCGTCTTCCGTTTCGCCAGGGAACCCCACCATGATGTCGGTGGTTATGGACGCCCCGGGTATGGCCTGCCTGATACGGCCCACTAGATCCAAGTAACGCTGGGACGTATAGCCCCGGTTCATCATCTTGAGCACTCTGTCGCTTCCAGCTTGAAGCGGCAGGTGGAAGTGTTCGCACACCTTGTCGCACGAGGCAGCCGCCTCGATCATCTCATCGCTGAAGTCGCGAGGGTGCGATGTAGTGAACCGTATCCGTGCAATCCCGTCTAGGGCATTCACAGCGCGAAGGAGATCGGCAAAACCCCATACGCGCCCATCTCCCCCAGGCCCGAGCCCGCGCCCGTATGAGTTCACGTTCTGACCCAGAAGAGTCACTTCTCGGCAACCTGACGCAGCAAGCTCGCGCACTTCGGCCAGGATGTCGTCGGGGCGGCGACTCCGCTCCCTTCCTCTTACGTACGGCACTATGCAGTAGGTGCAGAAGTTGTTGCATCCATACGTGATGTTCACGAAAGCCTTGTGGCGGAAGGCCCTCGCCGCCGGCAGCCCTTCGACGATCTCGTGGGCTTCGTCCCAGACCTCGATGACGCGCTCCCCCGCCTCCACTCGGGCCATCAGTTCCGGCAGACGGTGTATGTTGTGAGTCCCGAACACCAGATCGACCCAAGGCATCCGGTGCTCCACCATGTCCCTGACATGCTCCTGCTGCACCATGCAACCGCATATACCTATGATCATGCCCGGCCTTTGCGCCTTGAGCCTTTTCATGTCGCCGAGGTTGCCCATGGCGCGGTTCTCCGCATTCTCCCGCACACAGCAGGTGACGAATATGACCACGTCCGCATCCATATCGCCGCCAGCACCGGCACCAGCGTCGGCACCAGCGTCGGCACCAGCGTCGGCGCGCCCGTACCCGATCTGCTCCAAAAGACCTGAGATGGTCTCGGCATCGCGCTCGTTCATCTGGCAGCCGAAGGCTACGACCCTGGCTTTCTTGTGTTCTACGTGCATCCCCTAGCCTCCCGAGTGTCGCGTCTATGCGCCCGCGGCGAGCGC
>DAOPWT010000036.1:5222-10909 GCA_035351775.1 Bacillota bacterium | reverse complement strand
ATACTCAATCAGCGCGCCGGCGGGATCGGCAGCGCCGGCCCTGGCGGCCCTGGCGGCGTTGGCTCCGGCCACCTTACCTTGACCCATGGCGACGGGCCAGGTACCTCCCGGCGCCCCGGCGAACTCTGCCACATCGCCGGCGGCAAATATCCATGGCTCCGACGTGCGCATGTTGGCATCAACCACGACTCCGCGGCTTTCACTGATTCCGGCCGATTTCGCCAGCTCTAGATTGGGACGAACGCCTGTTGAAAACAGCACGACTTCACCAGGCACATCCCGCCCGCCCGCAAGCCGCACACCCTGAGCCGTCACCGACTCGCTGGAGGCCGACAGATGGAGCGTGATCCCCGCACGCGCAACGATATCGGCCAGCATCCGTGATGCGGGCTCATCCAGCATCTTCGCGAGAAGCCTGGAGCCGTGCTCGAGCAGATGGACCTCCAGGCCCAATTTGGCCAGAGCCCACGCCGCCTCCAACCCGAGCGGACCGGCGCCCACCACGCATACAGTGCGCGCATGCCTACACGCCTCAGTGATGGCCCGGGCGTCAGCCGCACTGCGCAGAGAGAATACGCCCTGCCTGTCGCGCCCGGGAAGCGGGGGCACAAACGGGCTGCTTCCGCACGCCAACACAACCGCGCGCGCGGGCAGGCTCGTTCCGTCGTCGAGCACAACCGCCCTTTGCTCAATGCTAATGGCTCGAGCGGCGCGCCCAAGCAAGACCTTCGCATGGCGTTCGTCGTACCAGGCCTCTGGTTTCACCGCTATCTGTTCTGGCAGGATTTCCGATCCAAGGAGGTGCGAAAGCCTGGGGCGGAAGTAGGCATAGTGGGGCTCGCCTGACACTATGACGACAGGGACATCTGCGTCGTGGTCCCTCGCTCCCTCAAGGGCCATCAAACCCGCCGGACCTAGGCCGATGATGACGATACCCGGCTGTGCAGAATGGTTCATATACGGACCGCCTCCTCAAACGCCCGCGGTCTGTGCCTGAGCGCTCTACGCGTATTATACCACCCATGCTGGCCCGGGCGAAAGCAGCGCTGGATAGAATAGGCAGAGCCGCGCCTCTGCGCGGCTCTCGGGCTACGGTCGAGTTGCATGGGCCTGGTGTCGGGAGTGTGAGCGCGGATCGGCCAACTACCTAAACAGGAGGAAGAGCACCACTAAGACTATGCCGATGATCACCAACCACCACCACCATGGGAATCCCCAGAAGAACCAGGTCGTCTTGGTTTCTGAGCTTTTCTCAGTCATCGTATGTCACCCCCGTGCCCTATGGGCATGCTAGAACCACCATTCGACGAAGAGAAACACGATAAGCAGGATGAAGAGCGGCAGCAGCTTGCCAAGCCCTGTGCCCGATGAGAACAGACTGTCGAGTTTCATCCCAGCACCTCCCGTCCTATCCCTGCCGCTCAGGCGCGCTGTCGGGCGGAGGAATCTCCGCTCCAAGCGTCTCGATTAGCTTGGGAAGCATATTGGACCTCATCCCCTCTTGCGCCAACGAGCCCAGCAACGCTGCGAAGCTCGGATCGGACGAAGCCCTCGACATTACGCTCTGCAGCATCTTGGTGATATCCTCCGGTCGCGGACCCTGGGGCTCACGCCCGGTCTTGGGTTTCTCGGGCTGCGAAGCCGCCGGGCTTTTGTCCATATCCATCATGTTCTCCACCGCCTTTGCCACGATTTTCGGGTCGAGATCCAGGTTGGCCATGCCTGACAGGAACGCGAGCGGGCGGTCTTGCAGCCCCATCCCTCTCCGTTTCCTGACAACATCCCCCAGTGAATCCAGCACTGATATGAGGTTCACAGAACCCAGCAAGTCGTCAGCCGCCGATTGTCCGCGCTCGCTCAGGAACGGGCGCAAAGCCCGGACCAAAGCCACGCTTTCAGAATCCGTAGGCAACCTCATGTGGACACCCCCACCCGCGTAACTGCTACAGCCCGCTTTTTCGCCACCCTGGCCAACGCAGCCGCCACGTCTATCACACCCGCCCCCTGCTCGTCGGGGCCTGCTCCCGGCACCGGGACGGACGTCGACTGCAATAGGGACTTGATCTCAGACGGAGTCAGCGCAGGGTCAGCTTCCAAAAGGAGCGCGACAGCGCCTGTAACGTGCGGGGCCGCCATGGATGTGCCCGAGCTCTTGCGGTACCTGCGACCCGGCCACGTAGACAGGACATCCACACCCGGCGCACTCACCGCTATCTCCCTTCCTCTGCTGGAGAAATTGGGAATGGAGTTGCGGTCATCTATGGCCCCAACCGCGATTGTCTCGACGTATCTGGCCGGGTACCCCACGGTATTAGGAGACGGCCCGCTGTTTCCCGCTGCGCACACCATGGTGATACCCGCCCTCCTAGCAGCGATCACCACTTCTCGGAACGTCTGGTTCTCCTTACTTGCGCTGAGGCTGAGATTGACTACCTTGATCTGCTGGCTGACGCACCATTCCATCCCCTGAACCAGGTTGGATAGTTTACCCGACCCTCGGCTGTCGAGTACTTTCACAGAGTACACACTCGCCTCAGGCGCAACGCCCACAACACCAACGCCGTTTCGCAGGGCAGCTATAGTGCCCGACACGTGAGTACCATGCCCGTTGTCGTCGCGGACAGACGCGGTACCGCTGACCGTGTCCATTCCGCCCTTTACGTTCCTGCCGATATCGGGGTGGGCCGAGTCGACTCCCGTGTCCAGCACACCCACCTTCACTCCCCGACCTGTCCCGCCCACCCCCTTGAGGTTGATACGGGATATGCCCCACGGAGTGTTCTCAACGAGCCGTGGCCCCCACGCCATTTTCCCAACCTCAAACACCATGTTGATGTCGATGTCGTCGTCTACTCGAAGCACTCCCGACCTGGAGCTCGCCAGCGACTGTACGTCAGCCGCCTCATCCTCGTCGACCAGAACGACAAGCCCATTCACAAGAGGCAATTCCCTCACGACGTATCCCCTACAACCCGACAGAATCTCCACCCAGTCGGCCCGGTCTACACCTTTGTCGAATATGACGATCTTCTGCTGGCGGAGCCTGCCCGAACCAGAATATCTGAAGGAAGACTGCTTCATCACTCCACCTCCCCGCTCTCCCACAAACTATGCTCTAGCCTTGCGATTCGCCCTTGCCTGGGCGCAGGTCAGGCGGCCCCACATCCTCCGCAGCCTCAAGCTGCTCCCCTCTACCCCGCTCCTCTTCGCCCTCTGTCAGCAGCCACACGCTGGCCATCAAACCGGCGATGACCAGGATATCAGCGATAAATCCTCTGCTCGACGCCTCATCCATCCATGCACCCCTCCTTGCGGCGCAAGCCTCGACAGGCGCCGCCCTACGACCCTAAAGCGCTACACATTATGACTTTGTAACAGGATTGGTTACATTCCCGCCAGACCTATCCGCCACAGCTACTACTGCTTTGCGTTTCCAGATGCTATAATCGTGACGTAAGGCACAATGATCACGCCCAAGCTGGGTCAGGGAGGTATCAGGATGAGGAGATCACTGGTGATTCTGTTTGTCGCTGCCCTAGTGGCCGCGGCAGCGTCCGCAGCAATCCTGGCGGCGACGCCCGGCAACCCGCAGAACGGCCTCGGCACTGCTGCTGATGTGAATCCCACTGGATGCACCGATTGTCACACCAAAGCTGGCGGAGTTGATAACAGCCTCGCCGCCGTGGTCAAGAAGAGCGCGCCCAAGCATGTATCCGTGAAAGAGGACATCAACAACTGCTACATGTGCCACGCCAAGCGTGCCGACATGGGAAAAATCATGCATGCGGGGCACCTATCTGAAGGCAATAGCTTCATAAGCGTCTATGGGGGGTCCTGCACGCACTGCCATAAGGTGGATCCCAAGACGGGTATGGTCAGTGTGAAAGGCGTTAAGAAGTAATAGCAGGTTCACGTGGTGGTCTCGCTAGAGGCTCTATCGGTGAACAGCGGGCCGCCGGCGCAACGTTGAGCGCCGGCGGCCCGCGCGACATAGTATACTGGGCGAAATGGCGACGCTAGTTGCCGCCTCCTCCGGAGCCAAGGGCTATGGCCGCCACGATTGCAGCCACTACAGCCAGAACGCCGATTATGGCTCCCGAACCCATTGTGCCCGTAGGCTGGCTCGCCTTCTGCCCCTCCAAACGGTCCACACGGGCCTGCAGCTCCTCGATCATCGACTGCAACTTGACCTCGCGGGCCTCAGCTTCCCATCTCTCAGCTACGAGATCATCGGCGAAACGCTTCCTGAGCTCGTCCACGCTGCCCTGAAGCATCAGCTCCATGCTGGCCAAGCGCTTGTTCAGACCTTCTATGGTCGTATTGACTTCGGCGATAGCCGCATGCGCCTCTTTCGTCGATGCGATGTTGGCATTCAGAGCCTGCCTGGTTTCGTTCAATGCATCGACTACCTTGCGGATGTCCATGGCGTTCTCGACGACCTTGGCGCCTGTGCGCACGTCTTCCGCGGCATTGGCTGCGATCTTGTCGCTTAGGGTCTTCGATAGCTTATCCAGAGCCACTTGCAGGTCCATCAACGCCTGGCGCTGCTGATTGTAGTCGGAACCCTGCTTCTTGCCCAGTTCTTTCAGGCCGCCCTCGATCGTCTGGGCGTACTGCTCCAACTCAGACACGGCCTGTGTCAGGGCTTGAAGCTCCGCGGCAACGGCTCCTATGCGGGCCCGCTCAACCTCGAGCCCTGCGATGATGGCCGCGTCAGCTTCCGCCGTCTTCCGATCAAGATCAGCTATCTCGCCGCGCGCTTTGGCCAGTTCCGCAAGTATTCCTCGAACCTCTTCCTGCCTCGCCGCACGTTCAGCATCTACCTTAACCGACAGGGCGTCGGCGGCCTGCGACAGAGCATCCTTCGTCGCAGATGCCGCATGCAGGGCGTCGTGGTCGGAGGCCAGCCCGTCGACTGCGGCGGCGAGCCCAGCCACATCCTTGTCCCTAGCCGCCCGCTCCGCCTCGATCGCCACATTGACCTGCGAAATCTCGCTAGATATTCTGCGCGTGACCGCCTCTTCCAGGGCGGTAACGCGCCCGCCGAGCTGGTCAAGCGACAACCGGAGATTATCGTCTGCATCCTTGAGCTGGATATCTGCGGCCGCCCGTTCACGCCGCTCAGTCTCTACAGCGGCTCCCAGGGCCAAAGCGGAGGATTTGGCCATATCATCTTGGATCGCAGTCAGGCTCGCGAGCCCCGCTCGGAGATCGGCCATATCCTTCTCACGGGCCATGCGCTCGGCGTCCAGTCCAGAGTCGAGCGAGACCCTCATCGACTCGGCGAGTTCGCGCTGTGCGATCTCGAGCGATGCGACCGCGTTCTGCCTCGCCGCAACCTCGTTGGCGATCGCAGCCTCAGCCATGGCCCGAGCGGATGCGATGGCGGCCACGGCGTCGTCCAGCTTCAGGGAGAGCTGGCCTATCTGCGCCTTCTGCACCTCATCTGCGGCCTTGAGCCCATCTATCGACAGGCTCAGCCTGGACTCGAGATCCTGGCGCGACTTGGCTTCGCCCGCTACCGCGGCCAACGCAGAGGCCTGCACTGAATCAGCCTTCGCCTGCGCCACGGCCAGCTGCTGAGCGAGCTCCTGGCGGACCGCTTCGTCTCCCGCGACCATCTGCTGCTTGGAGTCGGCGTACAGCGCAGTCAGCTTCTGATCGCCTGCGCCGGCGCGAGCGGCGGA